>CAISXT010000095.1 GCA_903889525.1 uncultured Opitutia bacterium | reverse complement strand
GGATAGCGATTGGCCCGAGTGGGCAAGGGCCGCGGCCGTACTGCAGCGCTGGCTCGAGGCCGCCGGACGCGATGCCGACGCCGAGCGCAAGCTCGGGTATATTCATTGCACCGTTGAGGCGCAGAAGGTCGTACCGACGGCGATTCGCCCGGTGCTATCGGAGGCAGTCGCGAGGATGTTGAGGGAGTATGGGTTTGCGGAGTGAAGCGGGGCGCGGTCGCGCCGCGGGGATCTGCTGGCATGGTGAACGGCTGCGAAGCAGAGGCATCGTGAGGTAGGGCTGACTACCCGGGCGGCCTTTTGTCTATCCACGTTCGCCGAACGGTGAACGCCAAGGTAGGGGCGAGGCTACGCCGCGCCCTTTAGTATTAAAAGGGCATGACGTAGTCCTGCCCCTACCCTGCGGCCACCATCCGGCGGCCACGGGCTAAGGTAGGGGCGCGATTGCCATCACGTCCGTTCGCGGACGGACATGCGATTCGATCGAGCCTAGTTAAGCGCCGACGACCTCTCTTTGCGGGCTCGAACGGCGGGTTAGGGACAACCCGCCCTACCTCGATGCAGAGGAATGGAGATGTCTTGGGTAGGGCGTGGCTCTCCGAGCCCGCCGTTGAGCGGTGAGAGATACGTGGATCTGTCCGCGAACGGACGACTGGGGACAGCCGTCCCTACCTGTTGAAGGTAGAAGCGGTAGAAGGTAGGGGCGCGACGGCGTCGCGTCCGTTCGCGAGGAGAGCGTCAGAGAGTCGGGCGAGTCATCTGAGCTTACATCATCCGTACGCCCAAGGACGCCACGCAGTGGCGCCCCTACCCTGGAGGCAGACTAGGGCAGCACGCGGTGCTGCCCCTACCCCAGAGTCAGCTATGTCGTGACGCGGTCCCGACCCTACCCAAGGCAACCCATCGATTCAGTCCTCTACCTGTCCTTCGCGACTTCGGTGCGAGCCTTCGCGAGGACGTCGGCGAGCTTCACTTCAGTGCCGCCGCGGCGTTTGCTCTCATCGGCGGCTTCCATGAAGGCGTAAAGTTCGAGCGTCTCCTCGGGGCTGACCTGTGCCTGGCCGGTGCGGAACATCTGCACCACGGAGACGAGGAGGACTTCGTAGCCATCGAACTTGCCGATATCGGCCTCACCCTTTTCGCCGATGGCTTTGCCTCCGTAGGGTCCGCCCTTAGCTTTACGGTCGGCTTCGCGGAAGATACCCACGCGGCCGTTGCCCCAATTGCCGGTGACCTGAATCATGCCTTCCGGAGTCTTGTCGCGCTTCACCGAGATGCAGCCCGTACCCATGACGGTGTAAAGGCTTTCGCACCCGTGGACGCCGTACCAATAGAGATCAGGGTGGTGCGGCTCGAGGCTGGCCGGGCTGGTCGCAATGGCCGACTTCACTTTACCGATGGAACCTTGAGCAACCGCCTGCGTGCTGGCGGCATAGCGGAGGGAGGAAGAGCAGAAGTAAACTGCGCCGGCTTTCTTAGCCGCTTCCTGAATGCGGATCACATCGGCGAGCGAGCCCGCGATTGGCTTGTCGATGAAGACGGGCTTACCGGACTTAAAGACCGGGAGCACCTGCTCGAGGTGGACGCGGCCGTCGTTGGACTCGAGCATTACGAAGTCGACGTCGGCGCAGAGCTTTTCGATTGAATCGTAAACCTTGACGCCCATCGCCTCGAGCTTCGCCGTGTAGTCGGGCACGTGCACCGTGCTCTCCGGGATGTCTTTGCTGCCTTGGGCGAAGGCAGCCGTCACGCGGAAGCCGGCGAACTTGGCCGCATCGGCAGGATTCTTCGGGCCCTTATTAAAGACCGTCGTGAACGCCACGACGTGCGAGGTATCGAGGCCGATGATACCGATGCGCTTCGGGGCGGACGACGTTGCGGCGCAGCCAGAAAGAAGGATGAAGCCGAGCGCAAGGGCGATCGAACGGAGCAGACGAAGCAGGGGCATGCCCATGAATTACACCTACGCGCTGAACCTTACAAGCCCACGGGCCAATGGTTAACGCAGGACTTCGAGCAATTGATACGCCAGCTGCGCCATCACCAAGCCCAGTACCGTCCAGAGCACGCCCGTCACGCGGTCGACCATGCGAATCGTGGCGGGATCCTTCAGGTGCACGCGCAAGCGATCACCGAGAAAAGCATAGAACGTCATCACGGATAATTCTGAGCCCAGGGTGCAGAGCAGAAAGATACCCGTCGTCGACCAAGCGAACCGGTTCGACGGAACTTTTGCCGCCGTGATGATGAACATCATCCAAGGGATGGTCTTCGGATTAGAGAAATTGACCCACGCGCCACGGAAGAAAAGCCGCAGCGGGCCGGCCTCGAGGGCGGCACCCTCGGGTAGACTCGAACGCGGGCGCAATAAATGGGTCGCGCCGAGGTACAGGAAGTAGGTCGTCCCGGAGGCCGCGATGAGGAAGTGGCCAGACGGGAAATGCTGCGTGAGCCAGAGCATGCCGAAGAGCGATAGGAACAGGTGCGGCGTCTCGCCAACCGCGAGTCCCAGCGTGTGCCAGAAGGCACGACGCTGGCCGTAGCGGAGGGACGTCTCGATCGTCGACAGCGCCGCCGGCCCGGGCGAGAGGCTCGCGAGCAGGCAGGAGCCGATAAGCAGACCGATATCCATCCGCGCTTAGCGGAGCGACTTCTGCCAGCGGGCGATCTCGCGGGCGACGGCCTTGGGGCCGGGCATGCCCGTATTCTCGCGCGCGGCGAAACCACGCTGCAAGCTGAAGACTTCGCGCCAGCCCTTTGTGAATGCCTTATCGGCGGTCAACGCAGCGGCATCGGAAACCTTATCGAGTGGCACGCCGGATTTCTCAGCGAGGGCGACGAGGCGGCCAACCGCATGATGGGCGTGGCGGAAAGGCATCCCCTTGCGGACGAGCCAATCGGCGAGGTCGGTGGCGAGAAGCGCGGGATCCGAAGCGGCGGCAAGGCAACGGGCCCGGTGGAACTTCGTGCCTGCCAGCGTGGCATCGGCCACGGCGACGGAGAGGATGAGTTGATCCGCGGCGTCGAAGAGCGGCGGCTTATCATCCTGCAGGTCGCGATTATACGTGAGCGGCAGGCCCTTCGTGAGCGTGAGCAGGTGGGTGAGCGAAGCCTGGAAGCGGGCGGCCTTACCCCGGAGGAGCTCCATCGAGTCAGGGTTACGCTTCTGCGGCATCAGCGAGGAACCCGTCGAGAACTCGTCGGGCATGCGCGCGAAGCCGAACTCCGCAGAGGACCAGAGGACCATGTCCTCAGCCAGGCGTGAGAGGTGGACGCCGCAGAGCGCTGCGGCGAAGCAGAACTCCGTGGCCGGATCGCGGTCGGCGACGGCATCCATCGAATTGGTCGTCACCTGCGGGCGGCCCTTCGCGTCGACGAAGCCGAGCAGCTTCGCCGTGAGTTCGCGGCGGATCGGAAGGGTCGTGCCGGCGATGGCGCCGGAGCCTAGTGGGCACCAATTGGCCGAGGCCTTAGCGGCGGCGAGCCGCGTGCGGTCGCGACCGAACATCTCGGCGTAGGCGAGCAGGTGGTGGGCGGCGGAGACTGGCTGGGCGCGCTGCAGGTGCGTGTAGCCCGGCAGGATGACGTCGGCATTGGCCGCGGCGAGTTTCACCAAAGTCTTGAGCAGCGACACCAAGGCCGCATCAGCGGCATCGCACTGATCCTTAATCCAGAGACGGACGTCGGTGGCGACTTGGTCGTTACGCGAGCGGGCCGTATGGAGTTTGGCGGCGGCCGGGACGCGCTTCGTCAGCGCGCTCTCGATGTTCATGTGCACGTCTTCGAGTTCGCGGCTCCACTTGAATTTACCGGCGACGATTTCCTTCGCGATGGCATTGAGACCCCGGAGGATCGCATCGCGCTCCCGCTTGGTCAGGATGCCCACCTGGGCGAGCATCGTGGCATGGGCCTGGGAGCCCCGAATATCTTGGGCCCAGAGACGGTGGTCAAAAGAGACGGATTCTCCGAAACGGAGCATTAATTCAGCGGGGCCGGCGGAGAACCGACCGCCCCAGGTTGCCTGTGCTTTCTGCCGTGCGGACATGAGCAAGCAATGCCCGCGGAACGGTGGGCAGGCAAGCAAGGATGCTTAGCGGGAGGCGGAGGCGGGCGGAGCAGGCGTCGCCGGCTTCGGGGCCGCGAGGCCACGGGCACCGTCGATCCGAATCACAATCTCACCAGGCTCGGCGACGCCCATGCGTTCGCGAGCTTGGTCGCGCACGAATTCTGGGTCGCGGCTAAAACGATCAAGGTAGCGGCCCGTCTGATCGCGCGTGCGCTCGATGGCAGTGTAAGCCTTCTCTTTCTGGCGCTCACTGGCGCGGAGGGCTTGGAGGCGCTCGGCCTCATCACCATAAGTTGACCACGTCAAAGCGACGACCGAGCAGAAAGCAATGAACGAGGCCCACAGGAATAGCTTCTCCGTCTGAGGGTTTCGGGACTGCGGCTCGCTTTCCATGACGACGCCCGGAGTGAAAGCAGAAATTAACTACGGGGCGAGGGGAAAATCACCGACTCACTTCACCGCCTGCTGAGCGGCGGCCGCCAGCGAACCGCTGAACTCCATGAAGCCCCAGACGATGACGCCCGTGACGGACACATAGAGCCAGACCGGGAAGACCCAGCGGACGAGTTGCTTGTGCTCCGCGAGGCGATCCTGCTTGGCGAGCCAGACGGCGCGGAGGACGAAGGGGGTGACCAGGATGGCGAGCAGGATGTGCGGGAAGAGGATGATGTAATACAGGAGCTTGTCCCAAGTCAGGCCGACCTCCGGGCGGTAGAGCACGTTGGTCTTATGCAGGGCGACCCACAGGTGGACCTTCGAGGCCAAGTAAAGGGCCAGAAAGAGGGCGGAGGTGACCACCGCCCAGCCCATCGCCTTACCGTGGCCGGCCCGATCCCCGGCCTTGATGCGGAAGACACCGATGAGCAGGAAAACCGTGGCGAGGGCGTTCAGCGCGGCAACACCGCGGGAAAGGAGTTCAGTCGTGGAAACCATGGTGCTAAAAAGACAGGCAGGGGGCGAAAAAGCAAACCTCCAGACCCGCTTAATCTTCCCTTAAGGGGTGATTTGCTAACATATGAGTCGAATCCCATGACCCCCGTACGTTCCCTCATTACCATCCTCCTCGGGAGCCTCGCCGCCAACCTGGTCGGGGCTGAAACCGCCAAAGGTCCGGCGTTGAATCCCGCGGACGCCCAGCCGCCCGCCCAGAACAAAGTCACCATCACCGTCAAAGGTGAGAAGCGCATCATCGAATCGAACGGTATCCCGGACCATAAAGTCTCCAAGTTCCCGAACCGCGGGAACCCCAACGCCATCTCCGAGCAGAAGTATCACCTCGAAGTGCCAGCCAACCCCAAGCCACTCGAAGGGGGCGCGACCGGGCGGATGATGTCGGCTTGGGGCGTCGCCCTGAACGGCGTGGTCTTCGATCCGGGCACCGCCGAAGTCTATAACGACGGCGACCGTAGCAACCCCTGGCACTACGAGGCGCTCATGAGTAACACCGAGATGGGTACCACACCGAGGATTAAGACCGGCCTCGGGCTCGACCAGAATCATGGCCATGTGCAGCCCAACGGCGCCTACCATTACCACGGCCTCCCCACCCTACTCGTGGAGCGACTCTCTGGCGGCGAAAAGAAAATGACGCATGTCGGCTGGGCCGCGGACGGCTTCCCCGTCTACGCCATCCTAGCACCCACGGACCCCGCTGACCCCAAGAGCCCCCTCAAGGTCATGAAGAGCAGCTATCGCTTGAAGACCGCCGAGCGCGGGGGCGACGGCAAGGAAAGCCCGACCGGTAAGCCCGATGGCGCCTTTGGTCTCGATTACGAATATGTCGCCGGCTTGGGCGACCTCGACGAGTTTGGCGGGCGCACGGGGCTCACGCCGGAATTCCCTAAGGGCACTTATTACTATGTGCTCACCGAGGATTACCCCTTCATCCCGCGTAAGTTCAAGGGCACGCCCGACCCTTCCTTCAGTAAGCGCAACATGGACCCGCACTCCAACCTCGGCGGACAAGGCGGTCCCGGCGGTAAAGGTAAGGGCAAGAAAGGCCCGCCGCCCGGTGGCCTCTTTGGCGGCCCGCGGCCGGATGGCCCGCCCCCCGAAGGCGCGCCGAAAGAAGGCGCCCCTAAATAAGCCGACAACCAAAGGCCTCCGTGACGGGAGGCCTTTTTTATTTATCTTAAGACGGAAGCCTCAGGCACCCTGCTTCGGATCAAACTTCTTCTGAGGTTCCTCGGCGGGCGTCATTTTAGGCGACGGCGACGGGGAAAGCGGGAAGCCTGGAATTGAGAAGCCCTTACCCTCCACGATTTTCAGGCGGCGGCGGAGATCCGGGGGCATCGCCTTCAACTGCTCTGGCGTGGTCACCTCGCCATCGAAGAGCGTCTTGCCGTCGGTATCCTTAATCACCGCGTGCTTCTTGCCGTCTTTCGTCTCCAGCGAAACCGTGCCTTCGCCATCGGAGGCGACCGAGTTGGAAGTCGACGATGCGCCGTTGCCGAAACTGAACGAGAACGAATGGGAGGAGGACGAACCCGTGGGTGGGACGGCGGCCAACGCATCGGCGGCGGAGGCCTGAGCGCGGGCGCGCGGAGCGGGGGCGGACGGCATTAGACCAGGAGAGAAGCCGAGGTCCTCAAGTTGCTTGCGAATGCCAGGAGGTAAGCCCTGAAAAGCATCGGGGCCGATCGTGATGGCCTGACTAGGCCCGACCTGCACCGCGGAGCCGTTGGGGTCGATCTCGATGGCATTACCATTGATGATCACGCGACTCCGACCGGGAGCGGCGGCCTTGGCGGCGCTGTTCGCTTGCGGGCTGGCATCCTTACGCAAGGCGGGGGCTTCGGACCGGGCGACTTGGCGCGTGCCGAGTTTCAGTTCGATTAACTGCGGCTCCGCGCCGCGCAGGAGGGTGAGCTTCACCTTATCACCCGGCTGGTGCGTGCGCACCAAGGCGCGGAACTGCTCGGCATTGAAAAGCACTTGGTCGTCGAGCCGCGTGAGGATATCACCCTCTTCGACCTTACCGAACGAAGGGCCGGACGGATCGATGAAGCCGACCTGCACGCCCACGCCGTCGGCGAGACCGGCGACGGCTTGCGCAGCGCGGCTACCGACATTCAAGCCCGCGTAGGCGACGGCTTCCGAGGAGGCCGTGACGCGGGGGCCGGAGGAGGCCTTCGGCTCCGCGGAGAGCGGAGCGACGAGGCCGGCGAGCAGGAGCATGTGCAGGGGAATCTGGCGGAACGTATTCATAAGTTTATTTTAGAGTGAGCGGCGCGGGCGGGCGGATTTGTTCAGTTGGTCTCGAGCGGCAGGAGGGCGAACTGATCATTCGGGCGGTAATTGATCAGGCGGGTATTGCTGCGGGGATCTTCCCAGCGGGTCGTATCATCCCAGCGCACGCGGACCGGGCGGACGAAGGAACCATCGTCGAGTCGCACTGGGCGGTAGAATTGCACATCCGCCGGGGACTGATCGGCCCGGACCAATTGATACGAAGGAGCCTCAACCTCGCCCCGGAAGCCCAGGAAAAGGAAAGCGGCCACGAACACCGCGGCGAGCGCGGCGAGACCCGCGGACCAGGCGATGATTGGGCCGTGCGCAGAGACCGGTGCATCGAGGTCGCGGGCGAGGCGCGCGAGTACGGCCGGTCCGGGCGGACGCGGGCGGAGAGCGGCGAGGGCCTGTTCGAGATCGTGGTCGGGGTCAGTCATGGGTGCGGACGGTGATGTGTTTGCGCAGGGCCTCCATGGCATAGCGCCACCGCGAGGCCGCGGTGTTTGGAGAAATCGAAAATTGTTCGCCGATCTGATCAAAAGTCAGGTCACCCCAGACCTTGAGCACCACCACCTCGCGCTGTTCGGGTGGGAGCAGCTTGAGTGAATCAGCTAAGGACTGCAGGCGCGGGTCGGCTTCGGGCTCGAACCAGGACACCGTCTCCATGTCCGCGCCGACGGCTTGCTCCCGGACGGAGCGGCGATCTGAGCGGCGCAGCAAATCCAGGGCCGCGCGGCGAATCGAAGTCACCACGAGGGCGTTCGGATTGCCAGGAAGGTGACGTTGATGTTTCCAGAAGCGTACAAATGCCTCCTGCACGACATCGTCGGCATCGGCCTCACTCCGGGTCCATTGGCGCGCAATGAGCCGGAGCCGGGCGCCGTTTTCGGCGAACCAGGCCCGCCAATCCTGATCGGCGTGGGCATCGGACATTACGTTGTTATAAGAAGAGCGTGGCGGGCGGGGGAATTTGTCTAACCAGCCTAAAATCTGGCGGGGGGAGAGAAAAGCGTCAAAGCAGTTGCGAACTTCGCAGTCCCTATCTAACTCCCGGGCAGATGTCCGCCCCCCTCTCTTCTCCGCCTAAAAGCGGCTTTTTCCGAGCTCTGATTCGCTGGTTTGATACCGACTATATCCCGGAGGGGCTCGCCGTCCTCCAGCAAGGCCCTAAGCGGGTCGATTGGGTTCGCTGTATCCCCTTTATTATCCTGCACCTAGGATGCCTGGGGGTCATCTGGGTCGGCGCCAGCCCGATCGCCGTCTGGACGGCTGTCGGCCTTTACTTCTTCCGGATGTTCGCGATCACCGGCTTCCTGCACCGCTACTTCTCGCATAAGACCTACTCCACCTCGCGGGCATTTCAATTCGTGATGGCCATCTGGACCGGCACGGCGGTGCAACGCGGCGCCCTGTGGTGGGCGTGCACGCATCGACACCACCATCTCCATTCCGACGAAGAAGAGGATAAGCATTCACCTGTGGTCGACGGCTTTTGGTGGTCGCACATCGGCTGGATCACTTCGAAGAAGAACTTCCCCACCGACTACAGCAAGATCACCGACCTCGCGAAATACCCCGAGCTCGTGTTCTTGAATCGTTTCGACATCTTCATCCCCTTGCTCGCGGGAGGCGGCCTCTACGGAGTGGGCGCGTGGCTGGCGGCCCACGGCTACAACACTACCGGGGCCCAGATGCTTGTCTGGGGCGTTGTCTCCACCGTCGTGCTTTTCCACGGCACCGGCTGCATCAACTCGCTCGCGCACGTCTTCGGCTCCAAGCGCTTCAAGACCACCGGCGACGAATCACGCAACTCGCTCATCCTCACGCTCATCACCTTGGGCGAAGGCTGGCATAATAATCACCACCGCTACCAAGCCACGACCAAGCAAGGCTTCTATTGGTGGGAGTTCGACCCGACTTACTATGGCCTGAAGGTGCTTTCATGGACCGGGCTAATTTGGGGACTCAAAGGCGTGCCGGACTCCGTCTACGCCGAAGCCGAGCGGACGAAGGCTGAAGCCGCGGCGCAGCGTGCGTGAACGCATCGCCATCATCGGCTCTGGGATCGGTGGGCTAGGTTGCCTGCGGTTCCTCTCCGCGCACCACGACCTCACCGTCTTCGACCAAGATGCCCGGCCCGGAGGCCACGCGCACACCATTGACGTGGTCGAGCCAGGGACCGGACGCGCGCTGCCCATGGACACTGGGTTCATGGTATTCAACGAGGTCACCTACCCTCACCTCTGTCGGCTTTTCAAAGAACTCGGCGTGAAGCCCAAGCCCACCTCGATGTCCTTTGCGGTGCGCCACGACCCCACGGGGCTCGAATGGTGCGGCACGTCGCTCGACCACCTTTTCGCCCAGCGGAAAAACCTGTTCAGCCTACGCTTCTGGAAGCTCCTGCTGCAGATCAATAAGTTCAACACCCTCGCCAAGACCGAATGGCAGACCCCCGCGGCGGAGACCACTTCGCTGCGCGACTGGTGCGCCCAGAAAGGCCTCGGCGAGGATTTTCTGAACTTATACCTCATCCCCATGTCCGCGGCCGTGTGGTCGACCCCCGCGGACAAGATGCTCGGCTTCCCCGCCGCGGCGCTCATGCGCTTCTTTCATAACCACGGCTTCCTGGGCCTTGATACCCAGCATCGGTGGCTGACCCTCGAAGGCGGCTCCCGGACTTACGTCGAAGCCCTCCTGCGAAAATACCCGGCCGACTTTCGTTTCGGCCAAGGCGTCCGCGCCGTACGTCGTGACGGCGAAAAAGTCGTGGTCACCTCGGTCGCCGGCGAAGAGCGTTTTGACCGAGTTATCCTGGCCACCCATGCGGACATCAGCCTCCGCTTGCTGGCGGACGCTGAGGCCGAAGAGCGCCGACTACTCGGCGCCTTCGGTTACCATCAAAATATGGCCGTGGTGCACACCGACATGTCGCCCCTGCCCCAGGCGACCAAGGCCCGTTCATCGTGGAATTACCGCACCTGGGCCAAGGACGGCGGTCTCGCCACCTCGACGCATTACTGGATGAATTCCCTGCAAGGCCTGACAGATAAAGGGGATTTCGTCGTCACGATTAATCACCCCGAGCAGGTCGACCCCGCCAAGATTATCCGCCAGATCCCCGTCGAGCATCCCCTCTTCTCGCTGGAAGCCGTCGCGGCCCAGGCGGAGATTCCTGGGCTCAACGCTCGGCCTGGGGCGCGGGTGCATTTCACCGGTGCGTGGCAGCGTTACGGCTTCCACGAAGACGGTTTCTGGTCGGCGCACCGCCTCTGCTCGCAGCTGCTCGGTCGCGACGCCTGGACGGCGTGATTAGACCGCCACCGTCGCCGGGTGGTAGGTAAAGCCTTCGGCCTCGAATAAGGCCTCCGG
>CAISXT010000094.1 GCA_903889525.1 uncultured Opitutia bacterium | reverse complement strand
GAGGTGTAGTCGGCCGCCAGGGCCAAGGTGACCAAGCCAAACGAGAGGAGCCAGAGCGGGAGACGCATACGGGGTAAGGGGGTAGGGTTAGAAAGAGCGAAGGTCGCCCAGAGGGCAAGGTAATGGAGGACTGGAGGGATGGAGGGCATGAGGGCCGGAAGAGGCAGATGAGAGGGGAGCTGCTGGCATGCGGGCAGGCTGCGAAGCAGAGACACTTATTCCCGGGTGGCGGGTGGAAGGGGTTCGGGGTTTTGTCTTTCCTCTGCCATCCGTCATCGGTCATCTTTCATCTGTCTTCCCTTCCATGCCCCTCGTCCCTGGTCTCCTCAGCCCCTATGAAGCCGTCCGCGGCTTTGTTTATCTCCCTCGCTTGGTCTCGAAGATTCGCCTGCATGCCGCGGGGCAGCTGCATGCAGATTTCGTCAATAATCTCGGCAAGGCCTTCGATGACCGGTGCTGCCAATACCTCGGCATTAAATATGACGAGCTTCGCGTGTGGGTCCTGCAGCATCCAGCCGCGACGCAGGATGAAATCCTCGCTTGGGCTGAATCCGTAGGTCGGAAGATTTCCACGAACGATATCGAGATCTGGAATGGTTTCATGACCAAGCGCGGCTGGCGCGATGAGGCGAACGAGGTACTCGTCCGGCGCTTGAAGGAGAACGGACTGACCGCCGAGGCCGGCGTAGACACGATGTTTGATTATATCGAAGTCGACGAAGGTCGAACTCCGCGCCGCCAAGCGCTCTGATTAGGCGAAGTGACTGAAGCCGCGCGCTTTTAGCGGCTGACCGTCTGCGAGGTCGCGGGCGAGCCCGGTGCCGCTTTCAACCACACCAATGCGGGTCAGTAGGGTCTTTGGGAATGCTTTGCGGAAGTTGGCCTCAATGAGGTCAGCCCGTTCGGCACTCACACTGAAAAGTAACTCGTAGTCTTCACCGTCTTGCAGGGCGTGTTCGAGCGCGGGCTTTCCGTCGGATTTGGCAAGGGCCGTCGCCGCCTCGGCGACCGGCAGGCCAGCGACGTTAATCCGTCCGTCAAACTTCGTTCCGAGCAAGCCGGGCAGGTCTTTGGCGAGGCCGTCCGAAAGGTCGGTGCAAGCGGTGACTTCACCGTGTCCGCAGAGCCATTCGCCCTCGGCAAGGCGCGGGGAGAAATCGAGATGCTTACCGTAGAGCGAACCGCCAAGCTGTCCGGTGACAAAGAGCACATCCCCTGCGCGGCACATCTTGCGCGTCAGTACGCGGTGAGCGAAGCCTTGCACGGCGAGCGTGCCGATGAAGGAGCCGGGGTTGCCCCGACAAATGTCGCCCCCGACAATGCGGAGGCCCGCTTTAGCCGCGGCGCGTCCGGCGCCGTGGGCGAAATCTTCAATCCAGGTGGCGTCGACATCCGGTCCTAGGACGAGCGAGAGTAAGGCGTCGGACGGCGTAGCCCCCGCGGCCGCAAGATCACTGAGATTACGGTTCACTAACTTCGTGCCCGCGCGGATGCCATCGCAGGCCGCGTCGAAATGACGCCCAAGAATCACCGAGTCGATGGTGCTAGCGCGGAAAGCGCGGCCACCCGTGACGGGGAGGTGGGCACAATCGCCGCCTGGGCCTTCGGGAAAGGGTGGGGCGGCTTCGGCAAGCGCGAGTACCACACGGCGGATGATTTCCTCCTCGGCCAACTTGGCGACCGAGCGGTCCGCGAGAGTGGTGAGGGCGCCCATGGCCTCAGAGGTTGGAGGCGTTCGGGGCGAGTTTCAACCAGACTAAGTTCCAAAGATTGAACGACGCGTGGGCGCCCATGCAGACCAGCAGGCCGTAGCGATCGCGGACTAGGCACATAAAGGCGCCGAAGGCAAAGAGGGGGATAGCGGCGGAAGGGCTCAGGTGGGCCGCGCTGAAGACGACCCCAGTCAGAATCACGGCAATCCAGCGAGCGGTTGGCGCCGGAGCGATTCCGCTCACGAGTTGGCGTGCCCCCGGGTAGAGCATGCCGCGGAAGGCGAGTTCCTCCATAATCGGAGCGCCGACGGCTACCGCCAAGGTGATGGTCGCGAAGCGCCAAGTGCCGACATCCGTCTTGAGCACGGAATTGACGATATCCTGCGGCTCGTCGGCCGGAGGTTGGCCCGCCCAGCCATGCAGGAAGAGCTGTTCCCACACGGCATGGACGCCCTTCCAGAGAAGCGCGCAGCCTATTCCGAGGGCGAGGATACACAGGAAGACCAGTAAAAGCCGCGGCAGGGAGAATGATTTGAGTGCGCGCGTGAAGTCGCTGTCGCTGGGCCCTACCGATAGGTCAGTCGGGGCCAGGTGTAGCGTCCCCCCATTGAATGCCCCGACGGTGATGAGTGCGCCCGCCGCGGTGAGTTGTCCGACAAAAGCTGCGACGAAGATATATGCTTGGGAGATACCGAAGGTGGTGGAAAAAGCTCCTGCGACGAGTTGCAACGTGCGCGGGAAGATCACTGCGAAAGCAATCAGGGCCGCCCCAAGGCTAATGCTGGCATCAATCGTTGAGCTATTCCTAGGAGCCGCGGTATCCGGCATCTGGCGCCAGCACTTTAGGGCGAAGATACCTCCGAATCCTAAGCTGAAGTTGGCGATGATGCAGGCCCAGTCCCACGGACCGAAGTCCTTGAAAGTCTGGGCGAGCTCGGAAGGCATCGCTTAGGCGCCGTGAACTTGGCGGG
>CAISXT010000093.1 GCA_903889525.1 uncultured Opitutia bacterium | reverse complement strand
GAACTCGTAGATGAAGTTCGATCCGTAACCGTCGGCGACAAGCAAAGTTCCGGCGGGAGTCCAAGCGACCGCGCAAGGCATGAACTTGCCATCGCTTAACCCGAGCTCCTTCGGCGTCGGAAACTTGCGCACGACCTTACCGTCGGTCGTCAGCAGCGTGATCCGACCTTCCACCGCGGAAGGATTCCAGCCCTCTGCCGCCATGTGCCAGCCGGAGTCAACGTGCACGAGGTATTCCACGCCGTCCTTTTCGAAGATCTCCAGGCCGTGCCCGCCGCCGAGACCGGTGCTGATAGAGCGGACATAGCGGCCATCCTTCTCAAAGACGATGAAGTCGTTCTTCGGGTGGTCGGTGACGAGATAGATGCGACCGGCCTTATCCTCGGCAAGCGCGTGCGCGTTGACGATCGGCGCGACCGCCGGATCGGCTTTAGCCCAGTTCAGGTCTGCCAAATAGCGCAGGCTACCGTGGCCGAGGGCGGGCCTCCTGTCTTCGGCGAATGCGACAAGGGCGAGTAGGCAAGCGAGTAGACGCATAAGGCGAGGGAGTGGGTCGACCATGACCAGGCACCCGCCGCAGGCAAGTCCAGGGGACGGCGTCCCACGCCTAGATGGGGATTCGCATCGGGTGGGCCGATAAGCCCCATCACACTTATCGATTAACCCTTCTTCGATTTAGAAGGTATAATCTAGAAAGGCCCGCCGGACAGCCAAGCCATCCCCTGCCACGCAGCTGACAAAACAAATCCCCGATTAACCGTGTTAAACAAGGAGCCCGCACCTAACATCGCCACACCCCACCCTTTGGCTACCCCGCCAAACCCTGAAGTCCATGCCCTCTCTGCCCCAAAAGATTCCGCTTACCTACATGCTCTTCACCCGGCGTGGTCGGCTTGGCCGGATGCAATACCTGCACTGCTTGCTGCTGCTGGCGGCGGCATTCTACCTCTTGGATCAAGGCATGGGTAAGATTCTCGGCGAGCTAACGCCGTGGTTACTCTCGCCGCTGCTTATCTGGTGCTTACTCGCAACCTCAACCAAACGCCTCCACGACAGCGGAAGGAGCGGCTGGTGGCTGCTCGCCATACTTATTCCGGTGCTCGGCCTCCTGTGGCTCGGCTGGCAACTTCTAGTCAAGGGCGGTCAGGCCGTCACGAATAACCACGGAGCGGCCAGAGGTATGTCCGAGGACTACCTAAAGAACGACGAAGGCCAACCCTCCGCTGATGGCAGCGGTGTGGTCATTAACGAAGTCACGCAGCTGCACCCCGTCGTCGTCGACAAAGTGGAACGACCAACCACCCTTGAGGCCTTACGTAAAATCTTAAGCGCGTCCAAGGGGCCCATTTCAGTCGGCGGTGGACGATTCAGCATGGGCGGCCAGACCGCCAGCCCCGGCAGCCTGCATCTCGATCTTCGCGGCCTTAATGCCATCACCAATTTCTCGCGCGAACAGAAGTGGATCCGCGTGCAGGCGGGCGCCCGCTGGTGCGACATTCAACGCTACATCGACCCGCACGGGCTTAGCGTGAAAATCATGCAGACCTACGCCAACTTCACCGTCGGCGGAGCCTTGAGCGTCAATGCCCATGGGCGTTATATCGGTTTCGGCCCGGCCGTGCTTTCTGTTCGCTGGGTGGACGTAATGCTGGCGGACGGCAGCGTTCATCGCGCTAGCCGGACCGAAAACTCTGAGATTTTCTTCGCCGCGATTGGGGGCTACGGCGCTATCGGCATCATCGTTGAAGTTGAACTAGATCTCGCCGACAACACCGCCATCGAATGCACCGACCGTAAGCTGGCGCGGACCGACTACGTTAAACATTTCCAGGCGGAAGTCCGCGATGACCCGCTCACCGTACTGCACAACGGCGACATGTACCCGCCGGACTATCGGCGGATTAACTCCGTCACTTGGCGGAAGACCGATCGAAAGCCGACGACCCCCACGAGACTGATGCCCTTGAATGACGCGTACCCGGTCATGCGCTACTTCATCTGGGCCTATACCGAGACCCCGGGCGGCCACTGGCGCCGTGAACACATGTTCGACCCGGTCTTCTTCTTTCGCAACCGTGTGTATTGGCGTAACTATGAGGCCGGCTACGACGTTGCCGAACTCGAGCCAAAATCTCGGCGCGACGACACCTACGTACTGCAGGAATACTTTATTCCCGTTCGTAATTTCGATGCTTACGCCGACATCCTGACGGAGATTCTTCGTCGCCATCATGTCAAGATCCTCAACGTCTCCATCCGGCACGCCCTACCCGACCCCGGCACGCTCTTATCTTGGGCCCGCGAAGAGGTCTTTGCCTTCGTCCTTTATCACAAACAAGACACCAACCCCAGCGCGCGCGGCGCCGTGGCCGTCTGGACACGCGAGCTAATCGAGGCCGCCATCGCCCTCAACGGTACGTACTACCTCCCCTACCAGGCGCATGCGACGCCCGATCAATTCCACCGAGCCTATCCGCGCGCCCGCGAACTCTTCGCATTGAAGCGCCGACTCGATCCCGACTACCGCCTTCGGCACGTCCTCTGGAACACCTATTACTCTCCCAAAAATGACCAAACTAGCCTCTGAATTCCACACCGTCTTCGATCGCACTGAATCGCGCGACGCCTTCTTCCGCTTCCTACAGGTGGTCTTCCACCTCTACCCAGAGGATAAGTTCCACCACCTGATTCATGAAGTCTGCGGAAAGCTGGATAGCGACGAGGCCATCTATCGCGAAGTCCAACGCCGCCTGCCCGAAATCACGCCGTTCCTCTCGGTGCTCACTTACGCCCTTCCCGCCCTGCGCACCCAGAAAAAGGAACTGACCAAGGAGACGCTGGAATTGCTCGGCGAACGCGGCCCCGTCCAAGGCTATCTGGAGATTGGTTCCACCGGTCGCTATGTCAGCGAGCTCCGCAAACATCTCCGCTTCAACGGCCCCATCTACCTCGTCAACGATATCGCCCCGACCAACAGCCCTGGCGACATTATGGAGCGCGGTCAGCTATCCAAGCTCGGCCAGTTCATCCCGCTGGATAACTACAAGCCCATCTCGCCCGCTGATATCCCGGACGCCAGCCTCGACATGGCGACCATCTACATCGGCTTCCATCATTGCCCGCTCCCCCAACTGCCAGCGTTCATTGATTCCATCCGACGCACACTTCGCCCAGGCGGCACGCTCATCGTACGCGACCACGACGTGCGCACGCCGGCCATGGCTAGCTTCGTCTCACTGGTGCATACCGTCTTCAACCTTGGCCTTGGTGCCACCTGGGAAGTCGATGCGGCTGACTTCAAGGGCTTCCGCCCCATCAAAGAGTGGTCCGATATGCTGACCGCCCATGGCTTCACTCCGGCGGGTAAAGCCCTCTTCCAGCCCAACGATCCTTCGGATAACGCCTTGATCCGCCTGACCAAAAACTGAGCTCGATGCGGCGACTTTACATCATCTCCTGGGGCATGGCGCTGGTCGCAGCGACCTGCTTCTGGTACGTCCGCCCTCCAACGACCTTCCGTTCGTCCGAACGGGCGCCCGTGCCGAAGGATTGGCTGCACAACGGCACCCCAAGCCTCGCTCCAG
>CAISXT010000092.1 GCA_903889525.1 uncultured Opitutia bacterium | reverse complement strand
GGTGACGGGATAAATTTTCCCGCCATTACGGATAAGTACCTCATGCAGGCGATTCAAGTGCACCTCGACCTGCGTGAGCTCCATTTGGCGGTTCCGGCCCGCGAGTCGGACATGCTCGGCCAATTCCAATTGCTCATTAAGGGCGGCCTTGGCCAAGACGTCGCCGCGATACAGATACACCTTCTCCGAAGCCTCAAGCAAGGCGTTCCCGATTTTGCGGAGTTTGCGGCGTTGATAGAAAGACATAGCGGGGACGCTCTGAAGTTAGCGCCCGACCCGCCGAGGGAAAGCCCGAATTAGGGCTTAGCCTTCGTTCTTGAGAATTTTGATGAAAGCTTCCTGCGGGATATCGACCTTACCGATCTGCTTCATGCGCTTCTTGCCCTCCTTCTGCTTGTCGAGGAGCTTGCGCTTACGGGAGATGTCGCCGCCGTAGCACTTCGCGGTCACGTCCTTGCCGACCGAACCGATGGTCTCGCGGGCGATGACCTTGGAGCCGACGGCAGCCTGGATAGCAATTTTGAAGAGCTGACGAGGGAGGAGCTCCTTGAGCCGCTCGCAGAGATTGCGTCCACGGCCTTCAGCCTTGGAAGCATGGACAATTGAGGAGAAGGCATCGACCGGCTCTTCGTTGACGCGGATGTCCATCTTCACGAGGTCCGACGTGACGTATTCGCCCAACTCGTAATCCATCGAGCCGTAACCGCGGGTAATGGACTTCATGCGGTCGTTGAAATCGACGAGGATCTCGTTGAGCGGCAGGAGGCAGACGAGCACGACGCGGTCGCCGTCAATGGTCTCGGTGCGTTCGCAGATACCGCGCTTTTCTTGGACGAGCGTGAGCATGTCGCCGATCGACGTGCCCGGGATATGGATGTGGGCACGGATCGTCGGCTCTTCGATGTGCTCAATGGCGGACGGATCCGGCATGGCTACAGGATTGTCGAGGATGTGCTCCACGCCGTCGGTGGTGTAGACCTTATAAACGACGGAGGGGTAGGTCGAAAGGATGTCGAGGTCGTACTCGCGGCGGAGGCGCTCCTGGACGATTTCCATATGTAGCAGGCCGAGGAAGCCGCAGCGGAAACCGAAGCCCAGCGCGGTCGAGCTCTCCGCCGTGTAAGTCAGCGAGGAATCATTGA
Organism: uncultured Opitutia bacterium; assembly: GCA_903889525.1. Lineage (GTDB taxonomy): Bacteria > Verrucomicrobiota > Verrucomicrobiia > Opitutales > UBA953 > UBA953. The sequence continues at coordinate 10,457 of CAISXT010000092.1, read as the reverse complement.
TCGCCAACTTGGCGAGCGAGATCTTCAGTTTTTCGTAATCGGCCGTATCGAGCGGGTAGATACCGCTGAAGACCATGGGGCGCACTTCCTTGAAGCCCGGGACGGGCTCTTTGGCGGGGTCACTGGCGAGGGTGATCGTATCGCCGACCTTCACGTCCGCAACTTCACGGATATTGATGACGATGTAACCGACGCAACCCGGCCCGAGTTCGTCCTGAGGCTTCATCTTCGGGGCGAAGATGCCGACCTCCTTGATGACGGAGCGGACGCCGTTGTACATCAGCTCGATCGTCTGGCCGGCCTTGAAGGTGCCCGAGAAGACGCGGACGTAACTGATGACGCCTTTATAGGAGTCGAAGAGGGAGTCGAAGACCAGCGCACGGTGATGCGGGTATTCAGCCCAGCGGGGCGGCGGGACGCGCTTGATGATGGCGGCGAAAATCTCGTCGATCCCGATACCGGACTTGCCCGAGGCCAGCACGGCGTCCTGGGCGGGAATGGTCAGGATGTCCTCGACCTGGCGGCGGGCTTCTTCCGGACGGGCACTCGGGAGGTCGACCTTGTTGATGACCGGCACGATTTCGAGGCCCTGATTCATCGCGAGGGTGGCGTTGGCGACCGTCTGGGCTTCCACGCCCTGAGACGCGTCGATCAGGAGCACCGCGCCTTCACAGGCAGCGAGGGAGCGCGACACTTCGTAGGCGAAGTCCACGTGCCCTGGGGTATCAATGAGATTGAGGATATACTGCTTACCGTCCGGGGCCGTGAAATTCATCGTCACCGGGTGACACTTGATGGTGATGCCCTTTTCGCGCTCGAGGTCCATTGCGTCGAGCAGCTGCTCCTTCATCTGGCGCTTCTCGATGGTCTTCGTATGCTCGAGTAAGCGGTCGGAAAGCGTCGTCTTGCCGTGGTCGACGTGTGCGATGATGCAGAAATTGCGGATGTGATCTAAGGACACGGTAAAGAGGTGAAAGGCTTAATAGGACTGCGGACGAGACGCTTGTCCAGCGTTAGCCCCCGCTAGACGGGGATTAGGCGGGAATATCGGCGAACTCGTGCAGGGAGGCCACGGGAGCCGCGGGGGCCGAGCGCTTCATCATACCCGCCAGCACGCCACCGGGGCCACATTCGTAGAACTGGGCAATACCCGTGGCGGCGGCGGCCTTGCAATCATCCTCCCAGAGGACCGAGGAGACGACCTGCTTGACCAGCGCGGCACGAAGATCGGCGGGCTCGGCGAGGGTGCCGCCCGTGGTGTTCGCGTAGACCGTGACCTGGGGGCGCTTGAACTCGATGCCCTGCAGGAAGGCCTCGAAGGCCTGTCGGGCAGGCTCCATCAGACGGCTGTGGTAGGCACCAGCGACCACGAGGGGCTTTACGAGTTTGAAGGCGCCGAACTCCTTGGCGCGGGCGACGGCTTGGGCGACCTTCTCGGCGTCGCCAGAAACCACCACCTGCCCAGGGCAATTAAAGTTCGCGGCATCGATATCGAACGCGGCGCAGAGTTTAGCGATGTCCTCGCGGGTCCCGCCGATGACCGCGGCCATGCCGCCCTTGGTCTGATTACAGGCGAGCTGCATCAGGCGACCACGTTCGGCGACGACCTTGAGGCCCGTCTCAAAATCCCAGACACCCGCGACAGCGTAAGCGGTCAACTCCCCCAGAGAGAGGCCCAGGCAGGCCTTAAGGTCGTTGAGCTTACCGCGCTCCTTGAGGATCTGGGCAATGGCGTAGCCCTGGACGTAGAGGGCGGGCTGGCAGACCCGGGTCTCCGTGAGGACTTCGGCCGGTCCTTCGAAGCAGACCTGTCGAAGGTCAAAGGGGAGAACCTGGGCCGCCCGGTCGTAGAGACCCTTGGCGAGGGCCGACCCTTCATAAAGGGACTTACCCATGCCCACGACTTGGGCGCCTTGACCAGAGAACAGGAGTGCGGTGGACATTGGTAGGAGGGAGGGAAAAAGGACGGGAGGGTCAATGATGGAGAGAAAGGCAAGGGGGCATGCTGGCAAGGGGACACGGGGACATGGAGAGATACCAAAAGCATGATAAGGCAGGGCTGAGGCATAATGGCCGTGCCCACGTGTCACCGTGCCCACGTGCCCCCTCATTCGCCCCTCCTTCCTTGACCCCTCCCACCCCTCCCCCTACCCCTTCCTTTCCTTTCGCCATGCCACTCGCCCTCCTTTCCGTCAGCGACAAAACCGGCCTGCTGCCCTTCGCCCAAGCCCTCGTCAAAGAGCACGGCTACAAGCTCCTCTCCACGGGTGGCACCTCCAAGATGTTGCGCGACGCCGGCCTGCCGGTGACCGATGTCAGCGAACACACGGGCTTCCCCGAAATCATGGAAGGCCGCGTGAAGACCCTGCACCCGAAAGTCCACGGCGGCCTGCTCTGCCGACGCGACTCACACGAGCACCTCGACGAGGCCAAGAAGCATGGCATCGAGCTCATCGACCTCGTCGTCGTGAATCTGTACCCATTTGAAGCGACCGTCGCGAAGCCCAACTGCTCGTTTGAAGACGCCATCGAGAATATCGACATCGGCGGCCCGTCGATGCTGCGCAGCGCAGCCAAGAATCACGCGTCTGTCTCGGTCGTTACCGATCCCGCCGACTACGAGCGCGTGCTTGCTGCGATGAAGGCACCCGAGACCCTCAGCGAACTCCGCCGCGAACTCGCCTTGAAGGTCTTCCAACGCACCTCGGCCTACGACGCCGCGATTGCTAATTACCTCGAATCCCAGACCCAGCCTGGCGCCGGCAACGTCCTCGGACTGCCTTCGCGCTACACCTCCACCCTGCCCATCGCCCAGCGCCTCCGCTACGGCGAAAACCCGCACCAGCAGGCTGCGCTCTACGGTTCTTTCCATGAGGCCTTCGAGCAGCTCCAGGGCAAAGAACTCAGCTACAACAACATCCTCGATATCACCGCCGCGACTTACCTCATCGGCGAGTTCGAGCGCCCAACGATCTGCATCCTCAAGCATACCAACCCTTGCGGCGTGGCCTCGGCTGACACCCTCCTCGAGGCCTGGCATAAGGCCTTCGAGACCGACAAGCAGGCCCCGTTTGGTGGCATCATTGTCGCGAATCGCACGGTCGATAAAGGTCTGGCTGAAGCCATCGCCGAGATCTTCTCCGAAGTCATCATTGCGCCAGAGTTCGACGCCGATGCGCTCGCCATTTTCGGTAAGAAAAAGAACCTACGCCTCATGCGCGCCAAGGTCGGCCTGCGGGCCGACACCCTCCGCGAAGTCCGTGCCGTCATCGGCGGCGTGCTCATCCAGGACCGCGACCAGAAGCCCGTCAACCCGCGCGAATTCAAAGTCGTCACCAAGCGGCAACCCACCGCCGACGAGATGACCGCCTTACTCTTCGGCTGGCGCGTCGTCCGCCACGTGAAATCCAACGCCATCGTCTACGCTGGCAAGGAGCGCACGCTCAGCGTCGGTGCTGGCCAGATGTCCCGCATCGACTCCTCGCGCATCGCCGTCTGGAAGGCAGGCGAAGCCAAACTCTCCCTAACCGGATCGGCCATCGCCTCGGATGCCTTCTTCCCCTTCCCCGACGGATTACTCGCCGCGGCCGACGCCGGTGCGACCTGTGCCATCCAGCCAGGAGGCTCCGTCAAGGACCCTGAAGTGATCGCCGCCGCTGACGCCCGTGGCATGGCCATGGTGTTCACCGGCATGCGCCACTTTAAGCACTAAGTTCCGCGCAGCGGAACTTAGTGCTTAAAGTGCCGGGGACCCACAGGTAGGGGCGCGACTGCGTCGCGTCCGTTGAACAAATACAGGGAGACTAGCGGCCAGGAGTGAAAGCCCGCTCTCGCTTGGCGAACGGACGCGACGCAGTCGCGCCCCTACCCAAAGAACTCATGCCATCATCCCCCATACTCCATACTCTATACTCTCAGTTACAACTTGACCCCAATCTTCTCCAGCAGGCGGGCGAGGTCGTCGTCGCTACTAAAGGGAATCGAAATCGCCCCCTTGGTGCCTTTACGCATAACGGTCACGGGCGTGGCGAAGTGTGAAGCCAAGCGCTTCTGAACGTCGGCGACGACCGTATGCTCCGTGCGCTTTCGGTCGTTCTTCTTACCCGTGGCGAGTTTCTTGACTTCGACTTCGGTGGCGCGGACGGAAAGCCCTTTCTCGATAATCAGGCGAGCGATCTGCACGCGGTGGGCCTGATTCTCCAGTCCGAGTAAGGCCTTCGCATGACCGACGGAAAGCTGGCCCTTGCGCAGGTAGCCTTGGATTTCGCTATCCAGCGAAAGGAGCCGGACGATATTAGCGATGGTCGCGCGGGGCTTGCCGAGGCGTTCCGCGACGGCTTCCTGCGTAAGATTGAAGTCACGCATCAGCGAGGCGACACCCACCGCTTCGTCGATCGCATTAAGGTCGGCACGCTGGAGATTTTCGACCAGGGCCAGCACGGCACTGGAGGTGTCGCTGGCTTCGACGATGCGCGCGGTGATCGTCGGCTGGCCGAGGAGCTTGAACGCACGAAAACGGCGTTCGCCGGCGATGAGTTCAAAGCCGTCCTTCACCTTACGGACCACGACCGGCTGCATGAGGCCTTCCGAGCGAATCGATTCGGCGAGTTCCTTGACGAGCGCTTCGTCGAACTCGCGCCGCGGCTGACGAGGATTAGGAACAATCAGGCCCAGCGCTAATTCCTGAAGCAACAGGCCGGGGGCGACGGGAGCGGCCGCGACGGGAGGCACCACGGTCGCCACTGGAGCAGCAGGCTTGGCGACACCGCCGCCGATCAGGGAGCCGAGACCGCGGCCGAGAGATTTCTTAGGAGGAGTAGCCATGTTTGAAAATTAGCGAGCGGGGGTTTCGGCCTGCGGCACGAAGATGTCGACGTCGGCACGGAGGGCAGAGGCGGCGGTCATCTTGTTAGCGATGATAATCCAAGAGGACTTGGAGTTATTCCGGCGGGCAATCCCGCTGACGGTATCGCCTAGCTTTACGCGATACGTGATACCCGTGCGGGGCATCTCCGCTGGGAAGCCATCATCAGCGGCGGTAGGTGCGTCGGCTTTAGGAGCCGGACCTTTCGTCGTAGGGGCGGAGGAAGCCTTCGGCGTCGGCGTCGTCGTCGGGGCCGAACTCTTGCCGAGTGCGGCATTCACTTGGCGCGTGAGCTCGGTTAAGGCGGCGTTCACTTCGGCGGTCTGTTGCTTCAGGCGACGATCTAATTCCGCGAGGATTTCGGCGCGGGACTTTGCAATCGCATCCGCCGAAGTGGCGGACTGACCTTGATTGGCTTTTTGCTTCGAGAGTGCGTCACGGAGGTCAGCGTTCTCCAGTTTCAGTTTTTCAACCTCCGTGCGTAATTCAGCCAAATCCTGCTGCACTCCGGCAAGTTGGTTATTCTGGGCACAGAGGGGGGCGAGACCGAGGAAAAGGAGGATGAGACCGCGACGCATGGGGAGAGGAAAACAGGTGGGGGCAGAGAGCGCAAGCAAGGTAGGGCTGGGCGCCCTCGCCCAGCCGCGGCTGACCAGGGTGGTCAGCCCGACCCCACCCCTACCCCTTTTGAATATTCTGTATCCCCGCCCTTCCCCGCCCTACCTTGGCAGGGATGTCCAAGGTCTTAGTAGCCCTCTCGGGCGGCGTAGATAGCGCTGTGGCCGCCCTTCTGCTCAAGCAGCAAGGGCATGAGGTACATGCGGCCTACTTCCGGACCTGGATGAACGAGGAAGGCCTACCCTTTCCGGGCGAATGCCCCTGGGAGGACGATGTGCGCAACGCCCAAGCCGTCGCCACCCACCTCGGCCTCCCCTTTCGAATCATCGACCTCGTCGAGGACTATAAGCGCACCGTTGTCGAATACCTGGTCGACGGCTACCGGCGCGGGCTGACGCCTAACCCCGACATCATCTGCAATCGCGAAATGAAGTTCGGCGTCTTCCTGCGTAAGGCCCTCGCGGACGGCTTCGACGTCATCGCGACGGGACATTATGCCCGCCGTCGCCAGAACGCCGACGGTACGTTTGACCTCCTTGAAGGCCTCGATTCGAATAAAGACCAGTCCTACTTCCTCGCCTTGCTTCGACAGGAACAGCTCGCCAAAGCGATCTTCCCCATCGGCGAATTACTTAAGCCTGAGGTGCGCAAACTCGCTGCGGACGCACACCTACCCAACGCGGAACGCAAAGACAGCCAAGGTATCTGCTTCCTCGGCCAGATCCCCGTGCAAGATTTTCTCGAGCGTCACATCCCTGATGCCCCCGGAGCGATTGTGAACGCCGCCGGCAAGGAGATTGGCAAGCACCGCGGCTTACACCGCTACACCATCGGCCAGCGCAAAGGCATCGGACTGCCCTCCAACACTGACCGCGAATACTTCGTCGTCGTGAAGAAAGACTTTGCGACCAACACCCTGCACGTTGCCTTCGATAAGCCTGACGCGCCTTGGCTGTACACCGCCGAAGCCGTCGCGCGTGATTTCACTTGGATTAATCAGCCCGTCACGGGTGAACAGGACATCCTGGCCCGCGTCCGTTATCGTGATGCCGCCACCCCGGCCCGCTTCATCCCGCAGGCTGACGGCTCCGTGCGAATCCGCTTTGCCCAAACCCAGCGCGGCCTCGCCCCCGGCCAAGTCCTAGCCGTGTATCAAGATCGCGTCCTCATGGGCGGGGGAGTTTTCAAATAAGGGGACACGTGGGCACGCTGGCACGTGGACAAGGGGAGATAGCAACGGGCCGAGAACTCACCCCTTTAGTCAAATGAGGGCATTTGTCTCTCGCCCTTGCCCACGTGCCCACGTGTCAACGTGCCCCCTCCCGTCTCACTCACTTGACCTTCTCCGCAATGTGCGGAGGGTAAGCCCATGCCCGAAGGCTCCGCAGTCCAACGCATGTTTTCAGGCATCGCTTCCCGTTATGACTTCGCCAACCGCGTCTTAAGCCTCGGCCTGTGCGTCGGCTGGCGCGAACAGCTCGTGGCCGCCGCCAACGCCGCCCAGCCTAAGACCGTAGCCGACCTCGCTACGGGCAGCGGCGACGTCGCCTTTGCTCTGCGCCGCGACCTGCCGACTGATTGCGCGGTCGTCGGCTACGACTTCTGCGAACCAATGCTCGAACTGGGCCGCGTCCGCGCGAAGAAAGAAAACGTATCGCTGGAATTCAAAGCCGGCGACTGCATGGCCCTACCGATCGCAGACGCTTCGCAAGACGTGGTCACCATCGCCTACGGCGTGCGTAATTTTGAGGATCGAGCCAAGGGGCTCAGCGAACTGCGCCGAATTCTGCGTGCCAATGGCACGCTGCTGATCCTCGAGTTCTCCCAACCCGACAGGTGGTTCCAGCCCTTTCACTTCATCCATGTGCGATGCGTGCTGCCGATAGCCGCAGGCCTTCTGACGGGCGACTTCGGTGCCTATAAATATCTCGGCACGAGTATCGCGGGCTTCCCGGACGCGGAGGGGCTTACGGCCGAGCTGAAAGCCGTAGGATTCGGCAAGGTGAGCCATAAAAGGATGCTTTTCGGCACGGTCGCCCTCCATCGGGCTGAAGCCTGAAAAATTCCTTGCCTTAGGAGCCGGTGACCCTTTGCTCAAACACCTCACTACGGGCTCGTGGTGAAATGGATATCATTTCTGACTACGGATCAGACGTTTGGGGTTCGAATCCCTACGAGCCCACCACTTTGAGCGCTAACCGGATTAAACCCCCGGTTAGTTGAGTTGGGGCCAAAGGTAGGGGCGCCACGGCGTGGCTTCCGCGGGCGGACGGACATGAGAAGACAGACAGTCTGCCCCTCTAGTAAGACATGCGAATTCGAACGGACGCGACGCAGTCGCGCCCCTACCCTAGGAGCTCAGGCTTCGGGGCCGGCATCTGGCTACCCGCGGGGTAAACGTAAGCGCGGTCCTCGAAATTACGGAGTTCCACAATCCCGTCGTGGATGGCCTGGACGTATTCTGGATTAATCGGGACTTTGCCGCCGCCGCCCGGGGTATCGATAATCAGCTGGGGGACGGCATAGCCCGTCGTGTGCCCCCGCAGTGCCCGGATAATATCAATACCCTTCTGGATGGGCGCACGGAAGTGGGTTGAGCCTTCAATGAGGTCGCAGGCGTAAAGGTAGTACGGCCGCACGCGCATCATCAACAGGCGGTGCACAAGCGACATCATCACCTCAGGGGTATCGTTCACCCCGGCAAGCAGGACCGACTGGTTGCCAAGCGGCACGCCCGCGAAGGTTAGACGCTCGCAGGCGACGGCCAGCTCGCGGGTGACCTCCTTCGGGTGATTCGTGTGGATGCTCAGCCAGATTGGGCCGTGCTTACGGAAAATCTCGGCGAGCTCCGGCGTGATGCGCTGCGGTAGGAAGACCGGGATGCGCGAACCAATCCGAATGAACTCCACGTGCTTGATCGCGCGGAGGCGACCAAGTAAAGCATCCAGCTTAGCATCGGAAAGCAGCAGCGGATCGCCGCCGGACAACAGGACATCGCGCACCTCAGGATGCCCCTCGATGTATTGCAAGCCCGCCTCGAGTTCCGGATGGAAATCATAGGCCTGGGCGTTGGAGACGAGGCGGCTACGCGTGCAATAACGGCAATAAGAAGCGCAGCGATCGGTGACCAAGAAGAGCACGCGATCCGGATAGCGATGGACGATCCCGGGGACCGGCATGGCGCCCTCTTCGCCCACGGGATCCTCAGATTCCCCCGGTGCGACATAGGATTCCTCAATCCGTGGAATCACCTGACGGCGCACCGGGCAGTTGGGATCCTTCGGATCGATGAGATTGAAGAAATGCGGCGTGATCGCGAGCGAGAGCTTATGCGGGGCAAACAAGCAGCCTTCCCGCTCTTCCTTCGTCAGTTCCAGTCGCTCCTCCAGCTGGGCTAGCGTCGTGATGCGATTCCGAAGTTGCCAATGCCAGTCATTCCACTCGGCGGCGGGCACATCCTGCCAAAGGCCTTGGCCAGTATGCCAGTGTTCGCGAAGGTCTTGAGGGTACATCAGCTAAGAGTCCTAACCTAACGATGGGGACAACCAATGCAAACGGGGAAGCATCATCGCCTTAAGGCAAGGGCGGCGGGCCCTTCCGCCTGAACCAACCCGCAAAAGGATGCCAAAGCTGGCCAAGATAGCCGGCCGGGACCGGGTCCGTGACGCCGAAGTTCTGCGGCAACCGATCGCGCGGCATATAATACGTCCCAAAGAGGATGTCCCACAGCGGCAGGAGCCCTGCAAAATTCTTATCAATGGCCGCCGGGTCTTTGGAGTGATGCCAGCGATGGAAGACCGGCGTCGAAATCACCGAGCGCAGCGGCCCGAAGTCCCAGTCGACATCGGCGTGCAGGAAAATCGCGTAGAAAATCAGGAAGCCCGTGACGCCCACTGTCACGGTCGGGTCAAAGCCTAGAAAGAGGATCGGCACCGCTGGAGCAATCTTGTCGACGGCCTCGTTAATCGGATGCACCCGCACACTCGAAAGCCAATCGAGTTCCGCAGAGCTATGGTGCACCGCATGAAACGGCCACCAGCCAGCCGTATGGAAGAGACGGTGAATCCAGTACCCGAGGAAGTCGGCCAGAAGGTAGATCTCGATCGCTTGCAACCAGACCGGCTGTGCGGCCACCGGCCCGAAGCCATGATACTGCCCCGTTTTGACCGCCTCGCCCGTCGTCACACCCGCGACGATAAGGATGATGAAAGGTACAATCAGCAGGACGATTGACGCCTGCTTGAAAAGCTCGGCGGTGAAGAAATAGACCGCATCGGTGAGCATACCGGGGCGGAAAAAGCCCGGGCGGCGACGCGCGCCCATCACGCGTTCGATGACGAAAAAAACGAGGCCTACCAGAAGGAGTCCTAAAATGTGCTTCTTCGAGTAGGCCAGGGCTTCCATGCGAGCGGCTTACTTCTTTTCGACGACCCAGAAGTTGCGGTACTCCACCGCATCACCGTGCCACTGCAGGGCGATCGGCAGCTGGGCGGCATGCTTCGCGTAAGGAGGATTCTTCTTATGGCTGCTTGGGCCGATATATTCGGTGCCGTCCTGGACCTTGACGCCGTTCATGACGACGGTAATGCGGGCCTTGCTGGCGACGGTGCCATCGGCGTTGAAACGCGGGGCGGTCCACTCGATGTCATAGCTGTTCCAGGAGCGCGAAGGCAGACAGGCGTTGAAGAGGGGCGGGAGCTGACCGTAAATCGCGGCGGTCATACCGTCGGCGTAGGTCTCGGTCTTGGAGCAATCCAGGACCTGCAGCTCGTAAGTCTGCATGAAGAAGATCCCACTGTTGGAGTTGCCCTGACCCTTTTTCTTTGGGTTGGTATCGTAGCCTTCAGCGGAGCGCCATTCGGCATGGAGAGTGATATCGCCAAAGGAGCGCTTGGTGTGGATGCCGTTACTGCGGGCAATCATCGTGCCGTCCTTCACCAACCAGAGGGCGGTGTTCTTGCCGTCGGGCTCCCAT
>CAISXT010000091.1 GCA_903889525.1 uncultured Opitutia bacterium | reverse complement strand
GACGTTCGTCATGGTGACCGGCGGCTTTAAGCGGAAAAGGAGCCAGCCGATATGGGCGTAAAAGAAGCCCTTGGAGATATCGTAGGGATCATCATCTTCATCCACGTGCTTGTGGTGGATACGGTGGTCGGCGCACCAATCGTGGGCCGAATTTTCGAAAGAAGCGGCGCCGAACAGGAGAACGAAGAGCTTCACCGGCCACTTGGCCTTAAAGGAAATATGGGAAAACAGGCGATGGTAGCCCAGGGTGATACCAAAGCCGGTCGCGTAGTAATAGAACACGAACATCGCCCAGATGAAGGCCCAGCCCTGTACCTTGTTGGCTGCGTCGACCGGCAGGTTGAACTGGGTCCAGAGGAACCAAGGCACCACGGTCAGCGAAAGGAAAGCCGTACCGATGAGGAAGGACGAGGTCACCCACTCGATGCGGTAGATTGGGAAGTTTTTGAACTTCATATAGGGGCAAAGGTTGCGGAACGGCCCACGTGAATGCGAGTGCAATCGAGCAACCGAAGGTGGCAAAAACCGTGTCTAAATTCGCTTTTTCGGAAAGTTCTGTTCCAAAAAAGACAATTGGGCGAATTTACTTAATCGCGACGACGGCGACCGATGGAGTTCTTCACCGGGATGATGCGCACTGGTTCGCGCGTCTTAATCCACAGATCGCTCTCCTTGAAAAGTTTTCCCGCAATGCTCTGCACGGCATCGCCAAAAGATTCGACCGGCAGGCGCTGGCCCTTCGGCGATTCATTAAAGGCCTTGGCGACATCGACGATCTTGTCGGCGACCTCCTTGGGGTCATCGTCCTCGAGTAGCTGCACAATCCAACCCGTGAGGTCCTTGGGCAGCCCCTCTTCTGGTTCGCTGACCAAAACGAGCATCTGCTTCTTGGCCGGCTTCTCGCGCTCGACCGCTTCTTCGGCCGCGGCTTCGCGAATCTGATTAAGGATGGCGGCGACGACGCGTACGTCGACCCCGCTCTCCTTGAGGACTTTCTGCACAATCTCGATATCTACCTTAGCCATAGGCCCTCAAGAGACTCCAAGCGCCCCACGGTGGGAAGCCGGAGTTATTCCCAGCACGCTGCGGGCGTGATGGGAGGGCCAGGGCTGGGGGAGCTTATCGAGGGTGGGGCGCCCCACCCTTCAGACAATTGGGGCAACTAGGGCAGCACGCGGTGCTGCCCCACCCTCCGTTAGCCCTCACTTGCCTCCCCCGACCCTTTCCCTCTTAACCCCCTCGATGCCGGAGCACACGAAAGTCATGGGCAAGGAATGGGCGGATGCCCGGCGGGCGGCCAACGTCGCCCGGTTAGGGGCCACCTTGGCCGAAGGGTTAGCGGGGCGAGGCGACATCACCTTTGAGTTGGGCTGCGGGCACGGACACTGGCTAGCCGCTTACGCCGCCGCGCATCCGGGAGAGTTTTGTGTCGGCATCGACTTGATCACGCACCGCGTCGCACGCTCCCAGCGTAAGCAGTCCTTGGGCAAACTGGACAACTTGATTTTCCTAAAAGCCGAAGCGATGGAATTTCTGGAAGCACTCCCGGCTCCGATTATCCTGCGCAAGATTTTCATCCTCTACCCCGACCCGTGGCCGAAAAAGAAGCACCACAAGAACCGCTTCATCTGCCCAGAGAGTCTGGACTTACTCGCCCGCCGGTCGGCCATCGGTACACGCCTACACTTCCGCACGGATGATGCTAATTATTTTGAGTGGACGACGGAGTTCCTGCACGCCCATCCGCGTTGGCAAATCCAACCCGAACAAACCTGGCCCTTTGAACAAAAGACCTTCTTCGAGGAGCGAATGAAAGATAAGCGCGACGTTATCGCTGACCTGGCTGGTTAAGCTCCACGATAAGTGACTCATGGGGAGGGGTTAAGCCTACCTAATGCTTTCCCTTGCACCGCAGGCTTTCATTCCTAGTCATAAAGCCCGTGAAGTCCTTTCGTCATACGCGTATCACTTTCACGATCGGGCCCGCCACGGAATCAGAGGCGCAGCTTGAAGCGATGATCAACGCCGGGGCCAACGTCGTCCGCCTAAACATGGCCCACGCTGACCATGCTTGGGTGCGCCAGACCGTCGAGCGCGTGCGGATGGTCAGCAAGCGCATGAAGAAAGAGCTCGGCGTGATGATGGACATCAAAGGTCCGGAGATTCGCACCGGTGCGCGCAGTGAATCCACCCAGCTAACCACGGGCCAACTCGTGGACGTCACCAGCTCCGAGAGCACCAAGGCCGATGGCGATGTCTTAGTCATTCCGACCAATTACCCCAAGATGATCACTGCGGTCCCCGTGGGCGGCATCGTCCTCGTCGATAACGGCCTCATCCAGCTGCGGGTATTGGAACAAAAAGCGGATCGCCTGCGCTGTAAAGTCGAGCAGCCAGGCCCGTTGGGCAGCCGGCGCCACATTAACCTACCTGGCGTGAAGGTCGACCTCCCGGCACTCACCGACAAAGACCGCGCTGATGTCGCGGTGGGCTGCGAAGTCGGCGTGGACTTCTACGCCCTCTCTTTCGTCCGCGAAGCCGCCGATGTCGATTCACTCCGACGCCTCCTACTTGAGCATCACTCCAAGGCGCACATCATCTCCAAGATCGAGGACCAATCCGCGATCGAGCACCTCGGCTCGATCCTGAATGCGACGGATGCTTTGATGGTGGCGCGGGGCGATCTTGGCATCGAGATCCCCTACGAAACCCTGCCGCTCATTCAGCGCAAAGCGGTGGCCATGGCCATTGCCTGCCGCAAGCCGGTGATCGTCGCGACGCACATGCTCGAGTCCATGATTCAGAACCCCGTGCCCACGCGCGCCGAGGTCACCGACGTCTCTAATGCCGTCAACGAAATGGCCGACTCCGTCATGCTCTCGGGCGAGACCACGACTGGCAAGCACCCCATCCGCTGCGTCGAAGTCATGGCCCGCATCGCCTCCACTACCGAACACGAACTGCCGCGGAAACTTTCTGCCGAACAGGACAACGAAACCCCGAAGATTAAACTCCTCCGGGCGGCCGCGGGCTTGGCGCAGGATCTGGGCAACACCGGCATCATCGCCTTCACCCGTAACGGCGACGTGCCGCGGACCCTTTCATCACTCCGGGCCGTCGGTTGCCCCATCTATGCCTTCATGGAGGAAGAAGCTGTGCACCGGAAGATGAGCCTGCTTTGGGGCGTCGAATCTTTTCAAGTGAAGTTCCAGCCCAAGGCCGAAGATAATATCACTCTGGCACTGGAGCGCCTGCGCGACGAAGGCCACTGCGTGCCCGGCCAAGTGCTCGTCATTGTGACCAACGTGATCCTCGGCCCGACCGTCATCGACAGCGTGCAATTACGCGCCGTGCCGCCGATCGAAGCACCAGGGGCGTAAGGGCGCGGTGCGAAGCAGGCGTATTTTGTCTTGAGGTAGGGCGTGGCTCTCCGAACCCGCCGTTGAGCGTGGAGAGGAACGTGCGAGTATAGAGTTTGGAGTATCGAGTATGGGCGGAGTGATTCGCAGGCGATGAGGCGAACGGACGGCTGGGGACAGCCGTCCCTACCAGCGAAGGCGCAGACGCGGCGGAGCCGCGAGGGGGCCGGAGAGAGTATGGAGTATGGAGTACAGGCGCAGCAGAGCTGCGCGGGGAACGGCTGCGAAGCGGAGGCGTTTTGTGTGAGGTAGGGACGGCTGTCCTCAGCCGTCCGTTGAGCGGTAAGAGAATAGGATGTCGAGAGAGGTGCGGATGTTAATCGGGTTAACGGCGGGTTGGGGACAACCCGCCCTACCTCGATGCAGAGGAATGGAGATGCCTTGGGTAGGGCGTGGCTCTCCGAACCCGCCGTTGAGCGTGGAGAGAAACGTGCGCGTATAGAGCTTGGAGTATCGAGTATGGGCGGAGTGATTCGCAGGCGATGCGACGAACGGACGGCTGGGGACAGCCGTCCCTACCAGCGAAGGCGGAGCCTTCGAAGGGACAAGGGGCCAAGACAGATGCAGACTAGGGCAGCACGCGGTGCTGCCCCACCCTATTACATCTGGAAATAGCGGCGGGCGAGGGCCTGGGTGCCGGAGTCGCCTTCGCCGGCGGCGACAACTTCGCCGTAGAGTTTCGCGGCGAGTTCAAGGCCGGGCAGCTTGATGCCCTGTTCGCGGCAGACGTCGAGCGAGAGGCCGATGTCCTTCACGAAGTGCTTCACATAGAAGCCCGGTGCGAAATCGCCCTTGAGCACGCGCGGAGCGAGATTGAGGAGCGCCCAGCTCGAGGCACCGCCGCCGGAGATGGAACGCAGGGTGGTCTCGAGGTTGAGACCCGTCGCATGCGCGAAGGCGAGCGCCTCGGACATCGCAATCATGCCAGAGGCGATGCCGATCTGGTTCGCGAGCTTGCAGAGCTGGCCAGTGCCCGGTGCGCCCTGCAGGACGATCGTCTTACCCATGGCAGCGAACAGCGGTTGCGCGAAATCATAATCTTTCTCCGATCCGCCGACCATGATCGTCAGTGTACCCTCGCGGGCGCCACGATCGCCACCGGAGACCGGGGCGTCGAGCGGCCCAAAGCCTTGGGCCGAAGCCTCCGTGGCGAGTGAACGGGCGAGCGCCGGACTCGAAGTAGTCATATCAATGAGCACACAACCAGGCTTGGCCGAAGACATGAAACCCTGCGGACCGCGCCAAACTTCTTCGACGTCGTTCGGATAGCCGACCATCGAGATGGCGACATCAGCGCCCCTGGCTGCCTCGGCCGGCGAGGCAGCCCACTTGGCGCCCAACGCGAAGAGGTCATCGGCCTTGGCCTTCGTGCGGGTGTAGACCGTGACCTCGTGGCCAGCCTTCAGCAGGTTCACGACCATGCTCTTCCCCATCACCCCGGTGCCCACGAATGCAATTTTCATAGGCGGAGTGAAAGAAGAATGGAGGACTGAGTCGAGGACTGCGTAAAGGGCTGCATCGGGTAGGGACGGCTCTCCGAGCCGTCCGTTCACGGACGGAGATACGAAAATCGGTCGGGTCAACGGCGGGCTCGGAGAGCCCCGCCCTACCCAAGGCATCACGACGCAGAGCGCCCGCCCCCGAGACCGCTTGCCCTTCCCTGTCGAATCCTTGAATCTGCCAGTATGTCTTCGGCGCCCCTCACCGTCAGCGAGCTTTCCGATGTCCTCAAGGGCACGGTAAATCGCATCGGGACCGTTGAAGTCGTCGGAGAAATCTCGGGCTATAAACATTACTCCTCTGGGCACCACTACTTCTCGATTAAGGATAGCGGAGCGACGCTCTCCTGTGTGTTACTGAGCTATCAGGCTCGCTGGGTGAAATTCGCCATGGGCGACGGCGTGAAGGTCATCCTTAAAGCCAAGGCCGATATCTACGCCCCCTCCGGGAAGCTCTCGCTCATGGTCGATTCGATGAAGCAGGCTGGCGAAGGCGATCTCTTCCAGAAATTCAAGGAACTCCAGGAGAAGCTCAAAGCCGAGGGCTTGTTTGACGAAGCGAACAAGCGTGCCCTACCCGACTTTCCGAAAGTCGTGGCCTTCATCACCTCCGAGAGTGGTGCGGTCTGGCACGATTTTACGGAAGTCCTGAAGACGCGCGGCTGGAGCGGCACCGCCTGGCTCGTGCCCGCGCGTGTGCAGGGCGAGACCTGCCCGGGCTCTATCATCCACGGACTGAAACTCGCCAACGCCATCCCGGGCATCGACCTCATCGTCGTCGGCCGCGGCGGAGGCTCCATGGAAGATCTTTGGGGCTTCAACGACGAAGCCCTCGTCCGCGCCGTGCGGGCGAGCAAGACGCCCGTCATCTCCGCCGTCGGCCACCAGACCGACTTCACGTTGTGCGACTTCGCCGCGGACAAGCGCGCCGAGACCCCGACAGCCGCCGCCGAACTCATCGTCTCCGGACAGATCAAACTTCGGGAGAAGTTGAAGCTCCTCGCGGCAGAGCTCGCCCGCCACTCCCCGAAGGCGAAGCTTCAGTCGCTTTTCCAAGACCTCGACCTCCTCAACGAACGGCTCGATGGCGCCGCTCAGGAAACCATCGCCACCCATCGGCACACGCTCTCCGAGCTCGGCAGCGAACTTCACCGCCTCTCGCCAAAGGCTCGCCTCGGCATCACGCGCGAGAAGCTCAATCAACTCGGCAAACGCCTGCAGTCGGCTGGCTTCGAATCGATCCTTTCACGCGGCTACTCCATTGTCCGCGACGAAGACGGCACCGTCATCTCGACCAGCAAGGGCGTGACCAAGGGCCGGAAGCTGCGCCTGAAGTTCAACGACGGCGAAGCCGGCGCGACGGGCGGGTAACGACAACGAGGGCAGCACGCGGTGCTGCCCCTCCCTGACGCAGAGGATTAGTAGGCCTTCGCCATCACGACACGGCGAGCGCTGGGCTCACCGGTGACAACGCATTTGCCGGGCTCATCCTTAGCATCGAGCGGGATGCAACGGATGGTGACCTTGAGTTCGTCCTTCAGGCGCTTCTCAACTTCCTTTGAGCCGTTCCAGTGGCACAGCGCAAAGCCGCCGTGGATTTCAGCCTTCTCGGCGTTCTTCGCCGTGAAGAATGCTTTCAGCTCATCCCAGCTATTAATTTCGCGGGTGTGCTCGGCGCGGTGGGCCTTTGCCCGGGCGAGGAGATTATCCTGAATGGATTGCAGACGGGCGACGATGCCGGAGACGAATTCAGCGCGAGGGACGCCAGCCTTCTCGCCAGTATCGCGGCGGGCAGCGAAGACCGCATTGGCGGCCATGTCGCGCGGGCCGACTTCGACGCGAACTGGGACGCCCTTCTTAATCCAACCCCAGACCTTATCGCCGCCGCGGATGTCGCGATTATCGATCGTCACGACAATCTTGCGGTCGTGGAAGCGCTGGGCCGCGAGTTCCTTTTGGAGTGACTGACAGTAGGCAAGGATATCGGCCTTCGTGGTGTCGTCCTTATAAATCGGAATAATGACCACGTGTTGCGGGGCGAGGCGGGGCGGCGCGACGAAACCATCGTCGTCGGAGTGCGTCATGATCATACCGCCGATGAGGCGGGTCGAGACGCCCCACGAGGTCGTGTGCGCAAACTGCTGCGTGCCCTTCTCGTCCTGGAACTGGATATTGCAGGACTTGGAGAAATTCTGTCCGAGGTAGTGGGAGGTACCGGCCTGGAGGGCCTTGCGGTCCTGCATCATCGACTCGATGCAGAGCGTGTCGACCGCACCTGGGAAGCGTTCACCTTCGGTCTTGCGGCCCATGATCACCGGCATCGCCATGTAGTTCTCGGCGAAGTCCGCGTAGACCTGGAGCATCTTGTTGGTCTCCTCGACCGCTTCGGCCTCGGTCGCGTGGACCGTGTGGCCTTCCTGCCAGAGGAACTCGGCGGTGCGAAGAAAGAGGCGCGTGCGCATTTCCCAGCGGACGACGTTGGCCCACTGGTTGATGAGAATCGGCAGATCGCGGTAGGACTGGACCCACTTCGAATAGGTCTCGCCGATGATCGTCTCGGAAGTCGGGCGCACGATGAGCGGCTCTTCGAGCTCGCCGGCGGGGACGAGCTTACCGTCGGGGCCCATCTCGAGGCGCGAGTGGGTGACCACTGCGCACTCCTTGGCGAAGCCATCGACGTGGGCGGCTTCCTTCTGAATGTAGCTGACTGGGATGAAGAGCGGGAAGTAGGCGTTTACGTGGCCGGTCTCCTTGAACATCTCATCGAGGTCGCGGTGGATATTCTCCCACAGCGCGTAGCCCCAAGGCTTGATCACCATGCAACCGCGGACTGGGCTGTTTTCGGCCAGGTCGGCATGCTTGATCACCTGGAGGTACCACTCAGGATAGTCTTCCTGGCGGGTCGGGGTGATGGCGGTCTTGGGTTTGGCGGCGGGCTGCTGGGACATAAAGGTACTAAAGAGGAAAGGAACGCCGAAGGGCAAGACGGGAGGGCGAGGCAAGAGGGCTCTCTTATCCTCCGGTCCTCGAACTAGCCTTTCCTTACCTGCCAGAAGCGCGCTCGACCGCTCATATCGGGCAGGCCGGAGGCTTCCACGTAACCGAGTTTCGCCGAGTGTTCGGCCAAAGCCGGGTGCTGATCGATGCCCGTTTCGCAGAGCACCCAACCACTCGGGCGCAAATGCTTCGCGGCACCTTCCAAGATTTTTCTTAAATCAGCGAGCCCGTCTTCCGCGGCGACCAAGGCAGACTTCGGGTCAAACTCGCGCACCTCGGGGTCAGCGGCAGCGACTTCGGCTTCCGTTAGGTAAGGAGGGTTCGCCACAATGAGGTCGTAAGCATCCGTGACGGCGGAGAACCAATCGGACTCCGCGAAGTTCACGCGCTCGGCCAGGCCGAGCTGGGCGGCGTTTTCACGGGCGAGGGCCAAGGCATCGGGCGAGCGATCCACCGCGTCGACCTTCCAAGCCGGCCGCTCCGAGGCCAGCGCCAGCGCGATGGCGCCGGAACCCGTGCCGAGATCGAGTACGCGCACGACCTGATCTTCGGGGAAAAGGGTGAGGGCGTGATCAATCAACTC
Source organism: uncultured Opitutia bacterium (assembly GCA_903889525.1). Classification (GTDB taxonomy): domain Bacteria; phylum Verrucomicrobiota; class Verrucomicrobiia; order Opitutales; family UBA953; genus UBA953. The sequence goes on along the minus strand of CAISXT010000091.1, from coordinate 3,645 downwards.
TTCCGTCTCGGGGCGCGGGATGAGGGCGCGCTTATCGGATTTCAAGACGAGGTCGCGAAACTCCGCTTTGCCCGTGATATGTTGGAGCGGCTCATGATTGCCGCGGCGGACGGTCATATCGCGGAGACGCACCACTTCGGCATCGCTCAGTAAGCGTTCAAATTGCAGGTAAAGATCGAGTCGTTTGAGCCCAAGCCCGCCGGCGAAGAGATGCTCCGCTTCCATGCGCGGCTTCTCCAGCCCCTTGCGCGTCAAAAACTCCGTCGCCTTCTTCAACGTCTCAAGCAGGTTTTGCATCAGCGGGCAGCGGCGCGGGTCAGGCGGTCGTTGAAGGCCACGCCGAGGCCGACGGGCGGAGCCAGTTCGGCGTGAATCGTGGCGTAACCACGGCCATCGAGCTGGCGCAGCAGGTCGAAGAGATGATGGGCGGCCACCTCCATGGAGCCCGACTCCGAAAGCATAAAGACATCGGCATTAGTCGGCGGCGAAAGCCGGCGGCCTAAGAAGAGAATCGCGGAACGGAGATTGGCGATGACCGGCAAAGCACCGTGAGGGAAAAGGGCGACTCGGGTGGCGGGGCTATAATGACGGGCGAGCATCCCGGGGGCATCTTGAGCTACTTGCGGACCGGCGGGGCGCGTCACCTCTTCAATTTCACCAAGCAGTTCGCGAAGCGTCTCGATGGAAATCGGGCCAGGGCGAAGCAGGCGAGCGCGGCCGGGCGACGAAAGATCGAGAATGGTCGATTCCAGTCCGTGCTGGCAGGGCCCTCCATCGACAATCCACGGACAGCGTTCGCCCAGCGAGGCGCGCACGTGTTCGGCTTTCGTGGGACTCACGTAGCCAAAAGGATTAGCGCTGGGTGCGGCGAGCGGGCGCGCGGCGAGGCGAAGTACCTCGCGGAACAACGAATGCGCAGGAAGGCGAACGGCTACCGTGTCCTTCCCGGCGGTGACGAGATCGGGTACGACGGCTTTGCGGCGCAGTACCACCGTGAGCGGGCCGGGCCAAAGGTGGGCGATCTTCGCCAGTCGCGGATCCGACTCCGCGACTTCAGCGAGCCCCGCGAGATCGAGCACGTGCACGATGAGCGGATCAAGGAGCGGTCGGCCCTTGATGGTGAAGACCTGGGCAAGGGCGCGCTCATTGAGGGCATCGGCTGCGAGGCCGTAGACCGTCTCGGTGGGCAAAGCTACACACTCGCCCTGACGCAACAACTCGGCCGCCCGAGGAAGTTCGGCGGCGGTCAGCAGACTGGGAAGGGGCGCGGACAAAGGAAAATGAAGGTAGGCGGAACGGGCCGGAAAGTCTCGTTTGATTTAGGTTGAAGGCCCTCCAGGGGCAACCTCCTACGCCGGTAACAAAAAGGCCGCCTGAAGAGGCGGCCCGGGGAAGTCGTCGCGAGGACGATTACTTCATCGTGATCATATTGCGGGCGCGCTTAACGGCACGGGCAATATAACGCTGCTGGCGGGCGGTGAGGCCGGACAGCTTGCGGGGCAGGATCTTGCCCGTCTCGGTGACGTAGCGCGTCAGGGCCTCGGGTTCGGTGAAATCGAAATCGAGGGGGTTGCGGGAACGCTTGAGCTTACCTTCGGTAGTCATGGGAGGTTTGGAAGTAAGCGGAGGTGGGCCGAGGGCAAGGAGAAATGGGGATACGCCACCGGCGCAGGGGTAGGGGCAGGGGGAGAAATGAAGGAAATAACCGCAATTTGGCTCTTTTCTAAAAACCCCTCGCCCTACCACCTCTAGCCCTTTTAGGCCCTGTTGACCGCGATCAGGAACTCTTTGTTACCATCCCGGCCTTCGATCGGAGAGGGAATCACGCCGAGGACCTGGGCGCCGGGAAGCGACTGAATGGAGGCGGTCAGGCCATCGACCACGCGGGCATGGATGACTGGGTCCTTGATAATCCCCTGTGCCTTATCGGCCTCGGCCCGCGTCGCCTCGAACTGCGGCTTGATGAGCGCGATCAGATGCCCGCCCTTCCCCACCCGCTCCCAAGCGGCCGGCAGAACTAGCCGCAAAGAGATGAACGAGAGATCCATGACCACGATCCCGTAGGTCCGGTGCGGGAGCTCGACGGTGTTGATTTCCCGCGCGTTGAACTTCTCGAGGTTCTTGATACGCGGATCATTGCGGAGCTTGGAGTGGAGCTGAGCCGTCCCGACGTCGACGCAGGTCATGCTGACGACGCCGTGCTGCAGAAGACAGTCGGTGAAACCACCGGTCGAGGCGCCGATGTCGAGGCCGTGAAGGCCTTCGACGGGAATCTTGAAATGGTCGAGCGCTCCTTCGAGCTTCTCGCCACCGCGCGAGACGAAGCGCGGAGGCTGATCGACGATCAGCACCGCATCTTCGGGGAACGATTGCGAAGGCTTGTTGACGACCGCATCTGGGCCGGAGCGCACCTTGCCGGCGAGAATGAGGGCTTGAGCGATGGAGCGCGTCGGGGCGAGCGAAAGCTTCAGCAGCAATTCGTCCGCGCGCATCCTGCCAGGCTTGGCGGCCATCAGATCAGTCGAGGAAACCCGTGAGGGGTGAGGTCGGTTCGGCCTTATCTGAACCAGCGCCCAGCCCGGCTTCACGGGCGAGACGACCCGCTTCGACCGCCAGGCGGAAGGCGCGACCCATCGCAACAGGATCGCCCGAAGAAGCGATGGCCGTATTCACAAGGACGGCATCGGCACCCAGTTCGAGCGCCTCGGCCGCGTGCGAAGGGGCGCCCAAGCCGGCATCAATAATCACCGGCACGCGGGCCTGTTCGATGATGATGCGGAGGAAATCACGTGAGAGCAGGCCGCGGTTGGAACCGATGGGCGCACCGAGCGGCATGACGGCGGCGGCGCCAACTTCTTCAAGTCGCTTGGCGAGCACCGGGTCGGCGTGGATATAAGGGAGCACCGTAAAGCCCTTCTTCACCAGCTCGCGGCAGGCCTCGAGGGTCTCCACCGGATCCGGCATCAGATACTTCGGGTCAGGGTGAATCTCTAACTTCAGCCAAGAAGTGCCGAGCGCCTCGCGGGCGAGTTCGGCGGCGAAGATCGCCTCCTTGGCCGTGCGTACGCCGGAGGTGTTCGGCAGGATGAGATGCTTCTGCGGGTCGAGGGCGGAAAGGATGCCATCATCCTTGGCGCCGAAGCGGACGCGCTTGATGGCCATCGTAACGACCTCGGCGCCGCACGCATCGAGCACGGCCCGAAGCTGTTCGGCCGAGGCATACTTACCCGTGCCCGTGAAGAGGCGTGAGGTGAAGGTGCGGTCGGCGATACGAAGCAGGGCCATCGGGGTTTTCACAATCCGAGACTGGGCGGGCTTGTCCAGCCCTCCTCGCCAAAACCTAGCCCGCTGTCGCCTCGACCAACGTTTTCGCAGCGGAAACCGGGTCGGCGGCGAGGGCGATGGCGGCACTGACGGCGAGGCCGTGGGCACCAAGCGCACGCACCGCTGGAAAGTCAGCCGCCGTAACACCGCCGATAGCATAGCAAGGCAGCGGTGCTACCACCGCGATCAGCGCCGCCAAAGATTCAGCCGAATGGATGGGCGCCAGCTTCTCCTTACTCGCCGTAGGGCGCAACGGCCCGACGCCGGCGTAATCCACCCGCACCCCTTGAATCCGGGAAAGGTGGGCGGGCTCATTTAAGG
>CAISXT010000090.1 GCA_903889525.1 uncultured Opitutia bacterium | reverse complement strand
TCCGGGCAGTTCTCGGTATTTCGTTTTACGAGTTCTGGTTTGTAGTCGAAGATGTCGAGGTTGGGTGGGCCGCCCGACATGTGCAGGTAGATGACCCGCTTGGCTTTCGCTTTGAAATGAGGCTTCCGTGGGGCCAGCGGATTATCGTTGGTGGTCTGGGAACCTTCGGCTTTGAGGGCGTGCAGGGCGATGGCCCCGAGGCTGAACTGGCCGACGCTACTGAGGAAGTGGCGACGCGTCTGCAGTTGCAGTTGGGCTTCGCGAATGGGGTTAATCATTTTTTAAAGGCTTAGGGTTAGAGTCAGGGGTAGGGCTGATAGGCTCAGCGGCGCATGAGGAACTCGTCGAGGTTCATGACCACGCTGCTGACGGCGGTCCAGGCGGCGAGGGTGGGCAGATCGGCGCCTTTATCGGCTGGGCCAAGTGGGTCGGTGGCCATTTTGGTGGCGAGCTGGACATTCGCTTTGTACTCCGCGAGCGAGCGGCTGAGCAGCGTCTTCAACGAAGCGAGCTCATGGGCATCTGCCTGACGAGCGAGGCACAGGGAGAAGGCGAGCTGTAGCCGGCTCTCCTCGGTGGTGCCGCCTTCCTTGAGCAAGCGGCGGGCCAAGCCTTGGCTGGCCTCGACGAAGACGGGGTCGTTCAAGGTGACAAAGGCTTGCAGGGGTGTGTTGGAACGTCCGCGGCGCACCACGCAGGTTTCGCGATTGGGTGCATCAAATGTAGCGAAGCTGGGGTAGGGCGTGCTGCGCTTGGTCTCGGTGTAGATGCTTCGGCGGTGTCGCTCCTCGCCCGCACTGGTGGCCCAGTCTCCGGAACCGCCGAAGGCGATGCTCAATCCGAGGTTCGGGCGCATGGGTCGCACGGGGACGCCGAACATCTTTGAGCTGAGCAACCCGCTCACCGCCAGGGCTTGGTCGCGTAGCATCTCGCCAGAGGGGCGGAAGCGTGGCCCGCGGGCGGCGAAACGATTATCTGGGTCCAATTCATTGAGCTTCGCGTTGCTCGCGGCACTCTGACGGTAGGCTCGGGTGTTGAGGATGAGGGCCAGCATCTTCTTGGTGTCCCAGCCGCTTTCAACGAGCGTCGCTGCCATCCAATCCAGCAACTCAGGATTAATGGGTAGGTCACCTTGGCTCCCGAACTCTTCACTCGTCCGGACAATGCCGACGCCGAAGAGGGTTTCCCAAAGCCGATTCACGGTCACGCGAGCGGTTAAAGGGTTCTGCGGGCTGACAATCCAGCGGGCGAAGCCGAGGCGATTCTTGGGGAATGTTTCATTCCAAGCGGAGAGATTCTTGGGCACGCCTTCGTTGACCTCGTCGCTAAGGGCCTGCCAGTTGCCCCGGAGCTGGATGAAGGTCTTCCGGCGTTGGGCGACCGGCAAGTCCTGCATGATCGGCACCGTCACGGGTTTCGAATCGGCAATCTTCTTCTTGAGGTCGTCGGCGATGCCGCGTTCAGCCTTCGTCGCTGGGGAAATATTACGCACATAGTAATCGCTGATGACTTTATCCTGAACCTTGGTGCGCTTCTCTTTTGACACATCGAGCGCAGTTTTGACCGCTCGCTCGGCCACGTTGGGTTTTTTGGCCAACCAAGCTTCGAGGCCTTCCAAGGCAGCGGGATTTGGTTTCTTGAAGGCGGCTTCCGCCGCGGCGGCTTCCTTCGTCCATTGGTCGCGCTGCGCTTTGACGCCGGGTGGGTAAATCTCGTGGAGGGGCACCTCGTTCGACTTATCACTATCCGCGCTCTGATTGAGGAACGCGTAGGATTGGAAATACTCGGCGTTAGTGATGGGGTCGTACTTGTGCGTGTGGCATTGCGCACAGGCCATGGTGGTGCCCATGAAGACGGCATAGGTCGTGTTGACGCGGTCAATGACGGCGGCGGTACGAAACTCCTCGTCGCTCGTGCCACCCTCGTTTTGGGTCATCGTGTTGCGATGGAAAGCGGTCGCGATGATTTGCTCCTCGGTAGGATTAGGCAGGAGGTCGCCCGCCATCTGTTCGACGGTAAATTGATCGAAGGGCTGATTCTTGTTCAGGGCCTTGATGACCCAATCGCGATACGCCCAGATCTCTCGACCCGGGTCGCTCGGATACCCGGCGCTATCTGCGTAGCGGGCGAGATCGAGCCACTGGCGCGCCCAGTGTTCGCCGTAAGCAGGCTTGGCGAGGTAGTAGGCGACAATGTCCTCATGCTTGGTCGAAGCCAAGCGAGTGAGCTCATCGAGGGTCGGAGGCAGTCCGGTAGTGTCGAGCGCGAGCCGGCGGATGAGGATGTTCTTCGGGGCTTCGGCGGACCAGCTCAGTCCTTCCTTTTTCTGCCGCTCGGCGAGGAAGGCATCGATGGGGTTGGCTTCGCCGTTCTGCGGGACGGCTGGACGAACTACCGGCTCATAAGACCAGTGGCGGCCCCAGGGCGCGCCTTGCTTGATCCATTCTTTGAGTAGGGCGATTTGGGCAGGCGAGATGGTCTTGTGCTGCTTGGGCGGCGGCATGACTTCTTCCGGGTCCTTGGATTCAAGGCGCTTGATGAGTTCGCTCGCCTCAGGCTTCCCGGCTACGATGGCGAAGGTGCCCTTGTGGTCGCCTTTGGCGTCCTTCTCGTCATCGAGGCGCAGTTTCGCCTTTCGCGCTTTTTCGTCGGGCCCGTGGCAGGCGATGCAGTTCTCGGACAGGATGGGACGGATGTCCTTACTGAACTCGAGTTTACCGTCCGCCGTGCGGGCGGAAAGGGAGGCGGCGGCCAGCAGGACGCCGAGCAAAAGAATGGCCTTGGGGGGCATGGGGAATGGGACAGGCGACGGAGCAGGGGAGTTCCGTCAGCTGGGATTTAAAGGAAACCGCCTTTTCGGGGATTTCAACCCCAACCTAACTCAGCGGTCAGCCCGGAGGTAGGCAATGGACAGCGGAACCTGCACCAGCGAGTGGGAACTCTCGTCTTCTAGGTAGAAATGCTTAACTCCGGCTTTCTTGGCGGCGACAAAGATGGCGACCTGGTCGAGCTGGCCGGTGCCGAGGGTGACGTCGTTATCCGAGTCATATTTATGGCCCCAGGTGCGTGGTAGCCCCTTGCGGACGTCCTTGACGTGCATGAGCGGGATGCGGGCACCGTATTTCGCGAAGAGCGCGGCGGGATCCGCGCCGGGTAGGTAGGCCCAGAGTACGTCGAGTTCGAAGCTCACGTCTTGGGGGTGCGTCTGTTCGAGGATGAAGTCGTACAGCGTGCCTTGGCCATCAGCGACGAATTCCATGCCGTGGTTATGGAGCACAAAGGCGAGGCCGTGCTTTTCGCGGAGCTGTTGGCCCATGGCGTTCATCTCGGCGACGCGTTGGGTAGCTTCAGCCTTATCGAATGGCTTCTTACCGGACGGCAAAGAGACACGGACATATTGGGCGCCGAGGGTCTTGGCGACGGCGGCGACTTCATCGGTCTTCTTGAGCACGTCGTTGTAAGGGGCGCCGTAAGAGGAGCAGTGGATGCCGCGGGCATCCATGAAGGCGCGGATCTTGGCCGGCTCTTGGCCGAAGAGATTCGACATCTCGATATCCGTGATGCCGAAACCTTTTACCTTGTCGAAGGTGCCCGGCATGTCGGCCTTGAACTCATTACGGAAAGTGTACGAGACGACGCCTGGGGTAAGGTCGAGTAACGGCGCCGCTAATGCGGTGGCGACGCTGAGAAGTAGGGCGACGAAGCGGGGCATGGGGAATTAGGGGCCCACCCGCTGGGCTCTTCAACCTCCAAGCAGGAGACCCTGGGGACATCGAAATATCCCCAGGGTCTTTAAATTGGTCGGGCAGGAGAGATTTGAACTCTCAGCCTCTGCTACCCGAAAGCAGCGCTCTACCAGATTGAGCCACTGCCCGACACGAGCATTGAGTATAGACCAATCGGCGGGGGTG
>CAISXT010000089.1 GCA_903889525.1 uncultured Opitutia bacterium | reverse complement strand
GGCGTCAGGACGTCTTTTCTTTGTCCAGTACGGCGTAGACGACGGGCGTCGCGACAAGGGAGAAGAGTACGGACATGCCGAGGGCACCGATGACCGCGATGGCCAGGGGCTTGAGCATGTCGGAGCCGGTGCCGATGCCATAGGCGAGGGGCAGCATGCCGAAAGCCGCGGCCATCGACGTCATGAGCACAGGTCGGAGTCGGCGACGACCTGAAGCGACCAAGGCCTCGTTGAGCGTGAGTCCCTCGGTGCGGAGAGCGGCGACACAGTCGAGCATCAGGATGCCGTTCTTGGCGACGATGCCGACGCCGATGATCGCCCCGAGAAACGAGACGACATTCAGGGTCACGCCCGTGGTCCAGAGTGCGGTGACGGTACCGAAGAGGGCGAGAATCGCGCCAGCGACGATGGCGACGGGGCCTTGGAAGGTTCGGAACTCGATAAGCAGTACGGTGAACACCAGCACGATGGCCAAGGCCAGCACGACCATCAGGCGGGCAAAAGATTCCTGCTGTTGTTGATAGAGGCCGCCGTATTCGATCATACCGGCTGGCAGTCCGGATTCCTTAGCGACCTTGGCCGTGATTTCGTTCATCGCGCTGCCCAGATCGCGCCCCTCCAGACGCGCAGTCACGGCGATGGATTGGCGGAGATCTTCGCGCCGTAGCTCCATTTGGCCAGCCTGGGTATCTAGGTCGGCGACCTGGGCGAGTTTGATAATCGCTCCGCTGACCGTGCGTAGCGGTAATTCAAGCAACGTTGCCTTGAGGCGGGTGGCTTGAGTATCTGCCTTGATGCGGATGGCCACGGTGCGGTCTCCTTCTTGGATTGCGCTGGCCGTGTCGCCGATTGTCGCCGAGCGGACGGCGGTCGCGATGTCGGTGGTGCTGAGGCCGGCCCGGCGGGCTTCGGCGGCTTTCACCCGCAGGCGGAGCGAAGGCCCTGTGTAGTTCGTCCCATCATTGGTATCGACGACGCCCGGGATGCCTTTCAGGAGTTTCTCGATGGCGGGTCCGTTGCGCTCCAGTACGGCAACGTCGGGCGAGAAGATTTTCACTTCGATGGGCTTGGGCGACCAGGTGAGGTCGCCGATCAAGTCGCCGAGGATGCCATGGAGATCCCAGTCGACGCCCGGGGCGATTTCGTGGGCCTTGGCCCGGATTTCGTTGAGGACTTCGTCTGTCGATCGTTTGCGGTCATCGCGCAGTTTCACCAAGAAATCCCCCGTATTGGGTTCCGCGATAGCAAGCGCGAGTCTTGCGCCGGTGCGGCGGGAATAGCCCTCCACTTCCGGCGTGGCCTGGAGGACTTTTTCCAGTGCGCGGAGCTGTCGGTCAGTTTCGGAAAGGCTGGTGCCCGATGGCGTGAAATAATCGACGACAAAACCGCCCTCATCCATTTCCGGGAGGAAGTCGGTCTGCAGTCGATTATATATGAACGCCGTGGCGATAAGCACGAGTCCGCAGACGGCAAGCGTCCAGCCCTTGCTGAGTAAGGCCAGGCGGACGACGCGATCGTAAAGTCGAACCAGTCGCCCGAGCAGGCCGGAGGTTTCGTCATGAGTCGCATCCGCCTTCGGTGGGCGGATGAACCAGCCCGCCAAGGCCGGGGTGAGGGTGAGTGCGAGCAACAGGGAGGTGAGTAAGGCCGAGACCATCGTCAGCGCCAGCGCGCGGAAGAAGACGCCCGTGAGGCCGTCGAGAAAAGCCAGCGGGATGAAGACGACCACGGGCGTGAGTGTCGATCCGACCAGCGGAGCGATGATGTCACCGAGGCCGTCGCGAATGGCCTGCAGGCGATCGCCGCCCTTGAGAATGCGCGCGTGGATGGATTCGACGACGACGATGGCATCATCGATGACCAAGCCGATCGCGGCGGCGATGCCGCCCAGGGTCATGAGATTGAAGCTCATTCCAAGCAGGTGCATGACGACCAGGGTCATGAGCACTGCGACAGGGATGACCGTCACGGCGGTGAGCGTAGTCCCCCAGTTGCGTAGGAAAAGAAAGATGATGACGACGGAGAGAATTAGGCCGAAGACGATGGACTCCCAGACTCCCCCGACGGACGAGCGCACCAGGACGGATTGGTCGTAGTAGAAATCGAGATGCGTGTCGGCGGGCAGGATAGCGCGTAGCTGGTTGATCTCGGTGCGCAGTCCGTCCGCGATGTCCAGCGTGCTTCCGTCGGGCTGGCTGCGCACATTGAGCAGCACGGCGTTCACGCCCTGGGCGGTCACGACGTTGTAGATGGGCTCAGGCCCGCGCGTGACATGTGCGAAATCACGAATGCGGATCGGCCGACCGCCGGGGGCGGCGACGGGGAGGTCGGCAATCTGCTCGGCGTCCTTAAGGCGTCCGTCCACGAGTGTGAGATAGAGCATGTGGTCTTCTTCATGCAGGCCGGCGGACGATACCAAGTTACCCGCATTGAGGGCCGCGGAGACATCGGCAAAGCTCAGCCCAGCGGCGGTGAGGCGAATGGGGTCGATGATGACCTGGAATTCGGGGGCGCGGCCGCCGACGATGTCCACGCGCGCCACTCCGGGAATGCGCAGGAAGCGTGGCTTGATGTCATAACGTGCGATTTCCCAGAGCGCCGTGATGTCACGGGTCGAACTGGTGAGGCTGACGCCTGTGATGGGGAAGGCTGTAAAGGTGAGTCGCCAGACATTGGTGGTGGCGGAAGTCGGCAGGGTGGCGCGGATCTGCGACAGGCGGCTATTGACGTAAAGTTCGGCTTGTTCCATCGGCGTCTTCCAATCGAAGAACACATTAATCTCGGCTGAGCCTCGACCCGTCGAGGAGCGGACCGAAACTGCCCCCGGGATATCTTTCATCGTTTCCTCGATGGGGCGCGTGATGGTCGCCATCATCTCGTCGGCCGGCATCACGCCGTTGTCGACCAGGATGACGCAGCGCGGGAAGTCGGTCTTGGGGAAGACCGACGACGGCATGTGCCGGGCCGCATACAGGCCGGCTAGGCAGAGGGCCGCCGTGATAAAGACGATGGCCAAAGCATGTCGCACGGCGAAGCGTCCGATCGCCGATCCTTCTTCTCCGGGGTAGCTACTCATGGCGGCTTAGCGGGCGAGGATGTTGACTTTGGTTTCCTTTGGCAGGCCGTAGGCACCGGTGGTCACGACGTCGGCGCCTTCGGTGATGCCTTCGCCGAAAACCTCGATGAGTCCGCGGTCGCTCAGTCCGGTCTTCACTGGTTTCTGCTTCGCGACACCGCCGACGACGACGGAGATCGTCTCCTGTTCGTCGGCCTTGATCACCGATTCCACCGGCACCGCGAGGCAGCCTTCCTTGGAGGAAGTGACGATGCGGACGAGGACCAATTGGCCGGGTCGCCCGGCTTCGGCGCCTAGGCTTACTCGGATTGTCACGCTATCGCTATCCTTGGCGATCAGCGGGGAGAGAGAGAGGACCTTGCCCTGGGAGAAGGGTTTTTCCGACTCACCGAGCTTGGCAAAGACGAAGGCCTCGACCCCGGAGCGGAGTAGGGCCGCATCAGCGGAAGCGATCTGTGCGGTGACGATGAGATCGGCCGGGTTGACGATTTCCGCGACATCCTTGCCGAGATCGAGCCATTCACCTGGACGGACCGCGAGGCGGCCGACGACACCGGCGAGTGGCGCCCGGATGCTGAGCTGGGTCTGGGCGAGTTCTGCCGTGGCGAGGTCGCCTTGCGCGAGGGCGAGCGCCGCGGCCGCTTCGAGCAGGGAGCGTTCGGAGGTGCCGCCGGCCGACTTCATGGCGAGCTGGCGGGCGTGGGCCTTCTCGGCGGCGGAGACCGAAGCGCGGGCCTTGGCTACGGCCGCGTCGGCGGCGCGCGCGTCCAGTTGGACAAGTAGGTCACCCTTAGCGACCTTGGCGCCTTCCGCGACCAGCACCTTCTGGACGAGGCCCGCCGAGGCGGCCGCGAGGCGGGCTCCTCCGGTCGGGGAGGTTTCGATTGTTCCGTAGCCGCTTGCGTAGGCATGCAGCGTCGTCTTGACGATCTTCGTCACCTGGACGGCGACATTTGTCTCAACCTTTTTTTCATCCTCCGCGTGGAGCGGCGCGAGGAGGATAGTGGCGGCAATCAGGAAGACGGACTTCATGGAGGAGTTCATTTTATGTTAGAAAGTTCGGAAGGAATGGCGGCCTGTTCGAAGTTCATCAGGCGAAGCGGGCGTTGCACGGCCATCTCCAGCGCGGCGAGGGCTTGTTCGGTGCGTTGCCGGGCGGCTTGCGCGGCGATGAGGGAGTCGGCTTGGTCGATGAGCAGGCGGGCGGACTCCAGGGCCGAGATTTCGCCGGTCTTCTTCTGGGCGGCGAGGTGCTTGGCGGAGACGGCGAGATCCGTCTCCATGCGCACAAGCGTGATCAGGTCCGCCGCGGCGGCGGTGTATCCGGCGCAGGCCTGTTCGACTTCCGCGAGCACGTGGAGTTGCAGGGATTCGAACTTGGCGGCCAGGGCGCTGCGCTTGGCTTGGGCGCCCGCGATGGCCCCGGCGTTGCGATTGAACAGCGGCAGGTTGATATCCAGGCCCAGTGACCACTTGCCTTCGCCTTGGTCGAGCTGATAGCCCGGCCCGACGGAGATATCGGGGTACTGGCGGGCGATTTCCACCTGCAGGTCCGCTTGGGCGGCGTCGTATTCCGCCAGCGCGGCGAGGACGTCGGCCCGGTGTTGGGCCGCCCAGAGCCGCGCCTGGCTGGCTTGCGGTGCGCGGGCGAAGTTCCCCAGGCCGCGGAATGAGATATTTATATTTCTTAGGGCGGACAGGGGCACACCGATGCTTTCGGCGAGCTTGGCGCGGGCGGCGAGGCGGGAGCGTTCGGCGTCGCGGGCGGAAAGTTCGGTGCGATCGAGGAGTAGGCGGGCTTGGGCGGATTCCGCGGCGGAAATCTCGCCGGCGTTGCTTTGCGCGGCGAGGGCCTGACGGGCCTCGCCGATGGTGGGCCGGAGGGCCTGCCAGATCTTGGCGGCGTTGTCAGCGGCGTGCAACTCGGCAAGGGCTAGGCGGACGGAAGCGCGGGCGTTCCAGGCGGCGGCGGTCAATCGGAACCTTGCGGCGGTTTGGCGCTTTTCAGCGCCCACGGCGCGGTGCGCTCGCTGGCCGGACACGTCGATTGGAATCGTCAAGGTGTAGCCAAGAATCCATGGAGTCTGGCCGGGGGCGGCGTCCACGTTGTAACCCGGCGAAAGGTTGATGGAGGGATTCGGCCATTCCGCGGCACTGGCGGTATCGCCCTTGGCTCCGGCAAGTTCGGCCCGGGCGACTGCAAGGTCGGGGTTGAAGAAGAGCGCGGTGAGTGTGAATCGGTCCAGGTTCCAATCATCTTGGGCTTTGAGTCCATGGGCGGAGATGAATTTCGTGAGGCCCGCATCGGCGAGACTGCGCGTCTCGAGGGTCGCAGCTGACGAGGCGGGCTGGATGTCCTTGGCCACATAGGACTCGCACCCTCCGAGCATGAAGGACAGTAGGGCACATGACAGAAGATGACGGGCTCTCCGAGCGGCGGGACTCATGGGGGGTGTCTTACCTAACGCTTTACTCTGACCGGTCGCAAATGTTCTTCGCCTCCAGGTCGCGGTCAGTTCACCGGCCCCGGGTTCTCATCCCTCCGGTGGGCTAAAACGGGCCTAACAAGCTTACCGTTAAGGCAAGTCTGTCGGCTAAGTCCTAGCTGGCGGAGAGGGAGGGATTCGAACCCTCGGTACCTTGCGGTACACTGCATTTCCAATGCAGCGCGATCGACCACTCTGCCACCTCTCCTTTGTTGCCAGCTAGAAGGTGCATCAAAGGGAGGGCGGGGGGTGGGTCAAGGGCGTTTAAGATAGGGATAGGGGCAGGGGAAGGGGTGGGGGTGGGATTAGTTGAACCGTTGACCGGAGAGCCGGTTGGCCAGGGAGGGGGCCGAAGAATGGGTAGGGGCGCGACTGCGTCGCGTCCGTGGGCGGACGGATTTGGGAATACCCGAAAGCTTGCCCGAATACGGCGAGCTAAGATGCAAACGGACGCGACGCCGTCGCGCCCCAACCTGTGCCTTACTTTGCCACTGCCTTGGCCCAGGAGTCCTTCAGGCCGACGGTGCGATTGAAGACGGGCTTGCCGGGCTGGGAGTCCTTGGCGTCGGCACAGAAGTAGCCAATGCGCTCGAACTGCACGCGGGTGCTCGGCGCGATGCCGAGTAGGGCCGGCTCCACGAAGCCACGGATGGTCTTGAGCGATCCGGGGTGAAGGAGGGTGCGCCAGTCGGTTCCTTCGGGGATATCGTTCAGGTCTTCGTGTGCGAAGAGGCGGTCGTAGAGGCGGACCTCGACGTCGCCGGCGTGCTTTTCAGAAACCCAGTGGATGGTACCCTTGACCTTGCGGCCGTCGGGGGAGTCGCCGCCGCGCGTGGCGGGATCATAGGTGCAAGTGACTTCTGTAACATTGCCAGCGGCGTCTTTCTTGCAGCCGGTGCAGGTCACGAAGTAGCCCCAGCGGAGGCGGACCTCCTGGCCGGGTGTGAGGCGGAAATATTTCTTTTCCGGAATCTCCATGAAGTCAGCGCGCTCGATGAGCAGCGTCTTCGAGAAGGGCACTTGGCGGGTGCCGGCGGAAGGGTCTTCGGGATTGTTGACGGCTTCGAGTTCGTCGACTTGGCCTTCAGGGTAGTTCTCGATGACAAGGCGCACCGGGTCGAGGACCGCCATGAAGCGGGAGGAAGTCTTATTAAGGTCGTCGCGGACGGCGTGCTCGAGCAGGGCGACGTCGGAGAGCGAATTATTCTTCGTGATGCCGATGGTCTCGCAGAACTTACGTAGGGCGGCGGGGGTGTAGCCGCGGCGGCGCATGCCAGAGATGGTGGGCATGCGAGGGTCGTCCCAGCCGGAGACGCGCTTCTCTTGGACGAGTTCGAGTAAGCGGCGCTTGGACATGACGGTGTAGGTCAGGTTGAGGCGGGCGAACTCGATCTGTTGAGGTTTGGCCGGGGTATCGAGCGTGCGCAGGAGCCAGTCGTAGAAGGGGCGATGGACCTCGAATTCCAGCGTGCAGATGGAGTGCGTGATGCCTTCGTAGGCATCCTCGAGCGGGTGCGCGTAGTCGTACATTGGGTAGACGCACCACTTGTCGCCGGTGTTATGGTGGGAGGTCTTGCGGATGCGGTAGATGACCGGGTCGCGCATGTGCATGTTCGGCGACGCCATGTCGATCTTGGCGCGGAGTACGGCTTTACCTTCATCGAATTCCCCGCGGGTCATTTTCTCGAAGGCCGCAAGGTTCTCCGCGACGGAGGCGTCGCGGGTCGGGCTCGGCTTACCGGCCGTTTTCTCGTCGCCGTGGTATTCGCGAATCTGGTCCTGCGAGAGGAAGCAGACGTACGCCTTGCCGAGCTGGATCAGCTTAATAGCGTCGGCGTGCATGCGCTCGAAGTAGTTCGAAGCCTGGTAGTAGTGCTCGTTCCACTCGAAGCCTAGCCAGCGGACATCCTCCTTGATCGAGTCGACGTATTCGACCTCTTCCTTGGTCGGATTCGTATCATCCATGCGCAGGTGGCAGTGGCCCTTGAATTCGAGGGCGAGGCCGAAGTTCAGGCAGATCGACTTCGCGTGGCCGACGTGCAGGTAGCCATTGGGTTCTGGCGGGAAACGCGTGGCGACGGAGACGTGCTTACCCGATGCGAGATCGGCGTCGATGATCTGCTGGATGAAGTGGCGGTGGGCCGCCGGCGCAGGAGTTTCGGAAGACATGGGCGGATTAAGCGGCGAACGCCTTGAGGCGGGCGAGGGTGGTATCGCGGCCGAGGACGCGCAGGACGCCCAGCAGGTGCGCACCGCCGCCTTGGCCGGAAATCGCAAAGCGGGCCGGCGCAAAGTAGTCGGTCGGTTTGCGTTCGTTGGCGGTGCCGACGGCGGCGAAGGCGGCTTCGAGTGCAGGCTCGGTCCATTCGGCAGCTTCGAGCGTGGGTAGCAGTTCGCGGATACGGGCAACAGGGTCGCCGCCCTTCTTCTTGAGGTTGGCCATGGCCCCCTCGTCTTTCTTGAAGTCAGCCGTAAAGAAGAAACCCATGAACTCAGGCAGGTGTTCCAGTGAGATGACTTTCTCCTGCACGATGCCGAGGACTTCGGCCAGGCGAGTTTCCGAGACGGAGGCATCGATCGTCTTGGTTTCAATCAGGATCGGACGGGCGAGCGTGGCGAATTCGGCGGCGGGCAGCAGGCGAAGCGTCTGCGCGTTGATGTGCGACATCTTGCGTTCGTCGAAGCGGGCGTTGGATTGGTGCACCGCGGAAATCTCGAACTGACGGATGATTTCGTCGATCGGGAGCACTTCCTTGCCGTCGGCAGGCGTCCAGCCGAGCAGGCAGAGGTAGTTGCGGACGGCGGCAGGCAGGTAGCGGCGCTGCTGGTATTCCTCGATGAGGGCACCCTTATCGCGCTTGGACATCTTGCCCGGCCCATCGGTCTTGAGGATGAGCGGGATGTGGGCGTATTTCGGAGGTTCGACGCCGAAGGCTTTGAAAATCTCGAGATGCTTGGAGGTATTGGAGAGGTGGTCTTCGCCGCGGATGACGTGCGTAATCTTCATCTCGATATCGTCGACGACGTTCACGAAGTGGAAGACCGGCTCGCCGTTGGAACGGAAGAGCACGAAGTCACGATCCTCGGCGCGAGCGACTTGTCCGCGGACCATGTCATGCAGCACCATCGGGGCGGCTTCGACCTTTTCGATTTCCTTCTTCAAGTGATCATCGAAGACGGTGGAGCGGGCGCCTTCGAGGCGGAGCCACCAGGCACCGTCTTTTTCATAAGCGCGTCCCTTGGCGGCCAGCTCTTTCAGCTTCGCCTGATAAAGTTCGGTACGTTGGGATTGGAAGTAGGGACCATACTCACCGCCAACGGAGGGGCCTTCATCCCAGTCCATACCGAGCCAGTGCATTGAATCGAGGATGACTTGGAGGAAGGCTTCCGAGTTCCGTTCTTTATCCGTATCTTCGATGCGGAGGATAAACTTACCTCCCGTGTGGCGGGCGTAGAGCCAGTTGAATAGGGCCGTCCGGGCGCTTCCGATATGGAAGAAGCCGGTGGGGCTGGGAGCGAAGCGGACGCGGACCTGGGACATGGGTAAAGAGAGAATAAGAGGGCCGGAGGGCCCGAAGGAAAGGCGTAAGGGGGTCGGGGGTATAGGGCAAGAAGGGAGGGGCTTACCTTGGGGCGATGGGCACAAAAAAGGACAGGGGTGAGCCTGTCCTTTTGCCTGCCAGAGCTCTGGCTTACTTTTTCTCGACGGGGGTGAGGTCGCGAAGCAGACCACCGCCGATACTGTTGGCGTTGTTCTGGGAGACCCGCTGAGCGAATAGACGGCCTTCTTCGATGCCGGCATTATCCTTGGGCATCTCGGACTTGGCGGCGCGGATAAAGACGTAGTCTCCGGAGATCGTCCGGAGACCCGGGGTCACCTTGCCAACCCCTGCGGTCGCAATGGCGAGGCCGGTGTCTTCATTCGGGCTGTTGAGGGCTTCGGGAAGGTTAACGATGGGGAAGGCGGGCGGTGAGGTGAGTGCCAGGCCGTGGGCCTTGGCGCTGTCAGCGAAACTCTTTCCGGCAGCGGCTTCGGTCTGGATGGCCTTGCTCAGGTTATTGATTTCTTCGCTGAGCAGGCGGTTGCGGGCGGTTGCTTGCCAGTTCTCAATGGCCTTGGGTTTGACTTCTTCAAAGGTCGGCAGCCGATCTGGGGTGCGCTTATTGAGGAAGATGAAAACCGCTCCCTCGTCGTTGGGAAAGACGGCGGTGCGCCATTCTTTATCAGTGAGTTCGCCTGCGAGGCGGAGGGCGGCCGCCGGGATGCCGGCAACGACCGGGGCGCTGCCTGACTCGAAGGTGGCGACGGTGGTCAGGGTTGCATTCTTGCTCTTCAGCCATTTGACGAATTCCGCGTTATCGGCCTTGGTGGTATCGAGCGGGAACTTGTCCACGAGGGCGTTATCGATATCTCCGGAGAAATTATGGATCGCCCGGTCGCGGCGAACGAGTTTTTCGAGTTCAGCGCGCTTCGCGAGGGCCTGTTCCTTGACCTTCAGCGGGTCAAATTTGAATTTCTCAGCCACATTGTACCCCATGGTGATAATCTCTTCATCGCTGACCGGGGCCGTGTCGGCATCGGTGGGTTTGAGAACGACCGTCGTAACGGCGACTTTGGCGGGAATTCGGTAATTTTCAACATTGGCAGCGAAGGCGGCCTTCGCTTTTTCTTCATCCACTTTCACCACGGGCTTGAACTTTGCGGAGTCAAAGCGGGCGACGTCTACGGTCCAGAGTGAGCGGACGCGCTCAACGGTGCGTTTGACCTGGCTGGTGGTGGCGTGGCCGGGGCCGCCGAGCGTGCCGACTGCCTTGCTGATGCGCCAGGCGTCCTTGATGAAGGCTTCGAATCGGAAGCGGGTTTCGATGTCGGTGGCACTGAGTTGCTTGGAGGCGAGATCGATGAACTTATTCAGGGCATCGCCGGCATCTTTGGTCTGGGGGCCAGAGGTTTCTTCCCGGGCGAGCTTACGGATCTCGGTTTCGGAGGGGTTGGGCACCTCGAGGGCATCGGCGAGTTTCAATTTGGCGACCCACTGTTTGAGGGCTTCTTCGCCACCAGCCATGCGTTGGCCCGAAAAGAAGTTGGCATCCGCGAAGCGGCGGCGGATGGAGGTGTCATTGAGATCGACACCCATGTACATGTAAGAGCCGTTGCCTTTGAGGGCACCGCGTCCGGCGAAACCGTAGAAGACGAAGGACACGACGATGATCACCAGCAGGAAGCTGAAGATCAGACGGTGATGTTTGCCGGTGGCGTTCTGGAGCCAAGTAATCATTCGGTCAACCTACCCCAGCCTTTCGGCGGGTGTCAATCAGTCCAGCGGCCCGCCCCAGCGCTTGCATCCCGCAGGGTTATTAACATCCCTTGGGGAGTGCCCAAACCCCTCCAATGCATCGTCGCAGTGGCCCGAAACGGGGTCATTGGCGCCGCGGGCAAGCTTCCTTGGCATATCCCGGAGGACTTAACCTGGTTCATGGAGCAGACGGCTGGCGGGGTGATGATCGAGGGGCCTGCCTGCTATGCCGAACTCGGCCGGGCGTTGCCGGGCCGCGGGACGGTCGTGGTATCGCGTGATGCCACGAGGGAGTTTCCGGGAGCGGAGAAAGCCGCGAGCCTCGCGGAGGCAATCGTGATCGCCGACCGGATGGACGATTGGGCGGGGCCGATTTGGATTACGGGCGGCGAGCGCATCTACGCCGAAGGGCTGCCGCTCTGCGACCGACTTTATATTACCCTTATAGACCGTGATTTTGCCGGGGACCGTCTCTTCCCGGCGGACTGGCGGCAGCTTTTCACCAAGCTTGTTTCGTCTAAGTCGGGAAGCCAGGATGGGCTGGGGTATGCGTTTGAAGTTTGGGAACGGTAAGCGCGGCTGACGCCGCGAGGGGGCACGTGCGCAAGGTGACACGGGGACATGGGGAAGGCTGAACTCAAAGGGAGACCGGAAACCGGAATGTATGCTGCGGACATTTTCCCCGCTAATTATCCGGTTTCCGGTCTCCCTTTGAGTTTTGTCTCGAGGTAGGGCTGACCATCCTTGGTCGGCCGCGGTCGAGCAGGGATGCTCGACCCTACCCGATGCAGCTATGTCGTGACGCGGTCCCGACCCTACCTTGTCCCCGTGCCAGCGAAACCCGTGTGCCCTCGCGACTATGCGTGATTTGGCTCCCATGAGCCGCCAAATCACGCATAGTCGCGCCATGCTGCTCCCCATGCTCCTGCTTGCCGCCATTCCTCCGACTATTTCCGATGAAGCGAAGGTGCCGCCGTATACGCTTCCGGATCCGCTCGTCTGTGCGGATGGCCGTAAGGTGACGGATGCCAAGATGTGGAATGAAGTTCGTCGACCAGAGGTCTTCCGCCTCGTCGAGGAGAACATGTTCGGCCGCACGCCGGATACCCGTAAACTGCAGTCCGACGCGGTGGTCGAGATTCGCGAGCAGGGTAAGGATGCTTTGGGTGGTAAGGCGACTCGCACGCAGTTCAAGGTCTGGCCAATCGGCAAGAAGGGTCCGTCATTCGACCTCCTGCTGTACACCCCCAATGCGGCCAAGCGTCCGGTGCCGGTGTTTGTTGGCCTGAGCTTCGGGGGAAATTACACCACCATCGAAGACCCCGCGGTCTTTCTCCCGTCCACTTGGGTTTCTAAACAGTGGGCTTTGAATGATGGCAGTAATCGCGCCGACCCCAAGCTTCGGGGCGGCCAATCCCGTCGCTGGGAAATCGGGTATCTC
>CAISXT010000088.1 GCA_903889525.1 uncultured Opitutia bacterium | reverse complement strand
TTTACATCATCTCCTGGGGCATGGCGCTGGTCGCAGCGACCTGCTTCTGGTACGTCCGCCCTCCAACGACCTTCCGTTCGTCCGAACGGGCGCCCGTGCCGAAGGATTGGCTGCACAACGGCACCCCAAGCCTCGCTCCAGCCAAGAACGTCCGCCCGCCGGATCAGACCTACCTAACCTACCCCGAGTGGTTCTTGGTCTTCGGTCCCGCCGAGTACGCCGAGTCCATGCGCACGCGGACCGCCACAACCTTTCCGCTCACCACCCACATCCACCAAGCGTGGGAAAGCTATGCGGCCGTGAGCGACCAACTCGTCGGGAACTACCCACCCAATGATGAGTATAACACTACAATCCGGGTCATTAACATCAGCTCGACTTTTGAATTCGGCGTAAAAGCTGCCTATGAAGCGGTCATTGGACGAATCACGGACATCGGCCCAGGCACGATTGCCACCGAGGAGGACCGCTTTGCGGCCCGTTTCGCTCAAGACTATATCGACTTCATCTATTTCGTTCCGTGGTATGAATTCGATTTCATCAAGCAAGCTAAAATTCTCTGGAAGGATGTGCCCTGGCTTGGGGCGCATCCCTTGCGCAAACTGGAGCGACGCTTCTTTCTAACTTCTGAAATACTCACCAAGGCCGCCTACGGGTGGGCCAATAAGATAGCCGCCCATACCGCCTACGGCACAGAACTGCTGGTCACTTATGTCGTCCTCGAACGGGCCCCCGCCGGAAAGATGACTGGCGTCACCATTAAGAAAACCTACCCAGATGGTAGCGTCTTGGCCGAATGGCCACGCTACGGTCCCTTCACCCCTCTCGCCATCGAGACCGCCCGCCAAGGTATCGCCTTCCGCGAAATCGCCGGCAATCGCACGGCAATCCTGATCAGCGCCGTAGGCCCAGCTGATTGGCAGCCGACGGGAAAGGCCGTGTCCCTCTTCAGTCAGTCCATTCCAACCAAACCCGGCTTCCACCGCTGGGCCATCGCCACACCGGTGGCGGAATTGCACGCGACCCTCAAGCGGATGGCCGACGCCAAGCTGATCGTCGAACACGTCTTTGATTTCTAGTCGGTTACGACCGACGGAGCACTTCGGTTGCAATCTCCTGCCACAATTCATCAATCTGGGCTGGCTTACGCACTGGCCGGCCGGCTTCCACAAACCAGTAGCGGGCGTTACCGAGATCGCCCTCGATCAGGTGCAGGAGCGCATGCAGCCAAGAGCCCATCGGCGTCTCGATGTCTTGGGCAATGAGATGGGCGGCATCCCAATCCCCTTTCTTAATCAGCCAGAGGGTCTTCGCTTCGGGTGAGAGCCCGGCGCGTGGCACCGCATCACTCAAGGCCGATTTTAGGAGTTCAGAGGGGGTCATACCAAGCAGGTTAAGGGATGATTAAGCCTGCCGTTGAGCGATGACAATTACGGAGCGAACCCCTGCCCCCTTGCCAATCGCCCGGCAGCCCCCATCGTGGAGCTCACCCCGATGATCCGTCATATCATCCGCCATCGACCCCTGCTCATCGGCTGCGGCGTAACGTTCATCCTGCTGCTTGACGCCTCCAATCAACTGGAAGTACCGATGCGCCACGTGCCCGGCGAAGTCTACGACCGCTACTTGAGTACGCTGCGCGCAGACGACCCGCCGGCCCGACTGCTCAAGGAAGCTAAAGCCGGAAACACCCAGGCCCAATACATCTACGCGCTGCGGCATACCCGCTACGCACCTACCGAACTGCAAATCAACCCCGACCAGGCGGTCGCCTTTGAATGGATGAGTAAGGCCGCCGAGAACCGCCACCCGCGAGCCATGGCCGTCCTTGCACTCTATTACTTCAAGGGCATCGGCACGGCGAAGGACGAAGCTAAATCGCGCGAATGGGCGCAGAAAGCGGCAGAGAAAGGCCAGCCGATGGGAATTCGGTTACTCGGCGAGATTCGGGCGGCGGAAGCATCGCGCTTAGAACAACAATTCAAACAGCAGAACCCCACCAAGCCGGAGACGGATCAAGAATTTCAGGCCGCTCGCAAACTGATGCAAGCACGCCGCAATGAACTGCGCAAAGAAAGTTACCTGGAGATTGAGCGCGCCGCCAAGATGGGTGACTCAGCCGCGCTCCGGCTGCTCGGCAAGGCCTACGAAGAAGGCCATCCAGGTTTCACGCAGAACTTTCGGCTGGCCATAGACTTCTACACGCAAGCCGCCTTGAAGCGCGACACCGTCGCCATGCAGTTGCTCGCCGAGCACTACGAGAGCGGCACCACGACCGTCGTAAATCTCGCCACCGCCTATGCCTGGCGCTTGGTGATCTATGAACTCTCGGGCGAGGACAACGATCGGGTGCACTTAGGCGAACTACGTAAGCGCATGGCACTGACGGAGATTATCGCCGGCCAAGAACAGGCTGGGGTGGCCCTGAAGCAGCTTCCCTCGGAAAACGACGCCGCCCTCGCCCGACTCGCCCAGAGTCGCTGAGCGAATCGCGAACAGGGTTTGACCCGTCGGCGCTTCCCAACTCGATAAGCGCATGTCCGCCCAGCCACGCCGTGCCCTGACCGGCGTGCCCGCGCACGCCCGGGCGGTGTGCGCTTGCTCGGAAGGAGCCGGGCGTAGCGTCATCGTCTTACTCGCCTCGAATCTTGGCGCCGCGGAAACGCTGGCGGAAGAAACCGCCCAGCTGCTTACGCTGCTCAACGGCGCGCAGCCCGTCGCCCGGACTTTGACCGAATCCGATGCAGCGGTGCCAGCCTTTGAGGCGGACTGCGATCTACTCGGCGTTCTCTCCCTGCTCCGCCACGGAGCCCATGACGCAAAGAAACCCCTGCTCATCGCTTGCACCCCGGGCTCCATCACCCGCCGTTCCCCCGCACCCGAAGCCACCGCTCAGGCTGAGATTGTCATCCGCAAGGGCGATAAGCTCGCGCTGCAAGCATTCGCCCGCCGGCTGGCGGTGGATTTTGGCTACGCCCATGAGGCCCTCTGCGAACAACCCGGCGAATACGCCCTGCGCGGCGGCATCTTAGATGTCTACCCGCTGAATGCACAGTCGCCCGTGCGCATTGACCTCTTCGGGGATACGGTCGAATCCCTCCGTCCTTTTGATCCCGCGACGCAACGGAGCGAAGGCGAGGTCGACGGCCTCGTGATCTGCGCCCCGCGTGATGATTCCGGCACGGCACCCGAAGCCCCGTTCTTCCGTCACCTGGGTACTGAAACTCTCATCATATCGGTCGACCGTTGCCACGAGGACGTCCTCTGCGCGGAACTCCACCGCGCCAAAGTTGATGAACTCGTGCTCGAAGAGACCGACGATGCGCCCATCGGCTACGAAGCCCTCGCCCTGGAATCAGCTCCCGGCGAATCGCTACTCATTGGTGGTGCGACCGATAGTTCAGAGGCGCGACCCGTCCTGCTCCGCGCCGCGGCTTCACTGACCAAAGACGGCCGGCCTTGCCTGCTGGCAGGCGACACGGACGGATCCGTCGATCGACTGAATGCCGATGTGACCGCGGCCAAAATCCGCGGCTTCACACCGCGCGTGATTCATGGACGATTCGGCGGCGGCGTCCTGCTGGCCCCGGGCAAGTTGCCAGGACTACTCCGCGATGGCCTGCTCCTGCTGACCGAACGGGAACTCTTCGGTCGCCGGAAACGCCCGCTCGCTTCCCTGCCGAGACGACGCACCGCCATCCGCGCCGCCGTGGGACGCGCCCTCGACTTCGGCGAAATCGCCGACGGCGACGCGCTCGTCCACGCCACCCAAGGCGTCTGCCTCTTCCGCGGCATCAAGGCCCACGAACACAATGGCCGAACCGAAGACTTCATCGGCTTGGAGTTTGCCGCGAAATCGATGCTGCACCTCCCCCTGCGGGAATCGCATCTGCTCACGCGTTATATCGGCATCGGTCGGATGCAGCCCAAGCTTTCGAAACTCGGCGGGGGCGGCTGGGAAAAATCGCGTAAGGCTGCCGAGAAGGCCACGGTGGACCTCGCGGCCCAATTATTGGCGATGCAAGCCGAGCGCTCCACCAAGCCTGGCATCTCGCACCCGAAGGATGCGGAGAACGCCTGGATGGGCGAGTTCGAACGTTCCTTCCCGCACCGCGAGACGCCCGATCAGGCGCGCGCCATCACCGAAGTGAAAGCCGACATGGAACGCCCCGCACCCATGGATAGATTAGTCAGCGGCGATGTCGGCTTCGGCAAGACCGAGGTCGCCTTGCGGGCCGCCTTCAAGTGTGTACTGGGCGGACGACAAGTCGCAATTCTCGCCCCCACCACCGTCCTCGCCCAACAGCACTTCGAAAGTTTCAAGGAGCGACTCGCCCGTTGGCCGGTCTCGGTTGAACTCCTGAGTGGGTATCGCACCGGGAAGCAAAAAGCCGACGTCCGGGCGCGAGCCGCCGCCGGTACCGTCGACATTGTCGTGGGCACCCACGCACTCCTCTCTGACGGCACAAGCTTCGGACGGCTCGGCCTCGTCATCATCGACGAGGAACATCGCTTCGGCGTGCGGCACAAAGAGCGCCTCAAACAACTCCGCTCCGAAGTGGACGTCCTCGCGATGAGCGCGACGCCCATCCCGCGCACCCTCTACCTCGCACTTGTCGGTGCCCGCGACCTCAGCGTCATCGAAACGCCGCCGCGCGAACGATTGCCGATCCGCACCGTCGTGCGAAGTTATGACGAGAACCTCGTGCGGGATGCGGTGAAAGCCGAACTCGCCCGCGGCGGGCAGGTCTTCTACCTGCACAACCGCGTGGAGACAATTCGGGCGGTCGCCGAACGGCTCGCAGCCCTCCTCCCCAGAGCCCGTATCATCGTCGGCCACGGCCAGATGGGGGCGGGCGAGCTGGAGGAAACCATGTCCGCCTTCGTCGCTGGTGAATACGATGTACTCGTGTGCACGACCATCATTGAGACCGGCTTGGATATCCCGAACTGTAACACCCTGATTATCGAAGGGGCGGACCGCTTCGGTCTGGCCCAGCTTTATCAGCTGCGCGGACGGGTCGGCCGATTCAATCGTCAGGCGTACGCCTACCTCTTCCTCCACCGACACGCCGCGCTCGTTGGCACGGCGCACCGAAGGCTTTCCGCCATCCGACAGTATAACCAGCTCGGGGCGGGTTTCCGCATCGCCATGCGCGACCTCGAGTTGCGCGGCGCGGGTAACATCCTGGGGGCCGCCCAGAGCGGACATGTCGCCGTCGTGGGCTTCGACCTCTATTGCCAACTCCTCCGCCGGAGCGTGGCCAAATTGCGCGGCGACAAGGGCGCGACTAGTGAGCGATGCGATGTGAATCTTGACTTCATCGATCACACCCAGGCCGCACT
Organism: uncultured Opitutia bacterium; assembly: GCA_903889525.1. Taxonomy (GTDB): domain Bacteria; phylum Verrucomicrobiota; class Verrucomicrobiia; order Opitutales; family UBA953; genus UBA953. The sequence continues at coordinate 16,514 of CAISXT010000088.1, read as the reverse complement.
TGGGACGGAACAGGTCAATTCCAGCGATGCCGACGCCCCCTTGCTCACCGCCACGCTGCCGGCAGATTGGATTCCGGAGACCCGCTTGCGCATCGAAGCGTTCCGTCGTATTGCCTTGGCTTTGGACATCGCCGAAGTGGCGGAACTGCGTGCCTCGCTTAAAGACCGCTATGGCAAATTACCACCGGAAGCCGAGGCCTTGCTCACTTTGGCTGAAATCCGCTGCTTGGCGGAGGAGAAAAGTGTCATTTCGGTGACAACCGATGGCAACACCCTCCGTTGCCTAAGCGTGGCAGGAGGGCGGTCGCCTGAGCCTATTATGATAGGCAATCGGTTTCCCCGCTTGACCGTGAAGGACCCCCTGCGGAAACTCAAAGAAATCCGAGGATTCCTCTCGCGCATCCTTCCTTCCACTGGCTCATGAACGTTTCGTCCTTCTCCTTCGCCCTCCTCGGCAGCGCCGCCGCAGTATTCGCGCAGTTAGCTCCAAACGGCCTCGAAGATATCGCCGTCCGTAACTTCACGGATGAACACAGTGACAAGATCGCCGGAGTGTCCGACAGCCAAGGCATCACCCGTTCGGAAATCGATCGACAGATGGCCCCGCTTCTCGGCCAACTCAGAGCGGAGTCAAAGAACGACGAAGATTTCTCAAGAAAAAAAGCGGAGGCGCGCCAAGAGACCCTTAAAAACACCATCGCCAGCAAGCTCATCGTCGCTGAGTTCCGAGCCAGCGGGAACAAATTCCCCGATTACCTCGTCGACCAAGAGATTGAGGGAACCGTTCGCCGAGAATTCGGCGGGGACCGCAATCGCTTCGTCGCCCAACTCCGCAATGAAGGCATGACACCCCTTGAGTACCGGAAAATAATTGAAGAACAGATTATCGTCAGAGCGATGCGACGAGACATCCTCAATAGCGCCGTCATCTCTGGACCGGGGAAACTCGCCGAATATTACGAAAAGCATAAAGCTGAATTCGAACGCAAGGAGCAGATTCGCTTCCGCCAAATCACCATCACCCAAGGCTCCGCTGAATCCGTCGAAGAAGCCCGAACTCGCGCCAATGCCTGGGCCGACGCCCTCCAGCATCCGGAGAAAATCCTCGCCACCTTCGCCCGCTTCAAAATCGACACCAACAAGCTGAATGCGAAGCCAACCTTCGCTGACATCGCCGAACGGATTAGCACCGATGACTATGCCAAAACCGGCGGCGATAGCGGCTGGCGGGAACTGGGGGACCTGAACGCGAAAATCGTCACCACGGTGAAGAATCTACCCGCTGATCAAGCTTCCGCCCCGATGGAATTCACCATCAGCGGAAGCGGTGCCACTTGGTTTATCTTCGTCCGCACAGACTATCGACCCAAAGGCTATCTACCACTTTCCGACCCGGAGGTTTTGGGCGACATTGAGCGCAAGGTGAACGCCGAAAATTTCACCCTAGCCTTTGCAAAACGATTAGCTGACCTTAGCAGTAAGCACTACGTTACGATATTTCCTGATCCTGAGCCGAAAAAATGAGCCAGTCTCGACGCGAACCCTTGGCCGATAGTGGCCGGGCTCCCGCCGTCCCCTTCCGCTGTCAGGCCTTCCCAGAGCGGACCGCGGGAGTACTGCTCCACATCACCGCACTGCCTGGCTCGGGCCCGACGGGAAACCTCGGAGCCGGCGCCCGACGCTTCGTCGACTTCCTGCAAGCGAGCGGCTTCAGTTGGTGGCAGGTCTGCCCCCTTGGACCGACCGGCTACGGGGACTCACCCTATCAGGCGCTCTCGGTCTTCGCTGGGAATCCTTACCTGCTCGACCTGGACGACCTCGCGGCCCGCAAGTTGATCACCGCAGGCGAACTCTCTTCCCTCCGTCGGCACGGCGATGAATGCACCGACTACAGTAGGCTCTGGAACGAGCTTCGCCCGATCCTGAAAATAGCCGCCGGCCGCGGCGCCATCGTGCTCGCGAAAGATCCTGCCTTTCAGGCCTATCGTTCACGCGAGGCCCATTGGCTCACGGACTGGTGCCGCTTCTCCGCCCTGCGTGAAATTAACGGCTACGCCGCACCTCACACCTGGGCCGTCAAGGAGGCTTCACTGGAGGCTCAGAATGAGGCGGCCGTGCTGCAGTTCCTTTTCGCCGAACAATGGAAGGCCCTACGTATCTACGCCCGCCAAAGAGGCGTGCGGCTTTTCGGCGACGAACCCATCTACGTCTCAAGCGATGGCTGCGACGCCAAGTTCAGCCCGCATTTATTCCAACTGGATGCAGCCGGACGCCCCACGGCCGTGGCCGGCGTGCCCCCAGATTACTTTGCGGAAGACGGCCAACTCTGGGGTAATCCGCTCTACCGCTGGGAGCGGCACGCCGCCGACGACTTCGCCTGGTGGAAATCACGCGTCCATCACGACCTGGAACTCTTCGACGCGATCCGCATCGACCACTTCCGCGGCATCCATGACTACTGGAGTGTCCCGGCCGGCGCGCCCAATGCACGCGTGGGCGAATGGCGGGCCGGGCCGGGCCTGACGTTCATGCAAGCCCTCGGCGACTTAGCCTTGGTCGCCGAGGATCTCGGGCTACTTTCCCCTGGCGTGGAACTCCTGCGCAAGGCCGCGAAATTACCAGGTATGGCCGTGCTACAATTCGGATTTGGGGGCGAGCTGGAGCAGAACCCGCACTACCCTCCCAATATCGCCGCAAACCGCATCGCGTACACGGGCACCCACGACAATGATACCCTCGCCGGCTGGATTAAGCAGGTGCAGCCACAGGAACTGGAAAGACTGACCGCTCTTTACGGATCAATGAATAACCCCGCATTGGCCTTGGCGGAAGTCGTCCTGGCCTCGCCGGCTATCGCTGCGTTCATCCCGGTCCAGGACCTGCTCGGATTGGGCGCCGAGGCTCGCTTCAATACGCCGGGGAATCCCCAAGGCAACTGGGCATGGCGCATGAGCGAGACGCAACTAGACCGTCTCGACTCCGAAGCGGCAAACTGGAAGCAGCGCTTACGCGCGGCACAGCGACTCAACGCGTAAGGCGCCGATACTTCGGCCGGCGCGGCGTATCTGAGTCAAGCCCCAGTCGCTTGCGACGGTCTTCAAGGTAGTCGCCGTAGTTCCCTTCATGCCAGACGACGGTGCTATCATCTTCGAAGGCCAGAATATGCGTCGCCACCCGATCGAGGAACCAGCGGTCGTGCGTCACGATGACCGCACAGCCGGCGAAACCCTCGAGGGCATCCTCCAGGGCGCGAATGGTGTTCACGTCGAGATCATTGGTCGGCTCATCGAGCAAGAGCACATTGGCCCCCGACTTGATGAGTCGGGCAAGGTGAATACGATTACGTTCACCGCCAGACATCAGGCCGACCTTGCGTTGCTGAACGTCGCCCGTGAAACCGAAGCGCGCGGCATAGGCACGGGCTGGCACCATGATCTTCCCGAGATGGACCATATCCTGCCCGTCGGAGATGGCGGACCATAACGGCGCATCCGCCGGCAGGGAGTCGCGGGATTGATCCACGTAAGCGATCTTCACCGACTCGCCCACCGTGAGCGTGCCGCGATCCGGCTTCTCTTGGCCGGTAATCATCCGGAAGAGGGTCGTCTTGCCGGCGCCATTGGGGCCGACCACGCCGACGATACCTCCGGCGGGCAGGGTGAAGTTGACATCCTCCATCAGGATGCGATCGCCGTAACCCTTCATTAGGCCGCGGGCGTCGATGACAGCCCCGCCGAGACGCGGACCGGGCGGAATCCAGATTTCCGCGGCCTTTTCCTGCTGCCCCTGATCTTGCGTGAGCATCTGCTCATAGGCCCGGAGACGAGCTTTATTCTTGGCCACGCGGGCCTTCGGTGAAGCGGCGGCCCATTCCCGCTCGCGCTCCATCGAGCGGGAGCGGGCGACGGACTGCTTCTCTTCCATCTCGAGGCGCTGTTGTTTCTGCTGGAGCCACGAGGAGTAATTACCCTTCCAAGGAATCCCGCGGCCGCGGTCAAGTTCGAGAATCCAGCCAGCGACATTATCGAGGAAGTAACGGTCGTGCGTGATCGCGATGACCGTGCCCTTGTAGCTCTGAAGGTGGCGTTCGAGCCATGCGACCGTATCAGCGTCGAGGTGATTCGTCGGCTCATCGAGCAGCAGGATATCCGGCTCCATCAGCAATAATCGGCAAAGGGCGACGCGGCGCTTTTCACCCCCGGAGAGCTTGGAGACGACCGCGTCACCAGACGGACAGCGTAGGGCCTCCATCGCCATCTCGATGCGGGCATCGAGATCCCAGCCGCCCCGCGTATCAAGGATGGATTGAATCTCGCCTTGGCGGGCCAGGATTTTCTCCTGCTCTTTGGCGTCATCTGTTTCGGAGACCAAGACGAACGTCTCGTCATATTCCTCCAGCAACGCCTTCATCGGGCCGGCCGCCTGCATGACACATTCCTGGACCGTGAGATGCTCATCTAGACGCGGCTCTTGAGCCAGATAGCCGAGCGTGTAGCCAGGCACCTGGCTGATCGCCCCATCGAACTCCTTGTCTTCACCCGCCATAATCTTGAGGAGTGTCGATTTACCGGAGCCATTGAGGCCAAGGACCCCGATTTTAGCACCGAAGTAATAAGATAGTGAAATATCCCGGAAAACGGGCTTCTTCTCGAAAAACTTCGTCACCCCCGTCATCGTGAAAATTACCTTATCGTCAGCCATGGGGCTGAAGGTTCGGAGAAGCGCCCCCGGGGGCAAGCGGAACCCGGCGGGCACGGGTCTTTAGCGGTCTTGACATCGCGGGGTGGCCGACCAAGGTGGGGGCAGTTCACCTTTACCGAGGTGGGTCCTGCCGGACCCGCTTTTTTTGTCCCCAAACACTTTCACCGCAAACCAGCACCTACCATGAGCGTCGATATCAAACCATTCCTCCAATATCTCGAAAAAGAGAAGAATATCAAAAAAGAGGAGGCCTGCGCCCTCATTATTGAGGCCATCAAGTCTTCCGTCGAGAAATCGGTCATGGCCGGCCAAAACGTCGAAATCACGGCCGACCCCGCCACCGGCAAGCTCGACGCCTACGTCGTCCTCCGCGTGACCGACTCCGTGTCAGACCCCCTGCAGGAGATCAACCCGATCGCCGCCGCCCTCCTCGAAGCTAACGTCCTGGTCGGCCAAGAGGTCCGCAAGCCCATCAACGTGGCTGACCTTGGCCGTATCGCCGCCAAGACCACCCAACAGCTCCTCAACCAGCGCTTCCGCAAAATCGAGAAGGACCAGGTCTTCCTCGAGTATAAGGATAAGGTCGGCGACATCGTCACCGGCACCGTGCGCCGCACCGAACGCGGTAATGTGATCATTGAGCTCGGCACCGCCGAAGCCGTACTGACGCACAAAGAACGCTGCCATGGCGACGAGTTCCGCACCGGCGACCGTATCCGCTGCCTCCTCCTGGAAATCCGCGAAGACCCGCAGCGTGGCCGTGAGTTCATCCTTTCCCGCGCCAACGACGGCTTTGTCCGCCGCCTGCTAGAACTCGAAGTCGCCGAAATCGCCGACAAGACCGTGACCATCGCCAAGATGGCCCGCGACCCAGGCTACCGCACCAAGATTGCAGTTGATTCGCGCGACCCCAAGGTCGACCCCGTCGGGGCTTGCGTTGGTGCCCGCGGCGCCCGCGTCCGCAATATTGTCAAGGAACTCGGCGGCGAGAAGATCGATATCATCCGCTACTATGCCGAGCCGCTGAAGCTGCTCGAAGAAGCCATCCGCCCCGCCAAGCCCCGCAACGTCCGGCTCGACGAGCGCACGCGCAGCATCCACTTCGAAGTGGACGAGGACGACATGCGTATCGCCATCGGTAGCAAGGGTCGCAACGCCCGCCTCACTTCCAAGCTCATGGGCTGGGGCCTCAACATTCAGAAGGCCACGCACGCCGCCGAAAGCTTCGAAGCCAAGGCCGGCGACGCCGCTGTCCGCATCGCTGAACAGCTTGGCCTCCCAGCCGAACTCATCGCTAAGTTTGTCAGCCTGGGCATCTCCAGCGTCGAAGCCCTCGAAGGAGCGACCGTGGAAGACTTCAAGGATAGCGGCATCCCGGCCGAAGAGGTCGAAACCGTCCTCGCGGCCTACGCCAAGGGCCGTCGCGCGTAATCCTCCCCTTCGAGTCCATCCCGACATACCACCCCGAACGAGCACATGACCGAGAAGAAGAAACCTGAAGCCAAGAAGGCAGCCACGACCCAGCGCTTCAGTGACGTGGCCAAGGAGCTCGGCTTGGAGGTCAAGGCGCTCCTCGCCTTGGTTGACCAGTTCGTGGAAGCTCAGCCCGAGTTCAGGGATTACGTCTACTCTGCCGGCAAGAAGCCCGCCGCCTCCAGCAACTTTGGTAAGACCTACCGCGACGACTTCATGAAGTTCGCGGAGGACAAACTCCCAAAGAAAGCTGAGCCCGCCCCTGAGCCGGCGAAGCCAATCATCGAAGCCGCGAAGGCCTCCGAAGCGGTGAAGCCCGTCGCCCCCGCGACTCCGATGGCTAAGCCTAATTCACCGACACCCGTCAGCTTGCCCCCGCGACCAACTATTTTACCAAGTCCGGCACCTTCCGTCCGCCCGCCGGGCACTCCCCCGATTCGTCCAGCCGCGCCTTTCACGCCGACGACTTCGAAGCACGACCTTCCCCCCGTCGTCGTCAGCACGCCGCCACCCACCCCTGCTCGGCCTGGCAATATTCCTCCTCTCGTCCGACCGCCGATCGCGCCGATTGTGAATCGGCCGGCCGCGACCAGCAATCAGGCTGCGCCGGGAAGCAAGGGTGCCATCACGGTACGCCCGCCGATCGTGGTCCGCGACTTCGCCATCGCCCTCAATCTCAAGCCCTTCCAGGTCATCGGTAACCTGATGGAGTTGAACAAGGTTGTGAGCGTCTCTTCCGTCATCGAAGAAGCCGACGCCCGTAAGGTCGCGGAGCGCCATGGCTACACCTTGGAAATCCGTCACCGCGGCGAAGGGGCCCAGCCCGTCAAAAAAGTCGAGACACCCGCCGAAGACGATCCGGCGCTCATGACCCAACGTCCGCCGGTTGTCTGCGTACTCGGACACGTCGACCACGGTAAAACCACCCTGCTCGACTTCTTCCGCAAGACCAATGTCGTCTCGGGCGAAGCAGGAGGCATCACGCAGCACATCGGTGCCTACTCTGTCGCCTACCAAGGCGAGAAGCCCGAATACAAAGGCCGCACCGTCACCTTCCTCGACACCCCCGGCCACGCGGCCTTCGCCAAGATGCGCGAACGCGGTGCCTCCGTCACCGATATCGCCGTGCTCGTCGTGGCGGCGGATGACGGCTTCATGCCTCAGACCGAAGAAGCCCTGAAGTTCGCCCAGAAGCATGCCAGTGCGATTGTCACGGCCATCAATAAGGTCGACTCGAAGGGTGCCAACATCGACCGCGTGAAACAACAGATGCAGCAGCGCGGCATCACGCCGGAAGACTGGGGTGGCGAGACCATCACCAGTCCCGTATCGGCGCTCAAAGGAACCGGCATGACCGAGCTCCTTGAGTCCATCCTCCTGCAATCCGAAGTGCTCGACCTCAAGGCCAATGCGAAGTGCCCCGCCCTGGGAGTCGTCATCGAGTCGCAGATGGAAACCGGCCGCGGCCCGACCGCCACCGTCATCGTGCAGAAAGGCACGCTCAAGCCTGGCGACTCCTTTGTCTGCGGCGAGACGTGGTGCAAAGTCCGCGCCTTGATGGATGAACGCGGCAACCGTCTTCCTTCCGCGGCACCGGGCTCTCCGGCGCTCGTCCTCGGCTGGGATGCCGTCCCTGCCCCTGGCACCAAATTCAAGACCGTGAAGAATGACCGGGAAGCTCGTGAAATCGCCGAAGAAGCGTCTCTCGTCGCTCGTCGCGCCGCCGAAGCCATCCAACAGGCGCCTAATACCGGCGCCCGCCCTGGCATGTCGGATCTCGAACGCCTGATGGCCGCCCTCGCCCAGGACAAAGAGAAGATTCTCCGCGTGCTGCTCAAGGCCGACGTCAACGGCACCCTCGAGGCCCTCGAAGGTTGCCTCGTCGAAATCAAATCTAACAAGGTCCGCCTCGAAGTCATTGGCGGCACGGTTGGACCGGTCACGCAAGGCGACGTCGCCCTGGCCGAAGCCGCCAAGGCTATCATCGTGGCTTTCGACACCAAGCTCGAGACCGGCGTCCAGCCGCAACTCAAGCGTACCGGCGTCCGCCTCATCACCCATGACATCATCTACGAGTTGATCACGCTCGTAAAGGAAGCCATGACGGAACTCCTCGATCCAGAAGTCCGCGAGAACAAGCTCGGAGCGGCCGAAGTGCGCGCCGTCTTCCCTCTCGGCAAGGAGCACAAAGTCGCTGGTTGCATGGTCACCGAAGGCCTCATCCGCCGCGCCGCCAAGGCTCGCGTGGTGCGGGGTGGTAAGATTATCCACAACGGACCGGTCGAAACCCTGCGCCGCTTCAAGGACGACGCCTCCGAGGTCAAAGCCGGCTTCGAATGCGGCATTAAGCTCGGTGGCTACGATGAGTACCAGCCCGGCGACATCATCGAAGCCATCGAGATGCTGCAGACGCGCCCGTCTCTCTAAGACTCATGTCTCAGCGTCAGCTCCGGGTGGCCGAACTTATCCAGCGGGAGGTCTCCTCCTCGCTGCGGCAAGGCTGGGCCACCGAGGCGGCGCTCATCACAATCACCACCGCCAGCGTCTCGCCGGATTTGCGGCAATGCCGGGTCGGCTTCGCCGTCGCGGGCGATGACGGCGCCCACAAGGCGGCCCGTGCCCTGCTCAAGCGAGTGCGCAACGAGATTCGCGCGACCGTGGGCGGCCTCCTGCAGATGAAGCACACGCCGGAAATACTGTTCGTCGAAGATGATATTACAGGCGGAGTCGCCCGCGTGCAGGCCATGCTGGATGAGCTGTCCCGCAAAGATCGCGAGAATAAGCCGAAGTCCGACTAAGCCGTCGGGGCGGTCACTTCCGGGAAATCGCGGAGCGCCTCGCGCACCAGGGTTGCCCGGCGGCAATCACGTCCATCGCTATCGAGTTCTTCGCCGGCACGAACCTGCACGTGGGCGGGTTGACCTTCAATCATAAGGCGGTCGACGATATGGCGGTGCCCCTCAGGCAGACAGCCCATGTCACAGGCCAGGCGGAGATGCGAAAGCATGTTCATCGACTCAGCGCTCGTGAGTAGACGGGCGTGACGGAGGAGGCCGAAAGAGCGCGCTAGACGGTCGGAAAAGCGCTCGCCTTCATCTTTAGCGAGCTTGCGACGGGCGTTCCACTCCTGCTCCACGACATTTTTAATCCAGCCTCCGAGATGCTTGAGGATCGCATCCTCGGAAAGACCCAGCGTTTGCTGATTAGAAATCTGGAAAATATTGCCGGCCGCCTCCGTGCCCTCGCCGAGCCAACCGCGGACGGCGAGCCCGTCCTGATTAAGCGCGCGGGACACCTTATCCATATGCCCGGCCAGACAGAGCCCAGGGAGATGCACCATCGCGGAGGCGCGCAAACCCGTGCCGACATTGGTGGGGCAAGCGGTGAGATAGCCCAGGCGCTCCGAAAAGGCCATCTTCAGGCGGCCACCGAGGTCATCATCCAACTGTTCGGCGATGTGCCATGTCCCGCGGAGATGCCAACCCGCCTTCACGACCTGAATACGAAGGTGGTCTTCTTCGTTGATCATCACGGAACAGGTCTGGTCGCGACTGATAACCGCGGCCCCGCTCTTGCCGGAAGCGAGCTCCTTGGAGACCAGATGGCGTTCCACGAGGACCGCTCGCTCGCGATCCTGCAGTTCGGTCATGCGCAGCACGTGGCCGCGTCGGAACTTCGGCAACTCGGTCAGAGCATCGACACAGCGCTCGGCGATTTCCTTGCGCTGCGGGACCTTGGCCCATCCGGGGAAAGGCAGCCCATCGAGATTGCGGGCCAGGCGAATGCGCGTGCTGAGGACCACCGCCTGCTGGGCACCCAGCAGGTGGGTAAGTTCGCTCTCGGCATCAAGGATGTCTTGGACGGACATATTCAGGAAGGGGTCAGCTGTTGTTCGAGTGCTGAGATTTCGTCGCGCAAACGGGCGGCGACTTCAAAATCCTCAGAAGTGACGGCCTGCTCCATCTCGCGACGAGCCGCTTCTAGCCTGCGGCGAAGCTGGCCGGAAGGCAGGATACCAGCGGGAGCCCGGCCGACGTGCTCGGGCTCGTGCTGGACCTTCGTCAACAAACCGCCCAGGACGTCGCCAAAGACCTCCCAGCAGGAGGGGCAACCTAGACGGCCACGTTTACGGAAATCGATATCCGTGAAGCCACACTTGGGACAAGTGATCGCGGGAGCCGCCATGACGGCAGAAGTAAGTGCATCCGCCAGCTGAAATACTGCCGGATCCGTCGCCCCGCCCTTCTGGGCACAGGCTTCGCAGAGATGGACCTTGGTGACCTTACTGTGGACGACCTGAGAGAGGTGGACCGTAGCGGCCTCCTCGCAGAGCGAGCACTTCAGTGGCTGGGACATCGACCGACATCGAAAACCGACCCGCCCCACTTGGCAAGGGCAAGCGGGGAGCGGGGTTTGACTTCATGCCCGACGGACGCTTGATGGAAGCCTGTCAGATGTCCTCCAAGCCCCGCATTGTCATCACCGGCCTGGGCCTTACCGCCCCCAACGGCAACTCGCTCGCCGAGTTCCGCGCCAACCTCTTGGCAGGCAAGGCGAGAATCGCCATTATCGACGTCCGCCACATGGGCCGCCATCCCGCGGGCGTTTGCGACTTCGATGCCACCAAATGGCAGAAGCGGAAAGAAATTCGGATTGGCACGCGCGTCGGCTCCATCTCCATCTACTGCTCCCGCGAAGCCCTCGGCGATTCCGGTCTCGACTGGGATAAGGTCGATAAATCGCGCGTCGGCGTCTACCTCGGCATCACCGAACATGGTAACGTCGAGACCGAGAACGAAATTCACAATATCTCGCAGTTCGGCAACGACACCAAGTATTGGACGCATCACCACAACCCGCGCACGGTGGCAAATAACCCCGCCGGGGAAGTGACCATGAACATGGGCATCACCGGCCCACATTATACCATCGGTGCCGCCTGTGCCGCTGGTAACGCTGGCCTCATCCAAGCCGCCCAGATGCTCCAGCTCGGCGAGGTCGACATCGCCTTTGCCGGCGGCGTCTCCGAATCCATCCACACCTTCGGGATCTTCGCTGGCTTTAAGAACCAAGGCGCACTGGGCGCCCATGAGGATCCCACGAAAGCATCCCGACCTTTCGACAAGAATCGTAACGGTATCGTCATTTCCGAAGGCGGTGCCATCTACGTCCTGGAGCGACTGGATGACGCCCTAGCCCGGGGTGCCCGTATCATTGCCGAGATCGCCGGATGGTGCATCAACTCCGATGCCACCGACGCCGTGCTACCTAACCCTGAGCGCCAGACAGAATGCGTCCGCATGGCCCTCAAGCGCGCTGGCATGAAGCCTCAAGATATCCACATCGTCTCCACCCACGCCACGGCGACGGCGCTGGGGGACATCCAGGAGTGTACGGCCCTTCGGGCGGTTTTCACCGACTGCCCTGAGACCAAAATCAACAATACAAAGAGCTTTATCGGGCATTGCATGGGTGCGGCTGGAGCCTTGGAACTGGCTGGTAACCTCCCCTCGTTCAATGACGGCTGGGTCCACCCCACCATCAATATCGACGAATTAGACCCTGAATGCGCCATGCCGGGCCTCGTAATCAACCAGCCAGTCAAAGTTGAGCGGGTAAATGCCATTCTAAATAACTCTTTCGGCATGCTCGGAATCAATTCCGCCCTCATTGTTAAGAAATATGGGGTTGCCTGACAGGCTTTGGGCGTTTGAAACAAGCCCTGACAACATGACCAAGGAAGACATCAAGCAGGTCGTTCTCGACATCATCGCCGACATCGCGCCGGACGAGGACCTGACCACTGTTAAAGCGGAAGTTCGCCTCCGTGATCAGCTGTCCCTCGACTCCATGGACTTTCTGGACATCGTCATGGAGCTCCGCAAGAAGCACGGCATCGAGGTACCTGAAGCCGATTACGTCCAATTGGCCTCGCTGGATTCCTGCGCAAACTACCTACTCCCGAAGTTCCAGGCCAAGTCCGGCAAGTAAGCGGCCAGGTATGGGGCTCAAAAGACCGCCTTTCGGCGGTCTTTATGTTTATTTTCCGCAACCGGTACCCCCAACCCGGTGTTCTAGATTTGCGGACAGGCCTCCGCATCACCTAACTACCTTCGTGCTCCCCGTCCGTCTTCTTATCGTCGCCCTGCTTTGCCTGACATGCCACCCGGCACTGGCCGAGACCGTCCAGCTCCGTAAAGCCGGCAACGCCACCGTCGTAACCTTCGAATACATCACTCAGGACGAGACCACCATCATGGTGAAGCTGGCGGATAAAGACGCCATTATTTCCTACAAGTGGGAAGACCTCGACCTTGATTGGATCAAGAAGAATAACCCGAAGATCTGGGCGGAGCGCGAACTCCTCATGGCTCCCCCGGGCGAGGAGAAGAAGATGTCCAAGAAGGATGCGGAGCTCGACCCCTTCGCCGTCGAGATGACGGCGGTGGACTATAAGACTTTGGTCAAAAACTGCACCATCGCCCTCCAGGAAGGCCTTAAAGGCATGCCGATTGAGAAAATCGAAATCGTCTGCAAGGAATTCCAGCTCGAAGAAGCCTTGTTCTGGGCTGGCTACGAAGACCTGAAAAAGGCCAGTAAGATTGCCTCCAAGACCGAGGTCGTCGCCAAAGTAGAGACCACGATGGAGGAAAAAGAGAAGCCGGAGAAAACCGCCAAGCCGCGTAAAACCGTGGCCGTCGCCGCCAAGACCAAAGGCGGGGAGACTAAGGCCAGTAGCCGCAACCCTGATAATCTTGAAAAAGAAACGGCCGCCAAAAAAGACTTCGCCGAAGACGCCAAGCCCTTCAATGCGATCGGCTATCTACGCATGCTCGCCGAAGGTGGCACCAAGGGTAAACCCGTCTGGATGATGCTACGCCGCTCGTCGGAAGATCGGAAAACCATCCTGACCGCCATGCGTAAATACGAGACGATCGCCGGCGAGCTTGCCGAGAAGCCCGAAGCAAAAGCCAGCAAGGGAGAGATTCTCGTCTTCAAGAAAGCCCTAGGGGTCGCCATCGAATCGATTGAGAAGGTCAGCCGAGATACGTCTACCCTCGAGGCCCGCCTGCAGTCCGACTGCCGAACGCTGATCAACCAACTACCGCTCCGCTGAGAGCCTGCAGGGCCTACAGCAATGAGACCGGCCGCCTTCCCTCAGGAAGACGGCCGATTTTGAATGGTGGAGCCTATCGGGCTTGAACCGACGACCTCTTGCATGCCATGCAAGCGCTCTACCAGCTGAGCTAAGGCCCCGTTAAATGGGAAGGTAAACAAAGGTCCCCGCACGGGCACGGTCAACGCTTTTTTCCCACCACCAGGAGTCTCTGGTTGCCAATGGACGGCTGCTGCTTTGCCTTTCGGTCGTGGAAGAGTCCGAAAACCAGCCAGAACCCGCCGAACAGGGCGTCGAAGCCCAAGCCAACAGCCAAGGCGGACGCGGCCAGGGCGGTATCCGCATCGAAAAAGATTTCATAGAGTCCCTCCCTGTCGGCGAGTGGAACGGACCGATCGAACTGATTGAATCTGAGAGGGACGCCGAAAAAGCCATCGCCTCCCTTGCCCGCGATCGCGTCCTCGGCTTCGACACGGAAACCAAGCCGTCGCATACCCGCGGAGAATACAACCTGCCTTCAATCCTGCAGCTGGCGGGCGAACATCATATCTTTGTCTTCCGCCTCGATCATTGTGGCGGCATCCCTCTCGCCTTCCCGGTGCTTTGCAATGACCGCCAAGCCAAGGTCGGTGTCGCCGTGCGCGATGACGTCAAGAACCTGCGCGCCCGGGCGCCTTTTGATGACCGAGGTTTCATCGATATCGCCGACCACACGAAAAAGACCGGCTTGGTGAACACCGGCCTGCAGGCCCTCGCCGCCCACTTCCTGCAGCTACAGATGAAGAAGTCTAAAAAGGTGCAGACTTCTAATTGGGCGAAGCCGCTCGACGAACGTCAGATCCAATACGCCGCCAATGATGCTTGGTTCAGCCGTGAGCTGTTCCTGAAGCTCGAGCAGGACGGTCTGATCCCCCGGTTCGAATGAATAATGACGCCACCCGCGTAGCCGAAGCGCTGGGTCTAGGCAGCACGCAACGGCACATCTTTCTCTGCGTAAAGTCCTCCGAGCAGGCCTGTTGCGGTGGCGAACTTGCACTCAAATCATGGGAGCACCTGAAGACACGCTTAAAGCAACTGGGGCTCTCGGAGAAAGGCGGCATCCAGCGCACCAAAGCAGATTGCTTGCGCGTGTGCGTCGAGGGTCCCGTCGCTGTCATCTACCCTGACGGCATCTGGTACCGCCACTGTACACCCGAGAACCTGGACCGCATCATCACCGAACACCTGGTCGGCGGAAAAGTCGTCGAATCGCTTCGCTTCGCCGGACCCGCGCAAACTTAAGCCCGTTCGTCGAGCAGCACGCTGGAGCCCAGCAGTCCGTCTTACTTTAAAGCCTTATCGATGGCTTTCTGAAGCTCGTCCGAATCGGGCTCGGTATCAGAGGCGAAACGGGCAATCAGCTTACCGTCTGCACCGATAAGGAATTTATTAAAGTTCCAACCGACCGGACCAGGGAAGCCTTCCGCCTTACTCATCATCTTTTCGAAAAGCGGGTGGGGCTTATCGCCCTTAATCTTCACTTTGGCGTACATCGGGAAAGTGACATTGAAACTCGTCTTACAGAATTTCTTGATGGCCTTATCCGTGCCGGGCTCCTGCCCGCCGAAATCATTACAAGGGAAGCCAGCGACGACGAGCCCTTTGGATTTGTTCGCGTCGTAAAGGGACTGCAGGCCAGCATATTGACGCGTATAACCGCACTCGCTGGCAACATTGACGACCAGCCAGACCTTGCCGCCCTTGACCGCACCGAGCGTGGCGTCTTTGCCGTCGATGTCTTTTACGGGAACGCCGAGCAAACCGGGGGCGGGCTCAGCCGCGGAGAGTGCAGTCATAAGAAGGGTAAGAATTAAAGCGGTGCGGAACATGACATCATTCAATCCATGGGTAGCCCGGGGTCAAGCGACCGACCTTAAGGCATCTCGGCGCCACGCGCGACCGTCACGAGGTGATACCACTCCTCCCGGGTCAATTCGAGCTGATCAGCCTGCACTAGAAGCTTAATTCGGGCCGGATTCGTGCTTCCAACGATGGGAATCATCCGGGCGGGGTGCTTAAGCAACCAGGCTAGGGCAATCACCTCACGTGGGAGACCGCGTTCTTGGGCGATGCGGTCCAGCACCGGCAAGACGAAGGCGGGGTTGTAATGGGCTTGTCCGGGCAAGAGGTCCTTTCCTCCCGCACCCAGCAATCCAGCCCCCAGTGGACTCCAGGCCAGCGGCGTGACTTTCAACTGCTGGCACTGGTCCAGCGTGCCATCGTGCAACGCGTATAATTGCACGAGACTCACCTCGACCTGGTTAACAGCCAGCGGGAAGGATAACCGCGACTGAAGGAGCGAGAACTGCGAGGGACTGAAGTTGCTGACGCCGAATTCGCGGACTTTTCCGGCCTGTCGGAGCGCCGTGAACGCACCCGCGACTTCCTCCGCATCCATGAGATAATCCGGGCGATGGAGGTGGAGGAGATCGATACACTCCACTCCTAGCTGCTTCAACGAAAGTTCCGCCTGACTGATAAGATGCTGGCGCGAGAAATCATAACGGACGGGAGCACCCGCCGGACGATGCTTAAAGCGGATCCCGCCTTTCGTGGCGATGGTCATGCCAGCGCGTAAAGTAGGATTCTCGTGGAGGATACGACCGAAGACGCGCTCGGCTTCCCCGTCGCAGTAGATATCAGCGTGGTCGAAGAGCGTGTAGCCGGCGTCGACGGCGGCAAAGATGGCCGCCTTGGCCGTCGCGTAGTCGGCTGCCACCTCGCCTTGCGTGGCGATGCGCCAGCAGCCGTAGGCGAGCCGACTAGATTGCAATGAAGTCTGACCGATTGACTGAGTTTTCATGAGATAAGATTATTTCGAAAACGCCGGACCAAGGCAGGAAGTCATACCCGCAGGCTTAACCTCCCTACGTCCCTCGTCAGCCTTTTAGTTATCCTCCTGCGACTCAGGGGCCCAAACCGCCGTGAGCACCGCCCGGAACGCCTCGGCGGGGATCAAGGTGTCTTCGCGGTCGATGACCTCGACACAATCGTGGTTATCCCAGTACTCGCCTTCCTTCTTGATGTTCCAGAAGGCTAGCGCGAGAGCCTGCCATAATTCAAAGCCTTCCAGCTGGCCACGAGGTAGCCAAGCGACCGCGACGGCTACTTCCTCCGTCATGTCGGATTCCTCCCAAAGCACGTCAAATTTCCGGCATTCGCTCGGGCCGAGGAACTGCGTCAC
>CAISXT010000087.1 GCA_903889525.1 uncultured Opitutia bacterium | reverse complement strand
CCGGCCGCGAGGATAGCCATGAAGCCGGCCCAGAGGAGGCGCTTCGCATTGGGTACAGTAGTTTCTTGCATAGATGTAGGGGGTACGGATGTGAATAAAACCCATCGGACCCCCTCTGTCGAGTAGGCTTCTTGGAGTATGATTATTCCGACGGGCCTGCCCGGCGGCTCGGATTTTACCCCCGGCGGTACTCGGTGGGGCTTACTTTCATGGCCCTCCGGAACTGTCGCGAGAAGTCACTAGCATCATAAAAGCCCGTCTGGTGGGCGATTTCGGACGGACGGAGCCCGCTCGTGCGGAGGAGATCCGAGGCTGCCGCCACCCGCATACGCACCAGATAGGCCCGCGGGCTCATCTGGTAGGCCTTATGGAATTTGCGTTCGAACTGGCGGACCGACATCCCGGTGAGCTTCGCGAGCTTATCTATATTAAGAGGCGACCCGAGGTTGTCCTTGATGAATTCTGCTGCCGCCTCGACCTGCAGGAAGGGCTCGAGCAGGGCCTTGGTCCCGACGTAACTGCGGACCGTGCCGCAGACCCCGCAGGCTTTACCCTCGGCATCAAACAATGGAAGCTTGGTCGTCTCATACCAGACGTGTTCCCCGCTCTCGTTCGGGAAGAGTTCGATGATGCGGGGCAGGGGCTGGCCCGTCTGGCAGATCTGGAGGTCCTTCTTCTTAAAGGCCGCCGCGAGCTCCGGCGGAAAGATGTCGGCGTCTGTCTTGCCGAGTAGGCTCGCTTCATCGGCACAGCCGCAGCGCTGGGCGAAAGCCAGGTTGGCCATGGTGAACCTGCCCGCCAAATCCTTGGCGAAGAACATCACCCCGGGCAGGTGGTCGAAGACGCCGCGCAGGCTGGCCGGGGCGACCCGGCGCATCCACTCCTCCCGGTACTCTGGCGTTTTCATACTATTTAGGTTGAGGGACATCCGGCGGCTTTCCATCCGATTTCAAAGGGTTTTATGGTATTATATCGTCAACGCCCCCAACGGGTCTTTGTCGTTTAAACCTTGGGCCTCCCGGCTAATGCCCCCTCGGGCTTGGGCTAATTACCTCACCATCCTGCGGGGAACTCTATTTTCGTTTTGAGGTCTTCGTGAAACCCGCCTCCTTTCCCCTCACACCCAAACCCCATGACCTCCCTGAAGTCCCTCGCCCTTTGCTTCCTTGCCGCCTCCGTCGCGGCCGCCCCTGACGCCGACACGATGAAGCGCGGCCAGGCCGTCTACGCTAAGACCTGCATCGCCTGCCACCAGCCGACGGGCACGGGCCTGCCTCCGGTGTTCCCGCCCCTCGCCGGGTCCGAGTGGATCGCGAAGAGCGCCTCCATCGCTGTCCGCAATATCATCAACGGCATGATTGGCCCCGTGACCGTCAAGGGCACGACCTACAATAGCATGATGCCGCCCCTGGCCGGCGTCTCCGACAAGGAAATCGCTGATGTGGTCACCTACGTGAACAATTCTTTCGGCAACTCTGGCGCCACCGTCACGGAAGCCGAAGTCACCGCCATCAAGAAGAAGTACGCCGAGCGCAAGACCCCTTGGACTGCGGCCGAGTACGAGAAGGAGCCCAAGGAAGAGCCGGCCAAGAAGTAAGCTGGCCGCCTCCGGGCGGGGTGGCTTGACCAGCGGGGACCTCTGCCGCACTTTGGTGTCTCATCAAAGTGCGCGCAGGCGTGCCTCCCCCATGTCGACCCCCCAACCCCATCCCGGCGCCCCCGCTCGCACCCGCGAGCAGGTGGCCGACCTCCATTTCATGGATGCTCGCTACAAGCTCCTTGATCTCGCGGCCTTCCTTGACCGACTCGACCGCGCCTCGGGCGGCGAAGACCATCGCGTCCGTGGCCTCCGCGCCGCCCTCCCGCTCCTCCTCGAAAAGGACGAAGGCCGCGTCGCCCGGATCCTGACCCTCTGGAGCGACCCTTCCATTGCCCCCATTGAAAAGGCCGACACCAAGGCCGCCTCGGGCGTCTGGCCCGGCCTCAAGTAAGCCCCGACCATGCGTTACATCGAACCGCACGGCCACATGGTGAGCCGCACCACTGACGACTATCAGGCCATGGTCCTCGCCGGCTGCGCCGCGATCTGCGAGCCCGCCTTCTGGGCCGGCTTCGACCGCAAGTCCGCCGACGGTTTCTACGACTACTTCTGCCAGCTGACTCAGCATGAGCCCAAGCGCGCCGCCAAGTACGGCCTGCCGCACTACTCCTGGTTGTGCATCAACCCCAAGGAGTCCGAAGACATGGCGCTCGCCGCCGACGTCCTCGCGCTAGTTCCCGAATTCCTCAAGGCCCCGACGGTGCTCGGCATCGGCGAAATCGGCCTCAATAAAAATACGCGCAATGAGATGAAGGTGCTCGAGCAGCACATCGCCCTCGCGGTGCAGTATGACCAGATGATCCTCGTGCACACGCCGCACCTCGAGGACAAGCGCAAGGGCACCCGCCTGATCATGGATTGCCTCAAGGCCAATGGCGTCGTGAAACCCGAGCGCGTCATCATCGACCACGTCGAGGAACACACCATCCATGAAGTCCTTGATCAGGGCTTCTGGGCCGGCATCACGCTTTATCCGGAATCGAAGGCCACGCCCGTGCGCGCCATCGACATGATTGAATCCGTCTCCGCCCAGCGTGTCTGGCTCAACAGCGCGTGCGATTGGGGCCATAGCGATCCGCTGTCCGTGCCCAAGGCCGCGCAGGAGATGCGCCGCCGCGGTCACTCCGCCACCGCGATCGATAACCTTGTCTACGGTAATCCGGTGAAGTTTCTTTCGCAGAACAGCCGCTTCAAGGCCCCCGCCGCCCAAGCCTGACCCGCGTGAAGCTCACGTCCGGACTTTCCCTCGCCTACTGCACCAACGTCCATCGCGGCGAAGGGTGGGTGGAGACGTTCGCTGGTTTGCGCGACCACGCGTTGCGCGTGCGTGACCGCGTCTCGCCCGGCAAGACCTACGTGCTCGGCCTCCGCCTCGGCGATCTCGCCGCAAAGGAACTCGCCGTGCCTGCCACGCTCGCGGCGTTTCGCGTTTGGCTCGATCAAGAGAACTGCGTTGTCGCCGGCATCAATGGTTTCCCGTTCGGCCCCTTCCACGGGCAAGCGGTAAAGGATAATGTTTTTGCGCCGGATTGGTGCGAGGCCCCGCGCCTCGAATATACCAACCGCCTCTTCGACCTCCTCGCCGCGTTTGGCCCGCCTGACAAGGTCGGCACCGTCAGCACGCTGCCGGGTTCATTCAAGGGCTTTGGTCGCAACGCCGACGAGCTCAAGGTCATGCGCCGCAACTTGCTTGCGTGCGCCGAACACCTCGCCCGCTTGCGCGATCGCACCGGCACACACCTGCGCCTCGCGCTCGAGCCGGAGCCGATTGGCCACGCCGAGAACACGCCCGAAGCGCTACGCCTATTCGAACAGCTTCGCGCTGAGGAGCCCGCCAAGGGCCTCGTCGACGCGCACCTCGGCATCGCCTACGACACCTGCCACTTTGCGTTGCAATACGAAGAAGCCCATGAGGCCATCGCGCGGCTCAACGCCGGCGGTGCACCCGTGCTCAAGTTTCACCTTAGCTCCGCTCTCCGCTTGAAGCCCACCGAGACCGCGCTCGCCCGCCTCGGCAAGATGCACGAGCCCACGTACCTGCACCAGACCATGGGTCGGGCCAAGGACGGCTCCATCGTGCGCTTCAAAGACATCCCGCTCGCGATGGCTTCGATGGATCAGCTCCGCACGCTCGAGGAACTGCGCGTCCACTTCCACGTACCGGTGAACGCCGATCACTTGTCGGACGAGCTCTCCACGACCAACGACCACCTCAAGGCGGCCCTCGATGTCATCGCCAAAGCTCCCGGTGCCTGCCGTGAGCTGGAGATTGAAACGTATACCTGGGAAGTCCTGCCGCCGGAACTGCGCGCGGCTGACGTCGCCGACATGATCGCCGAGGAATACCGCTGGACGCTCGCCGAACTCGCGAAGCGCGGCGTAAAGCCACTCTGATGATGGCCGCGAAGCTGCGTGTCTGGCTCATCTTATCCCGTGGCTCCAATCTGCCGACGGTGTGGAGCAATCTCTTCATCGGTTGGCTGCTCGGCTTTGTTTTCGCCCAGCACATGCCCGGGATTATCCTCGCCGTATTCGCGCTGGTCGGTCTGTGGCTCGGCGTCTCGCTGACCTACGTCGGCGGGATGATTTTGAATGACGCGTTCGATGCGAAGTGGGATGCGGAGCATCGCCCCACCCGCCCCATTCCATCCGGTTTGATTTCCCTTCGTTCGGCCTATGTCGTCGGCTGGCTATGCTTGGTCCTGGGTTTTCTCATCACCGTTCGTTCGTCGTATACCGACGGCCGGGATGTCTTCGCCACCGAATCTGGACGCAATATTTTCGCCGCTCACCGCGTGCTGGTCGCGAAGCTGGCGTTCGCGCTCTCGGTGTGCGTACTGGTTTATAACCGCTGGCACAAACAGGTGGTGTGGGCGCCGGTAGTCATGGGGCTTTGTCGGGCACTTCTCCCCATGATTGGCTTCTGTGCTCTGGCCGATGCCGAGCTTGCTCGGCAATCGGTGGGGTTGGCGACGCTCCTCGCCCACCCGTTCGTGCTCTGGGTGCTGACCTTTTCTATCACGTTGGTGGCCCGACATGAATCTGGTAACGGCCAGCCACCTCGCTGGGCAGAGTCGGTTTTATATTTAGTCCCACTCCCGTTGTTGCTCACGGCCTATCCGCATGGCCGGCCATTCTTCCTCTGGGCTCTTTTCGGATGCGCGCTCTATTGGCTTTGGATTTATCGTTCCGACCGGAAGCATCCATTGCCCGCCGGGGTGGGCGCTCGGGTTGCCGATCGGCTCGCGGCCTTCCCCCTTCTGGATTTTGCTGCGAATGCTATTTATCTTTTCTTTACGGCTCAGTTGTTCGACTCCGGAAGCACGGCGGTGAACGCTTATCTTGGGGTGACTCGGTCGTTAGGGCTTTTTTGGATGATTCCGTTGGGTTGTTTCGGCCTAACGTTGCTCTTCCGGCGGTGGATTCCGACGACCTAGTCCCCACCATGGGCTAAAATCGGGGTTTTCATCCAGGCTATTTATCGGAACTGGGCTTGTCCTAGGCGGTCTAAATCCTTCTGATAAACCCTCCCCCAGGGCTATGGACGACTCCCTTGACCTCGAATTCGCGGTAACCTACCGCCACCGCATCTTCTTTACGGAAGGGGCGTTCGCTTCAGGCAACCGCGTCCTTGCCGACCTCTTTGCCGGCGCGAAGGTCATCCCGATCGTCGACGCGGGCCTGGCCAACGCTCGCCCTAGCTTCGCCGCCGAGGTCGCTGCCTACGGCAAAGCGATGGGCGTGAATTTCACCCGGCAGCCGCTGGTGCTCACAGGAGGAGAATCCGCCAAGAAAGATTCCGCCGTCGTGAAGGCCGCCTTGGCCGCTATCGAAGCAGACAAAATCTGCCGCCACTCCTACGTCCTCGCCATCGGCGGCGGCGCTTTCCTCGATGCCGTTGGTTTTGCGGCCGCGACCGCCCACCGCGGTGTGCGTCTTGTGCGTATGCCCACCACGACCCTCGGCCAGGGCGACGCTGGCGTCGGCGTGAAGAACGGCATCAATACCTTTGGTAAGAAGAATTTCACCGGCGCCTTCGCCGTGCCCGCCGCCGTAGTCAACGACCTCGCGTTGCTCGCTTCGCTCGATGCGCGCGGCCTGCGGGACGGCCTAGTTGAGGCGGTGAAGGTTTCGCTCCTCAAGGATCCAGTGTTCTTCGGTAATCTCGAGAAAGAGTCCGGCCTGCTCGCCGATGGCAATATTCCCGCGATTGGTCGCGCCGTACGCCGCTCCGCCGAACTGCATGCCCACCATATCGCCGGCAACGGTGACCCCTTCGAACTCGGTAGCGCCCGTCCGCTCGACCTCGGCCATTGGGCGGCCCATAAGCTGGAATCGATGACGAATCATCGACTGACGCACGGCGAGGCCGTGGCCGTCGGCCTGGCGCTCGACCTCATCTGCGCCCGTGAGCTCGGCCTCTTCGGCCAGGCAGAGACCGAACGCTCGCTCAACCTGCTCGTCGCCCTGGGCTTCCGGATCTATGCCCCCGAGATGCATCTCGATGGCGGCGCGCCGATGCTGGCCGGCCTCGAAGAATTTCGCGAACACCTCGGTGGCCAGCTCACGCTGGTACTCCCGACGGCCATCGGTAAGTCCACGCAAGTGCACGAGATGGCTGCCGCCGTCGTGCGTAAGGCGGCGGACGAACTGCGCGCACGGGATCAGCAGCCATGCGTCGCGCGGTCCTGAACGTTGTCGGCCTTTCCGCCCGGGATCTGAGTTCCGGCGTCATGCCACGTCTCGCCGCGCGCGCCGCCAAGGGCAGCGTCGCGAAGGTCCGCCCGGCGTTTCCCGCGGTCACCTGTACCGCGCAGTCCGATTACCTGACGGGCAAGCAGCCGAGCGTGCATGGCATCGTCGGCAACGGCTGGTACGACCGCACGCTCAGCGAGGTACAGTTCTGGAAGCAGTCTAACCGCGTCGTGCTCGCCCCGAAGGTCTGGGACGAACTGCACGCCAAGAACCCCAAGCTCAAGGTCGCGAACCTTTTCTGGTGGTACAACATGGGCACCGCGGCGGACATTAGCGTTACGCCGCGCCCGGTCTACAAGGCTGACGGCGGCAAGATCTTCGATATCGCGAGCTACCCGCAGCGTTATAAGGAACTGCTGAAGCGTGACCTCGGGGATTTCCCGTTCCATTCTTTCTGGGGTCCGCGCGCCGGCCTGCCGTCGTCGCAGTGGATCGCCGATAGCGCTCGCTGGATTGAAGAGCATGAGCAGCCCGACCTCAGTCTGGTCTACCTGCCGCATCTCGATTACGACCTCCAGCGCTTCGGTCCGGCCGATCCGCGCTGCGATACCGCGCGTCGCGACGTCGATAAACTCGTCGGCGACCTCGCCGAATTCCTCGAGGCCCGCGGCGTCGAAGTCCTCATCGTCTCCGAATACGCCATCACCGCCGTCGACCGTGCTGTCCCGCTGAACAAGGTTTTACGCGCGCACGGCTGGCTCGAACTCAAGCCCGAGGACGGCAGCCTCACGCTCGACACTTTCAACTCCAAGGCCTTCGCCGTCGTGGACCACCAGGTTGCGCACGTCGTCGTCCTTGATCCCGCGATCCGGGAGGAAGTCCGTAAGGTCCTGCTCGCCACGCCCGGCGTCGGTCAGGTGCTCGACGCCGAGGGTCAGGCCGCCGCCGGCATCCAGCACGTGCGCAGCGGCGACTTCGTGGTCATCGCCGATGGCCACAGCTGGTTCTCGTATTACTGGTGGGAAGAAGGTCAGGGTGAGCCGGACTTCGCGCGCTGCGTGGACATCCACCGGAAGCCCGGCTACGACCCCGTCGAACTGTTCATCGACCCCAAGATCCGTTTCCCGATGCTGGCGGTCGCCTGGTTCCTCCTGAGGAAGAAGCTCGGCTTCAAGGCGCTCATGAAGGTCATCTCGCAGGACGCCTCGCTCGTTAAGGGCTCGCACGGTCGCCTCCCCGAGGACCCGCTCGACTGGCCGGTGCTCATCGCGCCGTCATCGGCTGCCTTACCCTCGCAGATCGCCTCGACCGACGTGTACGGCCAGATCGCCAAGGGCTTCTGATAAGGACTTTCCGCTGGTCTGGGGTTGAAGGGGAACCTCCATCGTACAGTTTGGTCGTATCCCCATGTTCGTCCGCAGCCTTGCCTTATGCCTCGGTGTCGCCGCCTTCGCCGCGCCCTTCCCGGAGCCGACCAATAACCAGGTCGAAACCATCCCGCTGCTGACCCCACAGCAGGCGCTCACTAAGCTGCACCTCCCGGAAGGCTTCAAGGCCACGCTCTTTGCCGCTGAACCAGATGTCCGTCAGCCCATTGCAATGTGCTGGGACGAGCGCGGTCGCCTCTGGGTCGCCGAGAACTACACGTACTCCGACGGTAAGGAGCGCTACGACCTGAAGCTGCGCGATCGCATCGTCATTCTCGAGGACACCGACCACGACGGCAAATTCGATAAGCGCACGGTTTTCACGGACGACGTGCAAATGCTCACGAGCATCGAGCGCGGCTTCGGCGGCGTCTATGCGATGTGCCCGCCCAACTTGCTCTTCATCCCGATGGACGGCGATAAGCCCGCCGGCCCGCCTCAGGTCGTGCTCGATGGCTTCAGTACCACGGCGGCCAGCCGCCACACTTTTGCCAACGGCCTCAAGTGGGGCCCGGATGGCTGGCTCTACGGCCGCGTCGGTATCTCCAGTACCTCGTGGATCGACGTCCCTGGAGTGCCGCGCGAAAAGCGGCAGCCCACTGCCGGTGGCCTTTGGCGCTACCACCCGGTGACGAAAGTCTTTGAGCCCTATTGCCACGGCACCACCAACCCCTGGGGCTCCGATTGGACGAAGGACCACGAAATGCTCTTCATCAACACGGTCATCGGTCATGGCTGGCAGGGTATTCACGGCGGGCACTTCAAGCGCATGCATGGCGAGGACCCGTACCCGTTTGTCTACGAGCTCATCGACCAGCAGGCCGATCACTACCACTGGGATAGCGGCAAGAAGTGGAGCGACGTTAATGGCGGCCGCGGTGGCGCGGACAGCTTCGGTGGCGGTCACGCCCACGTCGGGATGATGATCTACCAAGGCGACAACTGGCCGGTGGAATATCGCGACAAGCTTTTCACCCTTAATCTTCATGGTCGCCGCACCAATATCGACCGCATTGAGAAGGTCGGCAGCGCGCTGGTCATGAAGCACGTCGGTGATATGTTGAAGTCCGACGACGAATGGTTCCGCGGGATTGAAATCAGCCAGGGTCCGGACGGCGCCGTCACCATTCTCGATTGGAGCGATATCGGCGAGTGCCACGACCAAGACGGTATCCATCGCACCACCGGTCGTATCTTCAAGGTTAGCTACGGCGACCCCAAGCAGCCCGGCGTCGATTTCGCTAAGGCTACCCCCGCGGAACTCGTTGAGTTGCAGCGCAGCCAGAACGAGTGGCTCGTACGCATGGCGCGCTGGGAACTCCGCGAACGTGCCTGGAAGGGCATCGACCTTTCGTCCGGCATTTCCGCTTGGGAGAAACTATCGGCCGAAGGGGACGCCGTCCTCGCGCTGAACGCCCATTCGACCCTGCAGGCGATGCGCACCGTCAAGTCTACCGACAAGCCTTTCGCCCCGCAGCATGCCGCCCATTATGCCCCGGCCGCGATTCTCAAGGAGAAGCGCATCGACGTCCTCGCGCGTCTCATTGAGCGCGAGCTAACGGACCCGTTGGTGAATCGGAATAATTCGCTGACGAAGTACGCCCATCAGCTTGGATTCATTGCCGCCTGCGACGTACAGGAAGCCGCACTCCTCAAGCTCGCCAGCGAGCCGCACGGCCAGCGTGCGCGTCTCGCGCTCGCCGAAGCCTTGCCGCTCCTCACTCCTGCGGTTCGCACGCTCGTGGCCCAGCACCTGCTGCGTTACGACCAAGACGTCACCGACCATAATCTCCCGTTACTCGTCTGGACGGGTATCCGCGAGCTTTCACCGACTGAACTTGCGAATTGCGCCCACGTCAGCCGCGTGCCCCTTGTTACCAAGCTCATCTCCCGCCGCATCGCCGAAGCTTCCGTGAAGGATCCGGCGGCGTTGAATGCCCTGATCGAAGGCTTTTCCCAGATGCCGGAAGGGCAGTCATCCGTGGTCGCTGGCATGGCTGAGGCCTTGAAGGGCCTCCGCAAGGCGACCAAGCCCACGGCCTGGGATCGCTTCGTCTCCATGATTCCCGCTGCCGATGCCGCCACGGCCGTGATGGTGCGTCAGCTCAATGTCATCTTCGGCGACGGTCAGGCCCTCGCGGATATCCGCCTGGTCGCCCTCGATGAGAAGGCCTTGATGGAACAGCGCAGCGTCGCGTTGCTCTCGCTGATTGAAGCCAAGGACAAGAACCTGCGGGCCGATTGCGAGAAACTCCTAAACACGCGCGGGTTGAGCCTGGAGGCCGTCCAAGGCCTGACGCAGTTCGACGATGCGGCGGTGGCGAAAAAGATCATCGCCCGTTATCCGCAGCTCTACCCGCATGAGCGCCCGCAGGTCATCATGGCGCTGGTTTCGCGTGCGAAGTTCGCAACGGAACTTTTGGCCGCCATCGAAGCGGGGAAGCTCGGCAAGGAAGACCTCGGACCGGCGGCCGCGCGACAGATTCGGGCGTTCAACAACGAGAAACTCACCGCTCAGTTGACCAAAGTTTGGGGCGAGGCCCGGGAGACCTCCGCGGATAAGCTCAAGCTCGTCGCCGAATTCAAGACCCGCCACACGCCTGAATCACTCGCCAAGGGTGATCAGAGCAAAGGACGGGCGATTTTTGCGAGCGTGTGTGGCCAGTGCCATAAACTCTATGGCGAAGGTGGTGCGCTTGGG
>CAISXT010000086.1 GCA_903889525.1 uncultured Opitutia bacterium | reverse complement strand
CTGACGGCATACTGGACGGCGGGGATATCGCCCTCCGGCACGCCGAAGATGACAGAAATTGGCTGGAGTTGCGTGATGACGGCTAATCCGGTCGGGTCATTCTGAGAAACGACATTGCCCGCATCGATGGGACGAAGTCCCACCGTGCCGCTGATGGGCGCGGTGACATGGCAATACTGCAACTGGAGGCGGGCGTTATTCACGGAACCTTCATCGGCCTTCACCGTGCCTTCAAGTTGCGCCACGAGGGCCCCAGCGGAATCAAGTTGCTGGCGAGTGACCGCCTCCGCCGCATCCTGATAACGCTTCAGGTCAAGCTTGGCATTGGCTAAGGCGGCCCGGTCACGGGCGAGCTGGCCTTCCGACTGCATTAGCTGAACTTCGAAAGGGCGGGGATCAATCTCGGCGAGCGGGTCGCCCGCCTTGATGGCTTGTCCTTCCGTGTAATGCACTTTCATCAACTGACCCTCCACCCGCGGCCGGACGGTGACATTATTCAGCGCCTTGACGGAGCCGAGGGCCGAGACGCGAATCTCCAAGTCACCAACGGCGACGGTGGCCGTACTGATAGAAGTCGGCAGATTCACGCGACCGCCCTTCCCTCCCTTACCGCTGGCAGGAGGTCCACCGGGGGATTTGGGTGCATCCGCCGCCTGACCGAAAGCAACGCCAACGAGGCAGAGCATGACGAGGGCAGCGAAAGATAAATGGCGGAGGCGAGTCATGAAAAAAGATGATGGGGGCTAAGGGATTGACCCGACCGGAGTACGGCGGATCCGGAAGGAGATGGGGACATTTAAAGTGGGTCCCCGCCCTCCTTCTGTCAAAGCATCAACCCAGCCATAAAGTAACATTTAAAGCCTGAAAATAGGCTCCTAGCGTGAGGCACTGGCGGCCGAACGGACGCGACCAATGGCCACAGACTGACGCTCACGGAGGACGGACTGCGCCTTGACGACCTTGGCCTTGGCGGCGGCAGGATTCTTGGCCATGGCGAGTACGGCCGGGATGATGCCCGCGAGCTGCGATTCATCATCCAGATCGAACAGCCATTCCTGCAAACCGATATCCTTCCACATATTGCCCTTAGAGGTCTGCTCAGCCCAGCGACACACAATGGCCGGAATGCCGTTACCGATGCACATGATTGGCGAATGCATTTCATTACCGAAGAGACCAGCACTGCGGACGTAGACACTCAATGCCTCGTCCGTCAGCCAGTAGTCCTGCCGCCATACCACGCGATTCTTCACCTCTTCGGGCAACGGATCGAAGAGGACCTCCTTACCCAAGGTCATCTGCGTGCGATCCTCTGGACAGATTAATATCTTAAGATCGGTCTGCATCACGACCTGGACAATCGCCGCACGCAGCTGGGCGTGGTCATGTTCCTTCATCTCGTCGTTGCGCTTCTGCTTCACCGGATCGAAAGGCCGCTCCTTATGAATCCTCCAATATGGCGTGTGACGATAGCGCGGAATGCAGCAGAGGAACTTATCGCGCTCAAGGCCCCAGCCATGCAGGAAAGCTTCAGCCTTCTGCTCGTCGCGGAGATCAGTCGCAAACGCCCCGTCGGGGCCGAACCCCATCACCGGACAGTTCACGCCGCCGGCCTGGGCGGTCGCAAGTGAAACCGAATCCCGGAAGTAGACGAACTGCGCACCGCTGAGGATCTCGGCCGTCTCGGCCGAAGGCTTTCCCTGGGTAATACCGAGCACCCCATAGGGCTTCGGGCCCTGCTTGCGCCACATCGCGACCTGTTTCTCGCCGACGAGCGAAGGGCCGGAACCATGCAGGAGAAAATCGTTCGCGGCGTAAAGCTTGGTGACGTCGGGTGCAGGGCCCACGAACTGAAGTTTCGGGAAGCGTGCCTGCAGCATGGCCTTTACCCCATTATCGACACTACTGGGCCAGAGCGTGACTTCAGCCTCAGGGAAATACTTTTCCAACAACGCCAAGACCCCAGGCGTGTGCGCAATATCGCCAATATTCACTGTCTGCCACGAAGAGCGCAGGACCACGCGCGGGGCGCGCTTACCTTCGGCGGCGCCGAGCGAAGCGGCGATGGCCGCGGCCAAGGCAGATTCCAGGAAACGACGACGAGAGAGCATTGTTTAAAACGTAAGGGATAGGGCTACGGCTTGGGGCAGGTTGAGTCAAACCAGCCCTTCACTGCGAGACGACTCTTGGTAGGGCGGGCTCTCCGCGCCCGCCGTTAATCCCGAGTACGATCTAATCTCCGGCGGCGAACGGACGGCTCGGAGAGCCGTCCCTACCAAGAGGCAGGAATCAAAGGGAGACCGGAAACCGGAAATGATGCTGCGGCTATTAACCCCAGCCAATCATCCGGTCACCGGTTTCCCTTTGAGTGAATAATCGCAACAAGGACAGCACGTGGTGCGGCCCCTACCTCTTAAATCTTCTTCGACTCTTAGCGCTTTGGCAGCATCGCTAAATACTGGTCTTGGACGGCTTTCACCTTCGCTTTCAGCGGTTCAACCTGCGGGGTCAGTTCCGCCAGGGTGTGCGTGATCTCCTCGACGGACTTCTCCCGTTGTGGAATTTCCTTACGCGCGGCGACGGCAGTCTTCTCGGCCGAAACCTTTTCCTGACGGAACGCTTCGAGTTGCTTGGTGGCGGTGTCGACTGCGAGGGATTTTTCCGCTGCGGGCTTGGAGGCCTCAGCCAACTTGGCTCGCACGTCGGTGAGGGCTTTTTCGAGCGGCACCAGCGCGGCCTGTTGCTTGGTTAATTCAGCCTGGGCAGCGGGCAATTTACCCTGATAGTCCTTTTCCACTTCAGCGGAGACGGCTTGGAGGCGGGCGGTTTCCTTTTGGGTGGCCGCACGCTCGGCGGTGATGGCATCGCGCTCAGCCAAGGCGGTCAGGCGACTCTTCTCCGTCATCTCCTGCTTGGCCTGCAAGGCCACACGGGCAGCAATGGCGGCAGCTTGGCCGGACTTAGCGACACCCAGACTCTTATCCGCATCCGCCAGATAAATGGCCGAAGTCTCCCGGATATTGCGGGCGAAGACCAAGGCGTCCTGGGCCGACAGCAAAGCGGCGGCGGTCTGCTTACGCAGGGAGAAATAGCTGGTAGAGAAGATGGCCTTGAAGCCACGAGCTGCCTCAAACTGTTGCTGGGCGGTGACCAGGGCGGCCTGGGCCGCAACCGTCGCCACATCCGCATCCTTCAGGGCGTTGCCGCGAGCGGCGACTTCCTGGGCGGCGGCCTCAGCGACCGCCAGAGCGGCGGTGACCGCTTGTTTCTGGACAAGTATCTCAGCCTTTAGGCTCGTGCCCTGCCTGGTAAGTTCTGCCGCCCGGGTCGTGGCCTCGGTGAAAATCGCCCGCGTCGGGCGGCGACTCTTGGTATAGTCAGCGACGGCAGCCTTGGCCGCAGCCAAGCCGACATCACGATCGCGGCCGAGCCCGACAATGACGTCGTTGCTCGAAGCCACCGCCTTGGCCTGCACTTCGGTGCGGCCAGCCGCTTCGGCTTCAGCCTGGCGGAAAGGATTCAGGGCACGATCCAAGGTGGTAAATTCTTCCTTGAGCGCGGCGAGCGCCGATTCTTGGGCGGTAACTTTCTTCGCAGCCTCTTCGGCCGCCTTCAACGCTGGTTCGATCCGACCAGCCGCAGCGACCTTCGCCGCTTCATTCTCGGCCTTAGCCGCGATGAAATCAGCGATATCCGTTTCCAACTTGGTCAGCTTCTCGCGCTCGGAGAGTACGCCGACATTGAACTGGGCGGCTTTCAGGAAAACG
>CAISXT010000085.1 GCA_903889525.1 uncultured Opitutia bacterium | reverse complement strand
CCGGCTCGAATGCGGACCTCGAGTCGCAGCACCTCTTCTTCGCCTCTTCGGGCGGCTTCATGGAGTTCTTCTTCTCCACCCACCCACCCATCGGAGAGCGGATCAAGCGCATCGACCCGACCTTCGACGGCATCATCCCCGATGTCGTCCCGGTGCAGGTTGTCGCAGACGAGCCCACGGCCGGATTTGCCCCCGGGGTTAGGGTCGTTCCGCCGCCTTTGCCCAACGCGACTCGCTCGCTGCCGACCGACCTCCAGATTCAGGACTCCGTCGGTTTTCATGGGACGATTCCGTCCGAATTGCGGGCCGCGTCCGATGACCCGGTCAGCGCCATGGGCCTCGTACTCGGCCTAATTCTACGTCGCGATCCCGCACTCCGCGCCGCGCAACTCGAGCAGGCGCGTGGGCTCGCCGGTGGCGAGGTGTCCCGCGACGCGGCTTGGCTCGAGCCAATCCTGCGAGACTTACCGGCAGGTTATCGGGTGCCCCTCCTGGATCTTTGCATGCCTGCATTGCGCCAGCTTTCGCCGACGCAGGTCGCTCAGTTCAAGCAGGCCATTGAGCAGGTCGGCTATCAGGCTGAGGACGGACTCGTGGTCCTGTTGATCCAGGCGTCGATGCGCCGTTACCTTTCCACCGCGAAGAATCCCGAGAGCCGCCCCGGCGACCTCGCCACCGCTTACGCGCTAGTACTCTCCGCGGTCGTGCAGACCTCGAGCGAAGCCCCGGCGGCGCAGGCTGCGGCTTATCAACTCGGTGCGGGTGTGCTGGGCTTGCCCGGCCTGAGTTCGACCATTATTTCCGCCGAGCAGGTAGACCTGCAAAAGGTCGATGAATCCTTGGGGGTAATCGCTGGCCAGAGCATCTACGACCGACGCAAGTTCGTCCGCGCGTGCGGCGTCGCCATGCTCAACGACGGTAAGGCCGAGCCTGCCGAAATCGAAATCGTGCGCGCCGTCGGCGATTCGCTCGGGATCAGTTTTTCGACAGGCCTGGGCAGGTAGACGCGAAGGTAGGGACAGCACCACGTGCTGTCCTGATGTGATCACTTGCCGCCTCGCTGATTGATGCCTTGGGGGGTAGGGCGGGCTGTCCCTAGCCCGCCGATGACCCGATTGAGATTCGCATCTCCGTCCGCGAACGGACGCGACGCAGTCGCGCCCCTACCTCACAATTACCCAGCGATCAGCGACTCGCCGGTCATCTCGGCCGGCTTCGGCAGGCCCATGAGGGCGAGCAGGGTCGGGGCGACGTCGGCGAGGCGACCGGTGGGGCGAGTCTTGAGAGCCTTGCAGCCTGCGCCGTAGAGGATGACCTCGACGGGGCTGAGCGTGTGGCGCGTGTGGGCGCAGTTCTCTTCGGGCTCCCACATCTGGTCCGCGTTGCCGTGGTCGGCCGTGACGAGGGCCTTGCCCCCGACCTGGTCGATGGCGGCGAGGAGGACGCCGAGGCCGGCGTCGACGGCTTCACAGGCTTTGCAGACCGCGGCGAGGTCGCCGGTATGGCCGACCATGTCGGGGTTGGCGTAGTTGACGACGATGAGGCCGAACTTGCCGGAGAGGATCGCGGCCTTGGCCATCTCGGTGACATGCGAAGCCGACATCTCGGGCTTCTGGTTATAGGTCGAGACTTCCTTCGGGCTCTGCGCCATGCCGCGCTCTTCGCCGGCGAAGGGTTCTTCACGGTAGTCGTTGAAGAAGAAGGTCACGTGCGGGAACTTCTCCGTCTCGGCCGTGCGGAACTGCGGGATGCCTTGCTTGGCGACCCACTCGCCGAGGATGTTCACCATCTTGGCGGGCTTATCGAAGACCACGTTGGGGCAAAGACCCTTCTCGTAGTTGGTGAGCGTAGCGTAGAAGATCTTGAGCAGCTTCGCGCGGGGAAATCCCTTGAATTCCGGGTCGATGAAGGCGCGGGTGATCTCGCGGGGGCGGTCGCCGCGGAAGTTGAAGAACAGCACCGAGTCGCCGTCCTGGATGAAGGCCGTGCCCTTGATGCGGGTGGCCGGGACGAACTCGTCACCAGTCGTGTTGGAGTCGGTCGGATTATCGTAATAGGCCTGCACGGCTTCGGCGGCCGAAGCGGCTTCGGGCGCCGGGGCGCCGGTGAGGGCGTCGTAAGCGGTCTTCACGCGTTCCCAGCGGTTGTCGCGGTCCATGGCCCAGAAGCGGCCGGCGACGCTCGCGACCTGGCCGATACCGATCTTCACCAGTTCGGCTTCAAGCTGCTTGAGGTAGCCGAGGCCCGAGGTGGGCGGGCTGTCGCGGCCATCCATGAAGGCGTGGATGTAGACCTTCGACAGGCCTTCTTCCTTCAGCAGGCGGAGAAGCGCGTAAAGGTGGGGCAGGGTGGAGTGGACGCCGGCTTCGGAGCACAGGCCCATCAGGTGGACGGCACCGCTGGTGGCCTGGACGTTCTCGACGAGGCCGCGGAAAGCCTTGATCTGGCGCATGGCGGCCGAATCGGTGAGGCCCTTGTCGATGCGGACGATCTCCTGGTCGACGAT
>CAISXT010000084.1 GCA_903889525.1 uncultured Opitutia bacterium | reverse complement strand
TTCTCCGACAGCTTGCGCCCGATTTCTCAGCTTGTTGCCTGATTTAGTCCGTCCGTTCTGCCCGTCCATGCGCACGCTGTTCGCCTCTCTCTGCCTTCTCGTGTCCGCTGGCGCTGTGTCCGCCGCGGATGCCCCGGCTTACCGCACCGATGCCGAGGGGTTCATTAACGCGCCCTCGCCGAAGAAGTGGTACGCCTTGGTCGATGGCGCTTTCCCGCCCGAGGGCTCCGCCCACGCGGTCTCCGGCGAGCTCGTGCACATCGATCACCTCGAGCGGCATTTCTACCTCCGCGTCGACCGCAATGATAGCCAGGACCGTGGGGTCTGGGACCTCTGCATCGATGGCTTCATGCTGCCCTACGGCAGTATCTTCTATCGCGGCGCGCCCGCTGCGCTCCAGGACATCCCCCAAGGCACGCACCTTCACGGCCTCTTCTACCTCAAGCCCGCCAACGATAAAGACATGCCCCCGCCGGCGGCCTTTAATCGGCGCACGCCCGAGGGTGATTTCCGCCGCTGCTTCCAACTTGAGGACGATTTCTCGCATCATCAGCGCCTGAAGCAGACGTGGAAAATCGATGAAGTGAATCTCGAGAAGATGGTGCTGACGGCGACCTTGCAGCAAGACGGCGCCCCGGTGGGCAAACCGAAGTTCTTCGACCTGCTCAATGGCACGACGGTCTATAAGGGTAATGAAATCCTCGGCTTGAAGGCCTTGCAGCCCGGCCAGAATATTTTGATCAATCTCACCTGGGTCACGCTCTACGGCCCGGGCCGCATCATCGATCTCTGGATTGATGATGCCAGTCGCGAACAGGCCACCGCCCGCCAGCTTGCACGTCATCACCTCTACATCCGTGAACGCGGCTTCCCCGCCTGGATTAACTCTGTCGATGACGTCAACGAGACCGTGACGATGACTTTCTTCGCCGGCTTCGATACGAAGTTGTTCGACGAAATGTTTATCCCCGCTCCGATTGTGCCAGGCAAAGAACCTCTGCCGGGTGCACTGCCTAAGGGCGGCCTCGCCGTGGCCCGCGATAGCCTCATGACCTACGATCCGGTCAATGATCGCAAGGGCGCCGGCATCATGGAGTTTAAGCAGATCCCCCTCGAATACGGTAACTGCGGTTATCAGCTCAAAGTGAAGTGCGACATGATGCTCGAGGGTTATCGGCCCAAGCGCATCGTGCGTTTCTTCCCGCCTTCCTGGAAGGTCAAGGAACTCCCCCGCGAAGAGAAATTTGAAGGCCGCGAATGATCCCCGCACACCCCTACCTCTCCCGCCACCCGCCAGCCGAAGCGCTGCCTCTCTGCCTCGAGGTAGGGACGGCTGTCCTCAGCCGTCCGTTCGCGGACAGACAGTCGAACCTCGATCGACTTCCTATTCTCTACCGCTGCCTCGTCTGTATTCCCAACCGCTAACCGCCAACCGCTTCCACCTCGCGGCTCCGCCGTCCCTACCTTGAGACCGCTGCAAAAAACAATGAACCAAGAACGAAGAACACGCCT
>CAISXT010000083.1 GCA_903889525.1 uncultured Opitutia bacterium | reverse complement strand
GAAGCCATGGACCGCTTCGGCATCGACAAGCCCGACACGCGTTTCGGCATGGAAATCCAGGACCTCACGGCCCTGTTCAAGAATTCCTCTTTCAAGGTCTTCAACGGCGCCGCCAACACCCCGGGCTCCGTCGTTCGCGCCATCAACGCCAAGGGCCTCGCCGACATCACCCAGGGCGAGCTGACCAACTTTGAAACCATCGCCAAGAGTCAGGGCGCCAAGGGCTTGGCCTTCATCAAGTGCGAAGCCGGCGAATGGAAGTCCCCGATCGTGAAGTTCTTCTCCGACGAGGAGAAGGCCGCGCTCAAACAGCAGCTCAACATCGAGGATGGCGACATCGTCTTCTTCGCCGCCGCCCCGTGGGAGCAGGCCTCGACCATCCTTGGCCGCATCCGCCTCGAGTCCTCCTACCTCCTTAAGGCCCGCGGACGCATGAATCTGCCGACCGACCAGTATAACTTCCTCTGGGTCATCGAGTTCCCCTTGATGCTCTGGGATGAAGAAGAAAAGCGCTACATCTCAGCCCACCACCCGTTCACCGCCCCAGTCGTCGCCGACGAGCCCCTGCTCGCCACCGACCCCGCCAAGGTCCGCGGCCAGCACTACGACATCGTCCTCAACGGCGTCGAACTCGGCGGCGGCTCGATCCGTATCCATAATCCCGCGGTCCAGAAGCGCGTCTTCGAGGATATCCTTAAAATTCCGCAGGATCTCGTGGAAAGCCGCTTCGGCTACATGCTCAAGGCCTTCTCCTACGGCGCCCCGCCCCACGGCGGTATCGCCCTCGGGTTTGACCGCGTCGTGGCCATGCTCGCCGGTCGCAGTTCGATCCGCGACATCCTAGCCTTCCCGAAGAACCAGAACGGCCGCGACCTCATGGCCGAGTGCCCGAGCCCCGTCTCCCCCAAGCAGCTGCGCGACCTGCGTATCCGCGTGGTGGACGAAGAGCCGAAGCCGAAGGCCTAAGACCCCGGAACACCAGCCGAGACGAGGCACGCGAAAGCGTGCCTTTTTCGTGAGCGAGGGTGGCGACCCGCCCCTGAAGATAATATAAATAAATAGACCGACAACCCCGGCGGGTTCGCTCATAAGAACAACCCTCTCCATGAGCCGCTCCCTCCTCCTGCTGGCCTTCCTCAACCTCGGCGGTTACGCCGCCGAGCTTCCCACGACCCAAGCGAAGATCTCCGCCGTCACGGTTTATTCCGACCGCGCGGAAGTCGTTCGCCAATTTCAATCCCAACTCGCCGCCGGCGAACACACGCTGAACTTCGACCAGCTCCCCGCGTCCGTCGATCTCGCCACCGTGCGCGTCGAAGGCCAAGGCGACTTCACGCTGATCGATATTCGCCCAGAACACGTGCAGACCCTGGAAGTCACCGATGAGAAAATCGAAGCCCTGCAAAATGAAATTAAGCAGTTCGAGAAACTCACCCAGGATTTAGCGTTGGCCGAAAAGCGGATCACCTTCCAGAAGAGTGCGCTCGACAAGGTGCTCGCCCGCCTCACCGCCGTGGGCAAAGAATCCGCCAACCCGGACATGGATCCGACGAAATGGGAAGGCTACTTGAAGTTCCACGTCCAGAAACTCGCCGACCTCGACAAAGAGAGCCAGCAGCTCAAGGCACAGGCCGAGGAGTATAGCAAAAGCACCGATCGATTGAATCGACAACTCGGCGAACTGGGCTCGCATCAGGGTCGGTTTAAGAATGTCGCCCACGTCCGCATCGCTGTCGCGCAGCCTGGCATGATCACCCTCCGGCTTTCCTACCAAGTCTTCGGCCCAAGCTGGACCCCGCTTTACGATATTCGGGCCAACACCACGACCGGTAACCTTGCGGTGAGCTATCAGGCGGAAGTCCGTCAATCGACCGGTGAAGACTGGAAAGGCGTCGCCCTGCACCTCTCCACGGCCCAGCCGGGCATCGGCGGCCGCGAGCCGACGATGGCGCCTTGGTTCATCACCAAACGCGAACCCGTTCCGCCTGCTGGCAGCAATCGGGACGCCGCGGTCCGCAGTGGCCGCCTCCCCGCAGCCGTTGGCAAAGGAGAACAACTTTTCAATGGCGTCGCCGCCGCCGGCGGAGCTCAACTTATCGTAGCCGAGGCGGCGGATGCGTTAACACTACGCAAAGACAAACGCATGCGCACCGAGTCCGCCTCGGTCGTACACGGCGGTACCGCCGAGACCTACAAGATTGAGCGCACGACGGATATTCTCTCCAACAATAAGGCCGCCAAGGTGACGATTACCCACGAGAACTTCCCTTCCACCTTCCGCCACACGTGCGTGCCGAAATACTCCCCTTTCGTCTACCTGAAGACCAAGGCCGTCAATAAGTCTGACTTCACCTTCCTCCCCGGCCCCACGGCCATCTTCCTGGATGGGGCCTTCGTCGCCAACGCCGACATCGACCTCGTGCCTTCTGGCCAGGAATTCTGGACCTACCTCGGCGTCGACCAGTCCGTCAGCGTCGAGCGCAAGGTCCTCGGCCGCCGCACCGAAAACAACGGACTCTTCGGCAAGAAAACCGTCCGCACCGTCTACGACCAGATCTTTAAACTGAAGAACTCCAAGTCGACGGAGGTCGATCTCGTCATCTGGGATCAGCTCCCGATTTCTAACCATGAAGACATCAAGGTCGTGCTCGAAGAACCGAAATATGAAAAGGAAAGCGATAGCCTGAAGATGAACGAACAGCACCAGTTGGAGTGGCACCAACCGCTCAAGGCCGGCGAAAAACGTGAACTGCCTTTCCGCTTCGCCATCGAGCGCCCGGAGGACGTGGTCCTGGAAACGTCCGGCCTGTAAGCAACCCATCAACCCATCGCCGCAGAGGCTAGGTGGAGCGCAAGCTCTCCTAGCCTCTTTCATTGGCGGAGTTGCCGCAGACTATCGGTCAGCCGTGCCCCTTCCCCATTGACCCCTCCCCGACCCTCCCCTTGCCTGTCCGCAATGACCGACAGTTCGCCTACGCCCGCCCCCGCCCACCACATCGTGGGCGAGAGCTACGAGTTCAACGAAGTCCGCGCCTTCTTGGGCGGAGACCCGAAGCCCCCTAATTTCGTCATCCACAAGGGCGGCGAAGTCATTGGCGTCTGCCTGGGCTTAGGCTGGAATCCGCGAGCGGACAGCGAGCCGTGCGAAGTCTGGGTGGGGCGCAAGGATGACCAGGCGAAATGGGGCATCAAACTCGCCGAGACCCGCGGCCGGCTCCCCGTTTACGTGCGTCGCACCGAAGGCGGCAAATGGTTCTACAACGGCCTCTACGAAGTCACCAGCCACACCACGGACCCCGCCCTCATCCGCCCGCGCCTCTTGCCCCCGAAGATTGTGGCCATTGCCCAACTCATCTTCCTGAAGCGCGTCTCCGCCTGAACACCGTGACTGAAGAACGCCCCCACCCCCGCGACCCGCTGCACGGCCTGACCCTGCAGAAGCTCCTTGAAGCCATGGTCAAGAAACATGGCTGGAACGAAATGGCCCACCGGATTCCCATCCGCTGCTTCATGTTCGATCCCTCGATCAAGTCTTCCCTCACCTTCCTGCGCAAGAACCCCTGGGCCCGCGAGAAGCTCGAGAACTGGTACGTCGGCGAGATCCGCAAGTCGCAGGGATTTGGGCTCTGAGCCGCGCTAAGCGCGCAGGGGATTTGCGGACTGGATAACCCGCATTGAATTCTGGCAGGGCGACCCAAGGATACCCTCACCCCCATGAGTACCCGTCGCGACTTCCTCCGCCAAAGCACACTGCTAGGCGCCACCCTGGCGGCGACTCCGCTGTTCGGCCAGACTGGCTTCACGACCCCGGCCCGCAAGGTCCGCGTGGCCATCGTCGGCGGTAGTTTCGGACTCGGCTTCCAGTTTCACGAACATCCCGACTGCATCGTCGAGGCCGTCGCCGAACTCCGGCCCGAACGCCTCGCCGCCCTGCAGAGAGTCTACAGCTGTGCAAAAGGCTACCCGTCGCTCGAGGCGATGCTCAAAGACCCCAAGGTTGAAGCGGTGTTCCTCGCCACGCCCGCGCCCGACCATGTCCGCCATGCCCTGCTCTGCCTCGCCGCCGGAAAACATGTACTAAGCGCCGTGCCCGCCGCGATGACCCTGGAGGAATGCGGCCAGCTCGCCGGAGGGGTGAAGAAATCTGGCCTCACCTACATGATGGGCGAGACCAGCTGCTGGCAGCAGCTCACGATCTCGGCCCGCAAGTTCCATGCGGAAGGACGGTTCGGGCACCTGTATTACACGGAATCAGAATACCATCACCCCGGACTGGAGTCGCTTTACTTTGAAAACGGTAAACGCACCTGGCGGCACGGCCTCCCGCCGATGCATTACCCCACACACTGCACCTCGCACCTACTCAGCATCACTGGCGAACGACTCACGGAAGTCGTCTGCCACGGCTGGGGCGATGACCACCCGATTGTGAAGGACAACGCCTATCACAACCCCTTCTGGAATGAGACGGCCCTCTTCCGGACCGATCGTGGCAATGCCATGCGCGTCGCCATCTGGTGGCGCGGCGCCCAACGAGGCGGCGAACGGGCCCGCTACTTCGGGGACAAGATGAGCTTTTATTCTGCAGACGCCACCGGTGGAGGCGGCCCCACCATCGTCCGCTCTCAAGCCGTTCCGACCAAAGAAAAAGATAGCGGGGGCTTCGACCGCACCGCCCAAGTCACGGAGAAATACGAAGAGGTTAAATGGTGGAAGACAGACCTCCTCCCAGAGCCACTCCGCCATAATAGCGGCCACGAGGGTTCCCATTGCTTCATCACCCATGAATTCGTCGATTCAATCGCGAAGGGCCGCAAGCCACTCGTCGGCATCAACGAAGCCCTAGCTTTCACGGTGCCTGGCATGATCGCCCACCAATCCGCCCTGCGCGGAGGCGAGTCGATGAAAATCCCAACGATCAGCGCCTAACCTCGGCCTACCAGTAGACAGCGTACAGTGCAGCGAGTGCACCAACGAAGAGCACGAAGCCGATCGTGAAGGCGGGACCGGGTCGGAAATCACCTGGTGAGATTTCAATCGCCTTAACTTCATCCTCAGGGCGATGCGTCACGAGGCTCACGATAATCATGAGGGCAGCCAGAATCAGGAAGACGTAGCCCATACGATCGAGGAACGGCATGAGCGGTGTCCAGAATTTGAAGGCCGCGGAAAGCGGAATCGTGAGGAGCGCCACGACGAGTGCGCCGGCGTTGTTAGCCCCCTTCCAGAAGAAACCGAGGAGGAAGATAGCGCACACGCCAGGGCTGATGAAACCGGTATATTCCTGAATATACTGCACAGCCTGATCGAGTCGGCTGAGCTGGGGTGCCATTACGACGGCGATGGCGAGCGACGCCAGGATCGCGATACGCCCGACG
The DNA here is from genome assembly GCA_903889525.1 of uncultured Opitutia bacterium. Classification (GTDB taxonomy): domain Bacteria; phylum Verrucomicrobiota; class Verrucomicrobiia; order Opitutales; family UBA953; genus UBA953. The sequence goes on along the minus strand of CAISXT010000083.1, from coordinate 4,078 downwards.
GAGATAAGCTTGGCCTCCGTGGCCTTGGGCTCGACATATCGCTTATAGAGGTCGAGCGAGAAGATGGTGCCGATACTGTTGGCCTTACCAGCGAGCGAGGCCACCACGGCCGCCGTCAACGCCGCAAAAGAGAGGCCCTTCAAACCATCCGGTAAAAGCTGAATCAGCGCCGAGTAACTCTGATCGGGCTTCACTTCGCCGGCGGCGTTCAACATCTCCTTCTGGAAAAGGCCGTCTTGGTGCAACACGTAGACCGCGATACCTGGGATGACCACGATGAGTGGCATGATCAGCTTCAACCCGCCGGCGAAAAGCATGCCCGCCCGGGCGGTCTCCAGCTTCGCGCCCAGCGCCCGTTGGGTGATGTACTGATTGCAACCCCAGTAGTTGATATTGGCGACCCACATACCGCCCAACAGGATACCCAGCCCAGGCAGATCCCCATAACTCGGGTGATTCTTCGCGAAGATCATGTGGAAGTGGGAATCCGCCTTCGTGTGGAGAAGGCCAAAGCCCGCCACGACCCCGCTCTGCCCAAAATGCGTGGCGACCAAATCCAAGGCTAACCAAGTCGTGACCAATCCGCCGATGACGAGCACGACCACCTGGATGACATCGGTGTAGCCGATGACCTTCATGCCGCCCAGGGTGATGAGCAGGGCGAAGACCGCGAGGAAGAGCACGCACGTGAAGAAGCCGAAGCCCGACATGCTCTGCACGGTCAGGGCGCCGAGATACAGGATGCTGGTGAGATTGACGAAGACATACACCAGCAACCAGAACACCGCCATGATGGTCGCCACCAGCGGGCCGAAGCGCTGCGTGAGGAACTGCGGCATGGTATGAATCTTATTCTTGATGTACCCAGGCAGGAGGAACAGCGCGACGAGGAGCAACGCTAGGCCGCCCAGCCATTCGTAGCTCGCGATCGCCAGACCAAGTTTAAACCCCGAACCGCTCATCCCGATGAATTGCTCGGCGGAGATATTGGAGGCGATGACGGAGGCACCGATGGCCCACCACGTCAGCGAGCCTTCCGCGAGGAAGAAGTCGGTGGAGGAAGCCACCCCGGTATTGCGACGTCGGTAGATCGACCAGCCATAGGCCGAGACGAGGACGAAGTAGGCAAGGAAGACGAGGGCGTCTAGGGTGCGCATGGTATTGGGGTAAGTTAAACTAAGGGGTCACGCTCACGCCAGGGGCGGCGCGAGTCAGGAACGACGTTGGGTTGAGGCCGCTGGCTTGGCGATATCGCAATACGAGCTCCGCCTCGACCTTCGCAGCGGCGGCCGAATCGACCAAGGCCACTACACAGCCCCCGAAGCCCCCGCCGGTCATGCGACAACCATGCACCCCGGGAATGAGGCTGGCCAATTCGACCAATAAATCGAGCTCGGGGCACGAGACCTCAAAGTCATCGCGCAAAGAGACGTGACTGGCCCGCATGAGGGCACCCGCGGCCTTCCAATTGCCAGATTCCAATGCCTCTACGAAAGCGTGCACGCGGGCGTTCTCCGTGACGACATGACGGGCTCGGCGAAATTCAACCTCAGCCAGCTCGGGTGGCTTTAAATCAGCCAAGGCGACATCCCGCAGGGATTTTACCCCGAGTAGCTGAGCGGCACTTTCGCACTGTGCGCGCCTTTTCGCATATTCACCATCAGCCAGCGCATGCTTCACCCCGCTGTTCACCACCAAGATGGAAATTTCTGGGGCCGTCATCGCTACCTGCCGCACCGCCCGCGAACGGCAATCGAGCAACAAAGCTTTACCTTCCTGACAAAGCGTCACCGCGCCTTGATCCATCATACCGCACGGCACGCCGGCGAAGGCATGTTCGGCCTGCTGACAGAGCAACGCCTTCTCCATCGGTGGTAGCGCGCGCCCACAGAGATGCTCTACCGCCGTGGCCACGGCGACCTCGAGCGCGGCACTACTGCTCAAGCCCGCCCCTTCCGGTAAGTTGCCAGAAATCGAGGCGGTGAAGCCCGGAATCTCCCAGCCGAGTCGTTGATAGCCCGCCATGACGCCAGCGACATAGCGACCCCAGTCCTGCCGGCCGGGCTGCTGCGGCGTATCGAGATGGATGACGACCTCGCCCTCAGACTGCGCACTGCGGAAAACCGCCCGGCGGTCGGTCGCAGGGGTGACGTCCAGGACGATGGCCTGCTGAATCGCCATCGGCAGCACGAACCCATCGTTATAATCCGTATGCTCGCCGATCAGGTTGACCCGCCCTGGGGCGGTGACTCTGAAAGCGCGGGCCGACATCCGTTACTTGGCGAGTTGAGAGGCGTCGGGATAAACGAGCGCATCCACGCGACCTTCCAAAACGTCGATGGTGTGCTTCAGGATATGGGTCGGTGCATACTTTCCTCCCTCCAGCTTGGCCGAAGCTTCGCCGGCCAAAACCTCCTTCAATAAAGGAAGCGACGGGCGAGCGGATTCACCGAGGCGGTCCAGAACATTGGCGGCCTGCATGACCGTACCATCTTTAGCCTTCAATTGAACCAATCGCTCAAGGGTCTTCAGCGCACCCGCTGGCTTACCAATTCGCACCAGTGCTTCGGCCGCCGCGGCGGCCACGCCCCCAGACTTATCATCTAGGGCCTGGCGCAGGGCGACCTCAGCGCCGGCGGCCTTCGCACCGAGAATCGTGCAGCCCTGAGCGCCCCACCAGCGCATCGGCTCGCTGGGGTCGCTGAGTGCCGCGATAAAGCGAGGGAGATGAGCCGGATCCCGATCCGAGGCTAGGCAAGCCAGGACGTAAACCTTTTCTACATCCCAGGCGCCCGGTGCATGCGAGGCGTCGTACCCCTCCAAGGCCGAGCCCTCGGGCAATAATCCATTATCCTTAATGCGCAGGGTCTGCCCATGAAGCGCGGTGCGCATCTTTTCGAGGGTCGCACGATGTGCGGGTACGCTCGCCAGATTACGCACGCTATCCGGATCGCTCAACATGTCGTAGAGTTCCTCCGAAGGCTTCGCCCCCCAGAACTGAGCCGTGGCCGCCGTGAGACGGCCAGCAGCGGCCTCCCGCGCCCACGACTGATAGCCGCGGGCTTGGAACATGTATTCCAGACGCTGCACATAAGGCAGATCGGGACGGAAGTTGCGGATGTAGAGGAAACGCGAGCCCGCGACGCCACGCATCATGTCGTAGCAGGAATCCATGCGATCACGCGTCGTGAACACGAACTCATTGGGCGCCGCCTTGGCCGAGCCAGCCATCGCCCTTCCCTGCATGTATTCCGGAATCTTTACGCCCGCCAGCGAGAGCACCGTGGGAGCGAAGTCGACAAAGTGGACGGGGTCCGAGAGGCGCGAGCCTGGAGCCGCGGGGGCGAGATGCCGCCACTTTGGCGGGTAATAGACAATCAACGGCACATGCACGCCGCTCTCCTGCAAGAAGCGCTTGCTGCGCGGGAGCACGCCGCCGTTATCGCCATAATAGAAGACGATAGTATTCTCCGCTTGGCCGTCTTTCTCGAGATCGCGCAATTTGGCGGCAATCTGTTCATCTAAGAGCCGCATGTGATTATAATAGCGGGCCCAGTCGGCGCGAATCTCCGGGGTGTCGGGCTGGTACGCGGGGATGCGCACGTCGGCCGCCTTCACGGGTTCGAAATCGAACGGTAGTTCCTTCTCCGGAAAGAGGCAGCTCTCATGCGTAATCTCATGATTGAATACGCTGAAGAACGGCCGTGTCTTATCTTTATTACCGCGCCAATGGGCTTTCTTACCCTGCTCGGTCCACGCATCCTTAATGCTGATCGGAGAGTTGTAATCCGTCTTGGCATTATTGGAGGTAAAATAACCCGCTTCACGCAGCAATGCCGGGAAACCGCGCAGCCAAGCCGGGATATTACCTTGAGCCCGCATGTGCTCCGCCGGCCCACAGGTCGCCGGGCTCATGCCGGAAATAAGATTAAAACGCGAAGGCGCACAGACCGGGCAGGTAAAGCAGCGCTCATAGACGACCCCTTCGCGGGCGAGCCTGTCGAGCGTCGGCGTGCGGGCGAGCTTATCGCCGAAGGATCCCAGGAAGGTATCATTGTCCTCGCTGACTAACCACAGG
>CAISXT010000082.1 GCA_903889525.1 uncultured Opitutia bacterium | reverse complement strand
TGCGTGCGCAGACGGCGAGTCACCGTCGGGATGTGATGCAATAGGAGAAGCTCGGCGGCACCGAGCCGTAACTCGGGCTTATCCTCGCCCCGCAGCTTATCCGCCACGGCCGGCAACCCGGTGAAGAACGGCTCGATATGGGCAAAGAGTTTCTTGCCAGCCGCCGTGAGCCGGAAGGGAGTACGCTCAAAGAGCCGGACGCCCGCCTGGTCTTCCAAGGAGGACATCTGGCCACTCACGGCTGGCTGCTGGATGCCATAAGGGATGTGCCGGACCGCCGCGCTGATCCCCCCATGCTTGGCGACGTAATAGAATAGCTCAAGGTGATGGACGTTCATCGGGGTGAGGCCATCTCACCGCCCCCACTCCCCCGAAGCAACGCCCTTCGGGGGTGCTTATCAGATATATCGATGCCGCCATCAGGTTTATCGATTAACGCCCCGCCCCCCGGCGGCGTTATAATCTTAACCTTAAAAATGAGCTCGTTCGTCCTCATCTGCGCCCAGGCCATCGGGGTCGTCGCGCTCGCTGACTTCATCTCCGGCCTCGTCCATTGGCTGGAGGATGCTTACGGCACGGAAACCACGCCGTTGGTTGGCCCGCTGATGATCCGCCCTAATATCGTCCACCATCACTATCCTCGGCATTTCACGAAGCTCAATTGGTGGCAAAGCTCCTGGGACCTCGTGCTCCTCGGCATCGTCCTCATCGGGGCCACCGCCTGGGCTGACGTGCTGACCTGGCATGTCGGGCTGTTCGTCGCCATCTGCGTCAACGCCAACCAAATCCACAAGTGGTCCCACCAGACGCGGGCCGAGAACGGTCGCATCGTCTCGTTCCTGCAAGACATGCATCTGCTCCAGACGCCGCGCCAGCACGCGCTGCACCACACCGACCCCAAGAACACCTACTATTGTCCGGTCACTAATATGGTGAACCCAGTGCTAGAATTCATCGGCTTCTGGCCGAAGATGGAAGCGGCTGTTGAAGCGCTCACCGGCGCCACCCACCGAACCGATACCTCCAATCGCGGCGAGGGCCCAGTCCCCGCCTGGGTTGCCGAACTCCGCCGCACCTCCGCCGCCCATGTGCATGACCTCGGCTCCGCCCGCCGCCCCTCCGCCCCCGCCGTCATTGAGACGGAGAGCGAACTAGAAGGCCTGCCGCTAGGTGGATCGTAAACTTACTTCGCCAACGGGGCCTGGGCGTTGCCCATGAGGTAGGCAAGGAGGTCGCGCTGCTGCTCGGGCGTGAAGGCCTGGAGGAGACCTTCCGGCATGAGCGAGAGGGGCATGATCTTGCGCGCTTTGATGTCCTGCTTGTCGATGACGCTCTCCTGCCCGACCGCTCGTAACGTCAGCGTGCGTTCGCTCTGCGCGCCGATGATACCGCTGAGCACACGACCATCCTTGAGCTCGAGGATGTTGAGATAATACGCAGCATCCACGACGGCGCTGGGGTCGACGATATTCTCGAAGAGGTAGTTAAGGTCATGTCGGCCGCTGCCGGTGAGGTCGGGCCCAAGCGCACCACCTTCGCCATAGAGTTTATGGCACTGGCCACACACGCTCGCAAAAATCGCCCGTCCTTTGCTCTGATCACCCTTGGCGAGTGATTCAGGCGTGTGGCGGGTCTTGAATTCGGCGACGAGCTTGAGC
>CAISXT010000081.1 GCA_903889525.1 uncultured Opitutia bacterium | reverse complement strand
GCCAGGTCGAACTTCTGGATGCGCGCGGCGTAGTCGATGAGGCCAGCCACGTTATAACCACGATCAGGCAGAGTGTAGAGCGTGCCAGCGTAGGAGCCGTCAGCATTCTTGCGCCAGCTGGAGACGTCGACCTTGAAGGAGGAGAAGGAACCCAGCGTGTCGCCGAGGCCGTCGATATTACCCGAGGCGTAAGTGCCCACGCCAACGAGACCCTTATTGAGATAGTTAGCGCCGTTGAACGAAACCGTCTTCACCGCGCCGACCGCGGTCGTGTCGAGGTTCGGGGCCGTGTAGGTGATCGGGCCAGCCGACAGAGAGATCGTGGCAGCGGCGAGGAGCAGGGAGCGAGTGAGGGTACGCATGTGGGTGTGCGGCTGATTTGGCCTCGAGTCCAAGCGACCACAAGATTGGCAATGTGAGGTGTTCGCGGCGAAAATGGCGGATGTAACAGACGGCGTTAAATCCGAAACAGTGCCGTCAATTAAAGACGAAAATGAGACACTTAGAGAACACTCCCGCCACAAAGCCGACACGCTATCGCCATCTACCGACTTTTCGGCTTGGGTGCGGACGGATGGAAAGGTATGAACACTGTATGCGCTTCCTGAGCCTTATTCTTGGCCTCATTCTCCTGACTGGTTGCAAGCCGGAGCAACCGGTAGCCGTCGAGGATCAGAACGCCGTGACGGCTTTCGCCCTGCAGCACTTCATCGACGAGAATCAAATCACGGGCGCCGTCACCCTAGTGACCAGCCCCGACCACATTCTCGGCTTCGAGGCCTTCGGGGTGGCGGACGCCGAGGCCAAGACGCCGATGCGTAAGAACGCCGTCTTCTGGATTGCTTCAATGACCAAGCCCATCACCTCGATGGGCATCATGATGCTCGTCGAACAAGGCAAGGTGAAGCTCGATGACCCCGTCGCCAAATTCATCCCAGCATTTAAAGATCAGCAACTTGCTGGACCCAACGGCCTCACCGCGCCCAAGCGCGCGGTCACCATCAAGGATCTGTTGACCCACACCTGCGGGCTCACCGGTAAATCCGTCACTCCCGCCAACCAGCCGAGCGACACCGTCTCCCTCCAGGAGCATTGTGATTTCTACGGCACGCAGCCGCTCCAGTTCGAACCCGGCTCCAAGTGGGCATACAGTAATGCCGGCATGAACACCCTCGGGCGCATCATCGAAGTCGTGAGCGGCAAAAGCTACGGCGACTACATTCAGGAGAACTTCTTCACTCCGCTCGGCATGGGGGAGACCAGTTTCTGGCCGAACAAGGACCTGCAGGCACGCATTGCCGTGGCCTACCGGAAAGATAAGCAGAGCGGCGCCCTCATCGCTGCGCCGAACAGCCGCTTCAGCGAGCCACTGGACAACCCCAAGCGTTCGCCCATGCCGGCTGGCGGCCTGTATTCTTGTGCCGAGGACCTCGCCAAACTCTACCAGATGGTCCTCAACGATGGCACCGTGGGGGGGCGCACTTACCTCAAGAAAGCGTCGCTTAAACAGATGACGACGAATCAGCTCGGCGACATGCCCAAGGTCAGTTTCGCCGAAGGCATGCACATGGGCCTCGGTTTTCATATTGTTCATGAACCCAAAGATGTCACCGAAAGCCTGAGCACCGGCACGTTCGGCCATGGCGGGGCTTACGGCACCCAAGCCTGGATCGACCCCGTCAAGAAGCGCGCCTACGTCCTCCTCATCCAGCGGGTCGACCTTCCTAATTCAGATCGCAGCGATATTCGCCGAGAGTTCCAAAAGACCGCGGTGGAAGCGTACGCGCGCTGAGCGGAGCTGAAGCGCGAGAGGACCTGAGGACACGAGGGCCGGAGCGAGGCAGCGCTAGGCGTGTTCTTGGTTTTTTGTTCTTTGTTCTTGGTTCATGGTTCGTTGTTTTTTGCAGCGGTCTCAAGGGTGGGACGGCGGAGCCGCGAGGTGGAAGCGGTTGGCGGTTAGCGGTTGGGAATACAGACGAGGCAGCGGTAGAGAATAGGAAGTCGATCGAGGTTCGACTGTCTGTCCGCGAACGGACGGCTGGGGACAGCCGTCCCTACCAGCGCGAGGGGGCACGTGGGCAAGGTGACACGGGGACATGGGGCGTAAACGAGGACGAGAGGACCTGAGGACACGCGCGGCCGGAGCGAGGCAGCGCTAGGCGTGTTCCTTATTCTTGGTTCACTGTTTTTTCAGCGGTCTCAAGGGTGGGCGGGTTGTCCCCAACCCGCCGTTGGGCATTGAGAGGATAGTAAGTCGAAGGAGGTGTGCATCTCTGTCCGCGAACGGACGGCTGGGGACAGCCGTCCCGACCCGTAACAGGTGGAAGCGGTTGGCGGTTGGGAATACAGACGAGGCAGCTAGGGCAGCACGCGGTGCTGCCCCACCCTCGAGACAGGCGGACGCGTCGCCGACGCGTCCCTACCCTGCGGCGGCCTGGGCTTCGCAGCAGATCACCATGCCAGCGGGTCCCCACGCGGGGCTTTGCACCGCGTTTACCAACTGACGCGGAAGCCGCTGGTGAAGCCCCAGCCGTTATAGGAGCCGCCGTCACTTGCCCGATCATACATGCGGGCGTGCTCGAGCCCGAGCATCCATTTCAACTTATGTCCGTAGAAATAGCGGTTAAGGCCGAGGTAATATTCCTGATAATGATCTCCATGGCCGGCGGTGACCCAACTCTCATAGCGCGTCGTGAAGACGCCGTTGTCCAGTTTGCTCGCGAGGTAGGTGTAGCGGAAGACGAGCTGCCAGTCAGCGCTCAGGTTGTAGATGGGCTCGAACTCAAGCCCATGGAGGTCGGACTGAGTGCCCTGCCCTTGCGAAGCACAGAGGTCGACATTAAGCGTCCAAGGACCCTGGGTGAACTGACCATTTAAAGAGACTGCCTGCTGATTATTGCGGCAGAACATCTGCGGAGTGCCCGTCGAGTTTTGGGGGTCATCACCGAGTAGTAGGTAGTCCATGCGGACGAACGCCTTCTCCAGGCCCCACTGTTCATCGAAGTGCCAACCTGTCGAAACGAGACCGAGGAGGCCGGCATTGAATTTACCGAAATAGGGATCGGCCGTGCCGGAGGTAAAAACGCCCGCACGATAGAACCACTTGCCACGATCACCCTCGAAGCTGATGCCGGGGATAGATTCCTCAATCAAGCCGATGTTATAAGAGATCAGACTGCGATCGATGGTGGGCAGTACCAGCGAGGACGTCGAGCCATCGAGGGTGAAGCGCACGCCTTGACGACCCATGGTCCAGGCCTGCGTGGCATCGGGCGACCACTTCAGGTAGGCATCGGTGATTTTATTGAAGAGTGGATGCGGAGCACCGACGTTAAAATCGAACTCCGTGGAGAAATACCAGTTCTGCAGAAACTGCCCCTTAAGCCCGAGGCGAGAGCGACGATTACCCCAGCCCGAACGTTCATCAGTGCCATTGCCAAAGGAATACCAATCGAACTGCTCACGACCAATAAAACGTAACTCCTGGAAGAAATCGTCCTTCGTGCCGGACAGCAGCAGAGAATGCGACCAGAGCTTGTCGAAGGCTGACGGCTCGGCGGCAGGGGCGGCCTGAGCGGCGAGCGGGAGCAGTAAAATCGCGGCGAAAGCGCGTAGTGACGGACTGATTCTCATGGCGGGGTCAGCGGAGCGACTGCGACCCAAAGATAACCTCGCAGGGAAAACGATACTTAAAGAGCAGATATGCGTCATATCGAAAAGTTGCCATACCCCACGGCGACACCTAACTCAAGACACCCCACCCCGCCATGACCCTATCCCGTCGCCACTTCCTCGCCACCGCCGCCGTCGCCACGCTGGGCTTCCCCGCACTTGTCCGGGCACGCAATTTAAACTCCCAACTGCAGATCGCGGCCGTCGGCGCCGACGCCAAGGGTTTCGACGACATCAAGGAAATCGGCTCGCACCCCAAGGCCAAGTACGTCGCCTTCTGTGATATTGACGCGAACCGCTTCGCCCATGCCGAGGCCAAGTACCCTGGCCTGCCCCGCTTTGCGGATTTCCGCGAGATGTACGCCAAGCTCGGCGACGGCTTCGATGCGGTGAGCGTTTCGACCCCCGACCACATGCATGCTTTGGCGACCATCACGGCCATGCGCCTGAAGAAGCATGCATATTGCCAAAAACCTCTCACACACACCGTCTGGGAAGCACGTCAATTACGACTCGAAGCTGCCCGCACGGGCGTGCGCACGCAGATGGGTAATCAGATCCACTCCGCCGCCGAATACCGCACGGGCGTAAAACTCATTCAGAGCGGACGCATCGGCAAGATTCTCGCCGTGCATACCTGGCACCCCAACATGGGCAACGGCTTCACCAAGCGGACCACAGTGCCGGCGTCCGCGCCCGTACCAGCAGGCGTCAATTGGGATCTCTGGCTGGGCGTGGCCCCCGCCCGCGACTACGCACCGGCCGTCTACCATCCCTTCACCTGGCGCGATTGGGTCGACTTCGGCAGCGGCACCATGGGCGACTTCGGCTGCCACCTCTTAGACCCCGTGTTCACTGCGCTAAAGCTCGGTGAAGCCTTGAGCGTCAAAGCGGACAGCGTCGGCGCCAATGAGCAGACTTGGTGTGCGAAACAGACCATCGAGTGGGTCTTCCCTGGCACCGAATACACCGTGGGCAAGACGATCAGCGTCACGTGGTATGACGGCGGTCGCTTACCCGACGCCACGTTGGCATTACTCCCTCCGGGCAAGAAACTCGCTGGCTCCGGCTCCATCTTCATCGGCGAACTTGGTGTCATGATGTTACCGCACGTCGGCATGCCGCAGCTCTTCCCCGAAGAAAAGTTTGGCAAGAACCTTAACCCCGGCGAACTCGCTCGGCGGGCCCGCGACAACAACCCGACCACGGATAAAGTCGCCGTCAGCCTCGCCGATCGCGTCGAAGGCTCGAGCCATTACCATGCCTGGGTGGATGCTGCCCTCGATGGCCATGAGACCACGGATAATTTCGCCTACGCCGGCCCGCTGACCGAAGCCGTGCAGTTGGGTAACGTCGCCTCCCGCTTCTCTGGTGTGAAACTGATTTGGGATGCCGCGAATATGAAATTCCCGACCAAGCCCGAAGCCGAAGCCCTGCTCACCAAGACCTACCGCAAGGGCTGGGAGTTTAAGCCATCGGGAGCCTAAACTCGTTTAGGGCTTAAAAACACCCTCATCTCTCGCCGTTCACCCGAGCGGCGAGAGATGAGGACTTGCAACCTTACGCACCCGATGGGGTTATTAGGTCAGAACGCCCATGATTCTTCGTGCCCTCACCTTCGCCAGCCTATCGTGCCTCGCGATCACCCTCCCCGCGGCTGACGAGAAACGCCCCAACGTTCTCTTCATCGCCATCGATGACCTGCGCCCGGAGCTTGGCTGCTACGGCAACACCGTCATCAAGACGCCCAATTTTGATCGGCTCGCCAAGCGCGGCATGGTCTTCAATCGCGCGTATTGCCAGCAGGCCGTCTGCAGCCCATCGCGTGCCTCGATCATGACGGGCAAGCGCCCCGACGCCACGCGCGTCTGGGATCTCGAGACGCACTTCCGCGTCGCGCTCCCAAACGTCAAGACCGTCGGGCAATACTTCAAGGAGCACGGCTACTTCTCCCAGGGCATGGGTAAGATTTTCCATGGTGGCTTCGACGACGAACCGACCTGGTCCACGCCGTGGGTGACGCCCAAGGCGCCCATCTACGCGAAGGAAGCCACCGCCGCCGACGTCGTGAAGGAAGACCCGAAGAACAAGGGTAAGGGTGTGGCCTTCGAAGCCGGCGACGTCGCCGATGACTTCTACACCGACGGCAAGACCTCACGTCTCGCCGCGCAGACCATCGCCGAACTACACAAGAAGGGCCAGCCGTTCTTCCTCGCTGTCGGTCTTTCCAAGCCGCACCTCCCGTTCGTCTCGCCCAAAAAGTACTGGGACCTCTACGACCCGGCTAAGATCCCGGACACCGCCAGCCCCTTCCCCGTTGGTGCCCCGGCGTACGTCGGTGACGGTGACAGCGGCGAATTCCGGGCCTACACCAACGTCCCGCCCAAGGACAAGAAGCTCGCCCGCACCCCTTTGCCGGCTGCCTTCGCCGCGCAGGTACGCCACGGCTACTACGCCGCCGTTAGCTACACTGACGCTAACCTCGGCATCCTGCTCGACGCCCTCGAGAAGGAAGGCATCGCCGACAACACCGTCATCGTCCTCTGGGGCGACCACGGCTGGAAGCTCGGCGACCATGAAGAGTGGGGCAAGCACACCAACTTCGAAGTCGATGCGCGAGTCCCGCTCATCTTCAGCTATCCTGGTCAGAAGACCATCGGCCAGAAGAGCAATTCCCTCGTCGAGTTCGTCGACGTCTACCCCACCCTCGTCGACCTTTGCGGACTGCCCAAGCCCGACGTTGATGGTGTCAGCCTCAAACCCGTACTGGAGAATCCCGCCGTGACCGTGAAGCCCGTCGCCATCAGCCAGTACCCGAAGAGCGCTGGATTGAGCAAGAAGGAAGGCGCCAAGGGCACCGCCAAGCGCGACGTCATGGGTTACAGCATTCGCGACGAGCGCTGGCGCCTGACCCTCTGGCGCAGCCTGGCCGACAACACCATCGTCGACACCGAGCTCTACGATGAAGTCAACGCCCCGACGGAGCCCGAGAATCTCGCCAAGAAGCCCGAGAACCAGGAAGTCATCGCGCGCCTCTCCAAGTTCCTCCCTCCGCCCATCCCGGCCGCCGACCCGAACGCCAAGAAGATCGCCAAGGGCAAGAAGAACCTCATCGACCTCGCCGCCAAGAAGAACGACGAAGACGCCACCGCCCCGAAGATTGCCGCACCCAAGGCGGACGACGCTAAAGATCGCGGCCCGATGTTCGACCGACGCGACGTAAATAAGGACGGGAAACTATCCAAGGAAGAGTATATGGATAAGCAGAAGGACCCGGCCCATGCCGCTGAGAACTTCACGAAATTCGACAAAGACAAGGACGGCTTCCTGACCAAGGAAGAGTTCGTCAAGATGGGCAAGTGACCGCCTTCCTCCGTATCGTCGGCGCGCTCTTTGCGGCCTCCTTGGCGGCAGCTGAGAGCGTGCCGGCGACCATCGTCGTCGACACCGCCAAGCCGGGTATCGCAATTCCCGCGGACTTCCTGGGCATCAGTTACGAGAAGAACGCCCTCGTTGAACCGCACTTCCAAGCGAGCAACAACACCCTCGTCAACCTGCACCGTAACCTCGGCGCGGGTACACTACGCCTCGGCGGCAACAAAGTGGAACTCACCCACTGGCAGGCGGAAGCGGCGGCGTCCTTGGACAAGACGACTGGACTCGCGGTGATCGGGCGCACCACGTTGGACGACCTTTACGGCTTCCT
>CAISXT010000080.1 GCA_903889525.1 uncultured Opitutia bacterium | reverse complement strand
TGGTCCGCCATCGACAGTGCCGACGTCGCCGCTGGCTGGGATCAGGCCGAGCGCGGTATCTACGGCAACTTCAGTAACTACGCCTGGGATTTCAATTTGGACATCGTGAAGCGTGTCACCGCCCAGCACCCCGGACGCAAGTTCACCGTCATGGCCTACAGCGGCACCACCATGCCGCCGACTACCATTGAGAAGATCCCCGATAGCGTGCTGGTGGGCCTCATGCAGCACAGCACGAGCTGGATGTTGCCGCCCTGGAACGGCGATCTCGAGCTACGTAAAGAATGGCTGAAGCGCATGAAGGACGGCCGCGAGCAGCTGATCATCATGGACCACTACCTCGAGCAGGCAGATATCCGGGCCGCGCCGCCCGTGCCCGTGTTCTTCAGCAAGATCATGCAGACTAATCTCCAGGCCGCCTACGATCACGCCGCCGGCTATGACGTCGAGGTGCCGTGGATTTCCAGCAACGAGATCAAGCCCGGCGCGACTAATAATCTGCGGCGGCCGGGCCTATCGCACCTCATGATTTACCTCCACGCCCGCATGATGTGGGAGCGGGATCTCAACCTGCCGGCGGTGCTCGACGAATACTACCGCTTGTTCTTCGGGCCCGCCCAGGCGGAGATGAAGGAGTTCCATGAGTTCGCCGAGACCGTGTGGGCACGCCCGGAGGCCCGCGAGGTCACCGCCAATGGTGGCTACTTGAAGCCGGCGGATATTGAAAAGTTCTTTGCGCTCCTGAGCGCCGCCAAGGCCAAGACCGGCGAGAGCATCTATACGCAGCGCATCGCCCTGCTCGAAGCGGAGATGCAGCCGCTCAAGGCCCTGTTCACGAACCTGCAACGCAGCAACGGCGGCGTCACGGGCTACTTCGCCCACCATCCGCCCAAGATTGATGGCGACCTCACCAAGCCCTTCTGGACCGACCCCGAGAACCGGGCCACCACGCCCCTGAGCGACATGGTCACCGGCGAGACCCCCTATCACCTCAGCACCCATGTAGCGTTCCGCTGGCTGGCGGATCACAGCGGGCTCGTTGTCGGGATCGAATGCCGCGAACCCAAGATGGAGAAAATCCGCGCGGCCTGTAAAGATCGTGATAGCTATGCGATTTTCAACGACGACACCATCGAGATCCGACTCGAGACCGCCAAGGGCATCCGCCCGCTGATTGTGATTAACCCCAACGGCACCGTGCTTGATGAGTGTATCACCACGCGCTCGGAGGACTTGGCTAGTTTCTATACCGTGAAGAATATCGCGGTGAAAAAGTTGGCGGACCGCTGGATCGTCGAGGCACTGATCGAAGCCAAGCCCATCGAGGGTGAGGTCCCCAGTAAGGCCTTTCCGTGGGGCGTGAATATCTGCCGCCAGCGGATGGCAGGTAACGTGCCCGAGTATTATATGCTCTTCCCTAGTGGGACGAAATTCAAAGACCCCAAGGCCATGGGGAATTTGGTGATGAGGAGGTAGGGGCGCAGTGGAGCCGCGTGGGGGCTCCGGAGAGAGTATGGAGTATCGAGTATGGAGTATAGGCGCAGCAGAGCTGCGCGGGGATCGGCTGGCAGGCTGCGAAGCGGAGGCGTTTTGTGTGAGGGTGGGACGGCTGTCCTCAGCCGTCCGTTCGTCGAATGAGATACGGATCTCGATCGGGTTAACGGCGGGTTAGGGACAACCCGCCCTACCTCGACGCAGAGGAATGGAGATGCCTTGGGTAGGGACGGCTGTCCCCAGCCGTCAGTTGAGCGGTGAGAGAATAGAATACCGAGAGAGGTCGGATGTTAATCGGCGAACGGCGGGTTGGGGACAACCCGCCCACCCTCGACGCAGAGGAATGGAGATGTCTTGGGTAGGGACGGCTGTCCTCAGCCGTCCGTTGAGCGGTGAGAGAATAGAATATCGAGTGAGGTGCGGATGTTAATCGGCGGACGGCGGGTTGGGGACAACCCGCCCTACCCTCGATGCAGAGGAGTGGAGATGTCTTGGGTAGGGACGGCTGTCCTCAGCCGTCCGTTCGTCGAATGAGATACGGATCTCGATCGGGTTAACGGCGGGTTAGGGACAACCCGCCCCTACCTGGAGGCAGACTAGGGCAGCACGCGGTGCTGCCCCACCCTCAAGGCAGGCGCAAAAAAGGCGCCGGGTGCGGCGCCTGATGAAGGGAGTCAGGGATGACTTATTCGAAGTCGTAGATTTTGACGGAGTCCCAGTAGTTCTTGCAGTCCTTGATGAAGTCCTGGTGGATCTGGTCGATCTGGTACGCGTCATGATCAGCGTGGCTCTTGAAGACGAAGAACTCAGCGAAGTCATACGAGG
>CAISXT010000079.1 GCA_903889525.1 uncultured Opitutia bacterium | reverse complement strand
TCTTCGCGGGCGTGCTCAGCAAGTTCGGCCGAACAAGGGCAGGCGGAAGAATAGACGAAATCGAAATGGACGTAGCGGCGAAGGCGGTCGAGGTCATCAATCGTACCTTCGAGCACCGCGCGGTAATACTGCCAACCTTCGAGGCCCGAGCGCAGGGACTTCTGCATGATCGGGTAACGCAACTCAACCATGATGCGCGCGCGACTGCACTCGAGGTCCTTCTTATAGCGGACCAGGATTTCCTCGAGGAGCTCATGCGAAAGCACGCGGTCCTTGAACTCGTAGAAAGTCCGCATGATGCGGGACATGTTGATGCCCTTGCGATCCGCGCCCAGGGACACGGATCCCGTCACCGTGCATTCCAGCGTGATCGGCTTGCCGTCGCGCGTCGCGACAAGCATCGGCAGACGAAAGCCGGAGATGCCTACGTGCTGAATCGGGACGTTCGCTCCTTGAATCTGGGAGGCGTCCTTGTTCTGCATATCCGGCAAGGTCGCGCGGTAGGCGTCGTCCGCCCGGAAGGCCCGATCATAGCGGCGGGAGAGATCCTGGCTGCGGGGCGGATGGTCGGCGCGACTCATAGCGGGAAGGTTAAGGTAAAAGCCTGGCGGGGCAAACGGGCGGGTCGAAAATTGTCCCCTGCGCTGGAGCCACCTGCCGGATTTGAACCGGCGACATTCTCATTACGAATGAGATGCTCTACCAGCTGAGCTAAGGTGGCGGCGCAGAGGAAGGGTGAACATGGGGAGTCGGCCCCGAAAATCAAGCCTTGGCGGAGCGGGAATGCCCTCGCCACCCCCAACCATAACCGCAAATTACCCCTAAAGCCTCATGCGAGCCGCCCTAATCGCCCGCCAGTTCGATGTCCAAGGGAGGCTCGTCACCGTCGAGCCCTATGGCTCGGGTAACGTGAACGATACCTACCTGGCGATTTTCCGGACCACTTTCTCCGAGCAGCGCTTCATTGTGCAACGCATCCGTAAGTCCGTCTTTCCGGACCCTGAGGCGATTATGCAGAATATGCGGGTGCTCACGGATCACTGCCACGCCAAGCTCGAGGCCGAGGCCGAAGGTGCTGACCGTATCTGGCAGCTCCCCAAAATCATCCAAACCAAGGCGGGGGAGGATTGGGTGACGGATAGCGATGGAGACCTCTGGCGAGCCATCTCGCAGATCGCCAGCGCGCATGCCTTTGAAAAAGTCCGAAGCCCAGAACATGCGCACGAAGCTGGCATCGTCCTCGGGCACTTCCATCGGATGGTCAGCGATCTCCCGCCCGAGAAGCTCGGCTACGCCCTGCCCGGCTTCCACGTCACGCCCGGCTACCTTGCCAAGATGGATGCGGCCCTCGCGACCCCCGGCGGCCAGGAACGACTCAACGCCTCGCTCGAAACCAAGCGCGCGGTCCGCTTCGTCGAAACTCACCGCGCCCGTTGCTCCGTGCTTGAAGATGCCCTCCGCCAGGGCGACTTGCGCCTACGCACCACGCACGGCGACCCCAAGGTCGGGAACATCATGATTGATACCGCGACCGACCGCGGCACCTGCATTGTCGACCTCGACACCGTCCAACCTGGGCTCGTCCACTACGATATCGGTGATGCCACGCGCTCGGTGTG
The DNA here is from genome assembly GCA_903889525.1 of uncultured Opitutia bacterium. Classification (GTDB taxonomy): domain Bacteria; phylum Verrucomicrobiota; class Verrucomicrobiia; order Opitutales; family UBA953; genus UBA953. The sequence goes on along the minus strand of CAISXT010000079.1, from coordinate 5,170 downwards.
CAACCCCGCCGGGGAAGATGCCGCCGAGCTCGGCTCCGTCGTCTTCGACCTCGACCTATTTAGCATGATTTACAGGGGTTATCTGGCCCATGCCCAGGATTTCCTCAGCCCCGCGGACCATCGTTATCTCTTCGACTGCATCCACCTGATTCCCCTCGAACTCGGCATTCGCTTCTTGGCGGACCATTTGGCTGGGGATGTTTATTTCAAGGTGCGCTACCCGGGTCATAATCTCCGTCGCGCCCTCGTGCAGTTCAAACTCGCGGAAAGCATCGAGGCCCGGGAAACCTCGATCCGGAAAGTACTCGGCGCGCGCTGATGATTTCCGTCGCCGACCACCTTTCCGTGACCATCTGGGTCGCCCTCGGCCTGCTCGCCTTGCTGATGGTGCGCGGGGCGTGGCGTGGCTACCGTCGCGGCCCGCTGCGCCAACTGGCTGGCCCAGCGGCCATCGCCGTCGGGCAGACCGTCGGCTGGGTGTTCGGGTCGGACTTGGGGCACACCTGCCTCCAAGGGACCGCCTTCCCTTGGATCCTCCGCGGGACCGCGGGCATTATCATTCTTACCTGCGCGGCCGGCTTGCTTTGCTACGCCCTCTTCTGGCGCCTCGGCCGCCTCCCCGAAGGCCAGACGGAAGCCGAAAGTCCCGTGCTCGGGGCCTTCATCGGCTGCTGGACCGGGCTCCTTTATTTTTTAATATTAGTCGGGGCCCTTGCGACCATCGCTTCCGTCTACGACCTCTTCGAAGTGCCAGCCACCAAGCGGCACCACTGGACGGTCGAGTTGCGCAATGACCTCGCCGGCACCAGCCTGACCCAGGATCTCAAAAGTTGGTCGCCCATCCCGGAGCGCCAAAAAGTCCTCATCAAGCAGACCCGGCGGCTGATGTCGGACCCCGAAGCCCGCAAGCGCCTCATGGCGCAGACGGAGATCCGGGCCATGGCCGCCCACCCCTCTTTTTTCCAAGCCTGGGAAGATAAAAAAGTTCGTGAGTTGTTGAACAACAATGACTTAACAGGATTTATCGACCATCCAAAGGTCCGGGCCGTCTTAGCCGACGAGGAATTGCAAAAACAGGCTGAAAGTATCGATTTGCCAGCGATTATTGAGCGCTCCTTCAAAAAGCCACTAAAGTAAGGGCCCCGGCATTTTTTTGTAGTCCAAGGGGGGTAAAGCCGTATGTTCAAACCTCCCTCCCTCATCCCATGAACAAGTTCTCGTTCCTCTTGGCTGCACTTTGCATCTCCCTGAATGCTCAGGAAAACAAAGCACCCGAATCCAAGCCCGCCGAAATCAAGGCGCCAGCCGCAGCTCCTGCGGCCGAAGCCAAGCCGGCCGCCAAGGCCGACCAGAAGACCTACCTCGTCGAAGTCTGGAGCGGCAAGAGCATCAATGACTGCCTTCAGTTCCAGCAGAACGTGCGCGTCTTGTCCCAGCAGGTCGAAGAGCTCAAGCGCCTGCAGGTCTTCCTGGAAAACGCCCTGACCACCCCTGAGCGCGAAGCTCGTGGCCATGATATCGCCGCCAAGACCGCCAAGCTCAAGGGAGACAACGAGTCGATGACCAAGCTCTATAATGGCTTCAGCATCGAGCGCCCCTACCAGTTCGTGACCACCAAGGCCATCATCGCCACCCCGGTCTCCAACGAGGACTTCACCAAGCTCTCCGCCGCCAAAGACTTCAAGCCCGACACGATCATCGCCATGGGCGAAAAGAAATACCAAATCCGCAACACCATCGCTGGCCAGGTCGAAGTCGAAACCTTCGGCCAGTCCCTCAGCCGTATCACCGAAGGCAAGAAGCAGCTCCAGCAGCTCATCGACCTCCAACCCAAGTTGACCAAGGATGACGACAAGAAGAAGGTCGAGAAGGCCATCAAGGAAGTCCAGGACGAGCTCAACAAGAGCCTCGATGAATTCAAGAAGTCCCACGGCTTCGATTTCACCACGGACGCCCTCACCCTCCCTTCGGAAGGCAAGCTGAACGTCCAGATCACCGAGGACGAAAAGAAGGCCATCGACGCCCGCAACACCCCCGAAAAGAAGTAATTTCCCCACCCCACCCCAAACCCCAGTACCCCCATGCCAGCCACCGACACCCCCGCGGCCCCCAAGGTCGACGACAACCTCCTGCAGCACGACAATAAGGTCTTCTTCAAGTTCGTCACGATCAGCCACCCGGAGACCCTCACGCGCTTCAGCAATGATGTGAACGTCATGGTCGCCCAGGCCCAGAAGATCGTCGAACTCAACCAGCGCATCCAGAACGCCTTCACCGACGCCGAGAAGGACGCCGTGACCAAGCAGCGCGAAACCGAGCTCCAAGACTTCAACCAGAAGGACGGTATCTTCGAGAAGGTCTACGGCTTCAAGATGGATACGGTCGCGATTCGCCCGCACTTCATCCAGAACGACGCCATCCAGCTGATGTCCCCGGTGACCGATGAACAGATCGCCGAACTCCGCAAGAACCCCGAGTTCAAGGAAAACGACGTCGTCGCCCGTGGTAACCAGAAGATGATCCAGCTCTGCAAGATGACTGGCGAACACATCCCGCTCTTCGAGCGCAACATCAACATCATCCAGGCCCAGCAGAACAGCCTCCTCCAGCTCCGCGCGGCCGAGCAGTCCGCCGCCGATGAAGACGCCAAGAAGCGCATCCAGGACGACATCGCCAAGGTCACCGAAATCCTCACCAAGAACGCCGAACACATGGGTAAGACCTACGGCCTCTTCACCAACAACATCGTCTTCGATGTCCTCGAAGCCAAGTTCTGGGTCGCCCTCACGCAGGACGAAGTGAAGGCCTACGTTGAAAAGAACCACGGTGCTCCGGCCGCTCAGGCGACCATCGAAGCGCCGAGGGTTGAAAAGAAGTCTGATAAAAAGAACTAAGGCCGACCCGAGGCTTTGCTCATCAGGCCCGCCCTAACCGGCGGGCCTTTTTGTTGGCTCAGAATAACTCGCCCTGGCGAGGTTCCGTCGGCGGGGACGGCTTACTCACCGCCTTTGGCACGACCGAGGGTAACGGGCTTTCCGCTCGGCCGTGCTTCGTCTGATAGCGACGCAAGGTGGAGTGCATCTCCATCTCCGCCAAGAAAGCGATGACCCCATCGATGTCCTCCGCCGGTTGCGTGCCAGGCTCAAAAGGAAAGTCGGTCTGGAAGGTAACTAATTTTAAATTCCCGCGAATCCGTTCGGCCTCGAGGCGAAGCTGGTCCCGGAAGCGCTCGGGCTGGATGATATCGACCGCTGCTAGCACGCCTTCCAGTCCGCCATGTTCCGCAATCCATTTGACCGCAGTCTTTGGCCCCACGCCGCGGAGTCCCGGGATATTATCTGAGGCATCGCCCACGAGCGCTAAATAGTCAGCGATCCGTTCCGGCGGCACGCCAAATTTTTCTGTGACCGCGGCCACATCCATTCGCCGCCAGCCTAAGGCGGGGTTCGCAGTGGGCGGTGGCGCCAACTGTAGCACCTTCCCCCCGACGCATTGCCCGAAGTCTTTATCGGCACTGACGATGATGCATTCATCTCCGGCAGCGGAGAGCTTATGCACGGCCGTGGCGATCAAGTCATCCGCCTCGACGCCACGCTTTTCGACAATCTGAAACCCGAGGAGTCCCGTCAGGCGCTTGATCTCCGGCAGCTGCAAGACGATGTCCTCCGGGGTTTCATCGCGTTGAGCCTTGTATTCCGGGAGGACGGCAAGGTGCCGATCGGAGCCGCCCAAATCGAAAAAGACCGCCCAGCGATCAGGCTTCTCGGATTCGCGCAGATCGAGCAATGACTTCATCCATCCATGCAGGGCCCCGGTGGGGAACTGGTCCGACTGACGTCGGAGATTCGACCGCTCCATCGCGAAGTGACTCCGGAAGATCAGGTTGAATCCATCCACGAGCAGCCAGCGCATGCCGGAATTGTCGGCCGACCCCTCCGCCCCTTCGAGAAAAAAGCGGGCCCGCCAAGTGGCGGGCCCGTCTCAGTCGATGGACTGTCGGCTTACTTGGCAGCCTCAGGCTTAGGAGCCGGGGCCGAGATGCCCGCACCAGGTACGGCCGCTTCGATTGGCTCGCGGTAGACTGCGCCACCCGGAGAAACGAGGGTGGGGTTCGAGAAGGTCGAACCGGCGCGCATGCCCGGATGCGTGCTGCGGAGGGTGGCGCCACCTGGAGAAACCAGGTTAGCGGTCACAAACACCATCAAGCTGCGCTTCTGGATCGTCTTGCCGCTGGAGCGGAAGGCTGCACCGATGAAAGGAATCGAGCCCAAGACGGGGACCTTGTCCTCGACCGTCTTCACTTCTTCGCGCGTCAGGCCGCCAATGACCACCGTGGCGCCGTCGAAGACGGTGACGTCGGTGGTGACTTCACGGGTGCTGAAGATGGGCTGGAAGAAGCCCGAAGGCACCGTGACGGTCGTGCCGGAGGAGATAGCGATAGAGGTGCCGCCGTATTCAACGAAGCCTTCGAATTCGGTCACCTTGGGCTTCAAGTTGAGGGCGATGGAGTCATCGGCAGCCACGGTCGGGGTGACTTCCAACGTAACACCGACTTCCTGGACGGTGAAGTCCTGAGGCGTACCGGCCGTGATCGTCACGCCAGCACCACCACCGCCAACGCCGCCGGCCGTTGCGGCACCGACGTTGGATTGGGTATCACCATAGGCCTGCGGATAACGGAGGAGCTGGGCGACCTTGATGACGGCCGTCTTGCCGTCGAGGACGGTAAGGCTCGGGGAAGACATCAAGTCGCTCCCAGCGGTCTGCTCAATCGCGCGAATCAGGACCGAGAGATCGAAGCTGCCCATCACGCCGACCTTGCCGGCATAGCTACCATTGCTGGGGCCGTAATTAATGCCTCCTGGGAAATTCGGCGCCGAATCTGGGATGGGGGCCGGGTCATTCGCTGGAGTGCCCGAAGAGATCGTCAGGTTCTTACCACTGCCGTTATTATTCTTAAAAACATCCGAGATGGAACGGAGGTTGGTATTCGCGCCGGCGGCCGAAAACGTGTTGCTGTTGCTAATTCCACCGCCCGTGGGGCTGAGGTTCCAGTTCACACCGAGCTCATTGAGCATCTTCTGCTCCACTTCCATGAACTTGGCTTCGATGTGGACCTGCTTAATGTCAGAGTAGCGGCGGATGATGTTCTTCACGCGGTCCAGATTCT
>CAISXT010000078.1 GCA_903889525.1 uncultured Opitutia bacterium | reverse complement strand
TCTCGAGCCGCACATCGATCAAGCAACGATGGAAATCCACCACGGCAAGCACCACAATGCTTACGTGACGAACGTGAACGCCGCCCTCGCCAAGGAAGCTGGCTTCAGCGCCCCGGCCGAAGTCGAAGCCCTCATCGCCGACCTTTCCAAGGTTCCTGAGTCGATCCGCACCGCCGTCCGCAACAATGCTGGTGGCCACGCTAACCACACCTTCTTCTGGAACATCATTTCCCCTAACGGTGGCGGCGAACCCGTCGGTGCCCTCGGTGCCGCCATCCAGAGCACCTTCGGCGGTCTCGAAGGCGAAAAGGGTCTCAAGGCTGCCTTCAAGGCCGCAGCGACCACTCGCTTCGGCTCCGGCTGGGCCTGGCTTATCGTCAAGGCCGACAAGTCTCTCGCCGTGGTTTCAACCCCTAACCAGGACAGCCCTCTCATGAAAGGCATCGTCGATACCAACGGCACCCCGGTGCTCGCCTTGGACGTTTGGGAACACGCGTATTACCTGAAGTATCAGAACCGCCGCCCTGACTACGTGGATGCTTTCTGGAAAATTGTTGATTGGAAGAAGGCCGACGCAATCTACACCAAGGCGACCGCCTAAGTTTAGAGCTCTAATCCTCCCTAAAAGAAGCGGCCACCCGGCCGCTTCTTTGTTTGGCACATCTCCGATGGTGTGCTGTCTTATCCTTACCCCGATGCGACTCCTCCCGCTCCTCCTCCTGGCCTTCGCGACTTCCGCAGGCGCTGCCGAAAACTCCATCCCCCTGTGGCCCGAGGGCGTTCCCGGGGCTCGCGTGGCACCATCCAAAGCGACCACCGATCGCATCGGGCCCAAAGGTAGCTACACTGGCCACGAGACGAATATCACCGAATCGTCGATCACCGTCTACCCCGCCGCCAACCCCAATGGCGCCGCCGTCATCGTCTGCCCTGGCGGCGGTTACTGGTTCCTCTCCACGACGAATGAAGGCACGGGCGTTTGCGAATGGCTCAACAGCATCGGCGTCACGGGCATTCTCCTGCGCTACCGCACACCCACGTCCGATGAAGCCGTGCCTTCCAACTATCCCGTCCAAGACTTGCAACGTGCACTCGGCATCGTCCGCCATCGTGCGGCGGAGTGGAATATAGATCCGAAGCGCGTCGGCGTCATCGGCTTTTCTGCCGGAGCCAATCTCGTAGGCCACGCTTCCTGGGATCGCACCGCCCGCACCTATACCCAGAAAGACGGGGTCGATGATCCCCGTGGTCCTGACTTCACGCTCTTTGTCTATGGTGGCGGCTTCCTCGACAAAGAAACCAAGAAGCACTTCGCCGAAGGCGTGAGCGTGCCCGCGGATGCCCCTCCCTGCTTCTTCGTGGTTGCTCATAACGACGGCAATAACCCCGTTGAAGCCGCCGAACTCTACCTCGCCTACAAGCGCCAGAACCTCCCGTCTGAAATTCATATTTACTCCAAAGGCGGTCACGGCTTCGGCACCCGCAAGACGAAGTTCCCCGTCGATGGCTGGCTGAAGGCTGCCGCCGAGTGGATGGATGCCTCGGGATACCTCACTTCCGCCAAGAAGTAAGCGGATGCGCTCCCTGCTCACGCTGCTGGCCCTCACGACCCTCCTCTCCGCGCAGACGCTCGTCGGCGACGGGCAGGCGGACGAAACCGCCGCGCTCCAGAAGCTCGTCGACAACCAGGGTTCGGTCCGCCTCCCGAAGGGACGCTACAAACTCACAAAGACGGTCACCATTGACCTCACCAAGACGGGTTACGCCGCGATTAGCGGCGACGGCACGGCGCAGATCATCATGGCCGGCTCCGGCCCGGCCCTGCATTTCATTGGGACGCATGGCAAGTCGGCGGACCCCTGGAACTTCAAGCCGCAGGTCTGGCAGAACGAGCGGGCGCCTTCCGTCGATGGTATCGAAATCGTCGGCGCGCACGCCGAAGCGGACGGCATCGAGGCCACGGGCGTGATGCAGCTCACGGTCGAGCATGTGCTCATCCGCGAATGCCGTCACGCGATCCACCTCACAAAGTCGAATCGTAACATCATCATCAACGCCTGCAACCTCTACCACAATACGGGCATCGGAGTCTTCTACGACGACGTCAACCTGCACCAGTCGAACATCATCGGCTCGCACATCAGCTACAACGGCGGCGGCGGCATCGTCTCCCGCGGCGGCAACGTCCGTAACGTCCAGATCGGCACCTGCGACATCGAGGCTAACCACGACGCCAAGGGCAAGCCAGCCGCCAACGTTGAACTCGACTCCACCGGCGGCTCCATCGGCGAAGTCACCATCACCGGTTGCACCATCCAGCACACGAATAAGGCACCCGGCTCGGCGAACATCCGTATCCTCGGTGCCGGCAAAGACGACGCCATCGTCCGCCGGGGCGGCCGTCCGACGACCCGCGAAGGCAACGTGACCATTACCGGCAACGTCTTCAGCGATGTCCAAGTCAACGTTGAGATCAAACATGCCCGCGGGGTCACAGTTTCAGCCAACACCTTCTGGGAGGGCTTTAGTCACGACCTGGTCGTCGAGGATAGCTCAAATATCATGATAAGCGGAAATAACTTTGACCGCAACCCCCGCTACATCGTCAACGGCAACAATCTCGCGGAGAAGAACGGCGTCGTCTTGAGCCGGGTCACGGACTCAAGTTTCTCCGATAATATCGTGCTAGGTGGCCACGGCCATGAGGCCGCGGTGGACGTCGCCGACTGCTCCCGACTACGCCTCACGAACAACAGTATCCTCGACAGCGACGGCGCGGCACTGCGCCTAACCCGCCTCACCCGTAGCCTCGTGTCCGGCAACCTCCTACGCGACGACCGGCCGGCGGACCAGCGCAGCAAATCCCCGCTCCTCGTTGTCAGGGAATGCGACGATAGCCGTATCGAAGCCGACGCCCCGTCGGCGAAATAGGTTTAGGCTCCGCCGCGACGGATTTCGGAACCCGAGAAGCGGATCGACACACGCCAGACCTTCTTGACCCGGGTGATCACCTTACCCGTCCCAGCCACGATGGTTTCGGGGATTTCAATCCGGTGCTGATCGACCACGGCGTGGAAGCCACGCTCTGAGAAGATATCGATGAACATCGAAATCGCCAGAGTATCGTCAAAGACCGTGGTCTCGATGTTGACGTGAGCCTGACCAGAAATCGCGTGCGCCTTAATGATTGGCAGGAACTTGCCTTGGATTAAATCGATGACTTGACGGAAGGTTTCCGCATTGCGGTCAGCATAGTCATCTAGCCGACGGACGAGATCCTGACGGGCGTGCTCGACGATCTGCGAGGCCAGCGGAATGGGCGAAATCAGATCGTACGTCTCTTCCGAAAGCTCCAAGGAACTCTGGTACTGCAACTCCTTGATGATGCGAGCCTGCACCTCGGAAAGAGTCCCTTGGGCATTGATGAAATGGTAGTGGAAGATGTCGCGAAGCGACTGGAGCGGCTCGTAGGTGCGCTCCTTGAACACGCGGTAACGATTACGGGCGGCATCCGGCGTAAGGTCAGTCTTGCGCACTTCCGCCAGCGGGCCGCCATCCCGCAGGGCTTTCTCGTTTTGCGTCAAGGCTTCCTGGCCACGTTTCAGCTGACGGCGGACGGATTCATTCTCATCGACGAACAGGACGAGGATGTGGAAGTGGGGCTTCGGGAAACGGATACCTTCGGCCGAGCCGCGAAACTCCGTGCGGAGATCATTCAGCTTGGTGAAGAGGTGCTTGAGACACTCCACCTGGACCATCGAGCGCGGAAACCCGTCGACAATCGCCCCACTGATATATTCCGGGGCGAGCAGCTTGCGAAAAAGAATCTCCACCACTTCGCGGTCGCCCACGAGCATCCCAGCATCGATGCGCTTCTTGGCTTCGGGACTGGAGAGCAGGTCGCTGACCACAATGGGATCTGCACCGTAATCGCGATACTGCAGGATGAACGCCGTATTGGTGCCCTTACCGGCACCTGGTGCGCCGTTGAGCCAAAAAATTTCCCGCGGAAAAGCTAACTGCTCGCGACCGAGTTCGCGCTCCAGACTGGACCAGACTGAATCAAAGATGATTTGGCCATCCTTGACCTCGAGGTCACTGATGCCAGGGCTGGCGGGTCTGTTCAGAGTTTCTCCCATAGGGGTAAGCATGAATCATTAAAACACCTCTGCCTTCCTGCGAGGCAAAAAGTCCAAGCGGACGCCAAAACCCTCCAATTACTTGAGGCCGCCCTTGGTCTGCACGTTATCCGAGCCCGGCTTGACCGTCGGCAGTCCAGGCTCGTCGGAACGATTTCGACGGAACTGAAAGCGGTTGATGTCCTGCATCGAAAGTTGGTCGACCGTCTTCGGGTTAGGATTCAGCACACCCTGTAATGAAGATTTAACCCCAGTATAGCGATCGTTGGCTTCCACCCCCATATGATGCTCCCAAGCTTTGACTTCGGCCTTGGATCCGTTGACCGCCGCCGTCGTGCGATCGATGGATTTCACCTGCACCATGTCCTTTGTCTGCACGGGGGCGCCGAGCGTATCTTCCAAGGCGATATCGGATTTCTTACGGCCAAAGGTATCGTAGCGGCCATGCCAAGAATCCAGGGTGAGTAAATTGTTGCGTGAATAAACCTGCTCCTTGCCGACAGGGGCCATGGTCGTATCGAAACGCTTCTCGGAGACATCGCTGGTTTTACCGACCTTCTTAAGCGCGGAATTGAAGTCCACACTGCCATCGACATTCTTAGTGCCCTGCCCCTCCACGGAAAAGGGGAGTTTGCGGCCATCCGCCGTCAGCATCTCCCGCTTCGCCGCAGCAGGAGCAGGTGCCGGGGTTGCTTGAGCCGCTGGACGCGGGCTGGGTGCAAGAGGCCGCGAGGGGTCTGGCCTGGACGGAGCTGAGCCATCCATGGGTCGACCATCTGCATCATAGCGTATCACTTGCACGCCACCGTCGACGCCCCCTTCAGCCGTAATGACTGTACCCGCCCTCTTCGCCCCCGCAGGCAAAGCCGCCGCCGAGGCATGAAAGGCCACGCAGAGGCACGCACAACAAATGGGGGTAAACAGACGCAAGACCCATGAGCATGAGCCTTCGCCCCCAAACCTCAACCCCTTCTTATCGGGGAATTGGGTGCGATTTGGTCTTCCAAATGAGCTTGGCGTAATCGGCGATAGACCGATCCGAGGAGAATTTAGCGCAACGGGCGACATTCCGGATGGCCATCGCGGCCCAGCGGCGACGGTCCAAGAAGGCCTTATCGACCTTGGCCTGGGCTTCCACGTAACTTCGGAAGTCCGCCAGGACGAGATAGGGGTCGCCGCCGGCGAGCAACGAATCCACCACGGGCGAGAGCGCTCCACCCTGCTCCGGAGTGAAGGTATCGGAGCAAAGCCAGTCCAAGAGACCGGCCAGTTCTGGGTCCGCGGCCAGTACGTCACGCGGGTTATAGCCACGCGCCCAAAGCGCGGCGACTTGTTCGACCTGCAGTCCGAAGATGAAAATATTCTCCGTACCGACTTCCTCGGCGATTTCGACGTTCGCGCCGTCGAGGGTACCAATGGTCACCGCACCGTTGAGCGCGAGTTTCATATTGCCCGTCCCCGAGGCTTCCTTGCCCGCGGTCGAGATTTGCTCGGAGAGGTCGGCAGCGGGGATGATGCATTCGGCGAGCGAGACACGATAATCCGGCAAGAACACCACCTTGAGTAGTCCGCGGACGCGCTCGTCGGAATTGATGACGGCAGCGACACGGTTGATTGCATGGATAATGTGCTTGGCGAGGGCGTAACCCGGCGCCGCCTTGGCCCCGAAGATGCAGACGCGAGGCGTGAATTGTCCGTTCGGCTCATTCAGAATCCGCCGGTAAAGGTAGAGGATGTGCAGCAAATTGAGATGCTGTCGCTTGTACTCGTGCAGGCGCTTGATCTGGACGTCGAAGAGCGCGTCGGGGGAGACCACCACGCCGATGAGTTCCTTGATGCGGGCGGCCAAGCGGACCTTGTTCTCACGCTTGATGGCAAGAAAGCGCTCCTGAAAGGCGGGACGGTCAGCTTGGGCGTCTAACTTACGCAAGCGACCCAGGTCAGCCTCCCACCCCGGACCGGCAATCTCATCACACAGCGCGCCGAGCGCGGGATTACATCCACGGACCCAGCGCCGCGGGGTCACCCCGTTGGTCACATTGACAAACTTACCCTTCCAAAGTTCATTGAAGCCCGGGAACAGATTTGCGCGGATGAGTCGGGTGTGTAATTCGGCCACGCCGTTGACGTGATGCGAACCGACCACGGCGAGGTGGGCCATCCGGATGCGCTTCGGAGAACCTTCCTGAATAATAGAAAGTTCGGTCTTGCGGGCATCATCCCCGGGCCAATGGCGGTCGACCTCCTCGAGGTGGCGACGATTGATCTCGTAGATAATTTCCAGATGACGCGGCAGGACCTTCTCGAAAAGCGGTACCGACCAAGTCTCCAGGGCTTCCGGCAACAGGGTGTGATTGGTGTAACTAAATACCTGCGAGCACAGTCCCCAGGCTTCATCCCAATTCATCCGCTCTCCATCGACCAGTAAACGCATCAACTCCGCGACCGCAATCGAGGGATGGGTGTCATTAAGCTGAACGGCCGCCTTCGCTGGTAAATTGCTGAAATCAGGATTCAGGCGGCGGTGGCGACGGAGAATATCCTGGAGCGAACACGAAACGAAGAAGATCTGCTGAACGAGGCGCAGCTCCTTGCCACTTTCGGTGCTATCATTGGGGTAGAGGACCTTGGAGACGATCTCACTGGAGTCGCGCTCGTGCACGGCTTCGACGTAACCGCCGCGATCGAAAGCCCGAAAGTCGAACTCCGAATCGGCCTTAGACTCCCACAGGCGGAGGTAGTTGACGCTGCTGGCGTTGAATCCGGCAATCGGAATATCCCAGGGCACGCCGTGAAGATTCTTCGTCTCCACCAACTCCGCCGAATGGTTGCCGCGGTCATCCGTGCTGTACTTCACCCGCCCATACAAAGGTACGCTCACGCGGAAGTTCGGGCGACGCACGAGCCAGGGATTATTATTCGCCAACCAATTATCCGCGACCTCCACCTGACGGCCCTGCGCAAAGGTCTGTCGGAATAAGCCGAACTCATAATGAATGCCGTAGCCGATAGCTGGGATATCCATCGTCGCGAGCGAATCCAGAAAGCAGGCAGCCAGACGGCCGAGGCCACCGTTACCTAGGCCCATGTCGGCCTCTTCATCCGCGACGCTCTCAAAATCTTGCCCCAGCTCAGCCAAGGCGGCCGCGGCCACGTCGCGGAGGCCGAGATTGACGAGATTATTAGAGAGCACCCGCCCCATGAGGTACTCCAAGGAGAAATAATAGACGCGGCGGACGTTTAAGCTGGAATGCTGAGCCTGCGTATCGATGTAGCGCGCAAGCATTAGGTCACGGGCGGCCATGCAGGTGGCCAACCACCAGTCGTTACGGGTCGCGGTGACAGGGTCACGGGCGAAGGTACTTTTCAAGTGACGCAGCATCGCATCGCGGAAAGCGACGACCTGCGAATCAGCGGCGAGCTTCGCCGCCAGCTTCTTGGCAGGCTTCGGGGCGGACTTGCGGGCCTTAAGCACCTTGCCGGATTTCTTCGCGGGCTTCTTCTTTTTTGGCATGATCGTTGGTGAGGACATTCGACCCTAAGCCACAAGCGAGCCAAAACCGCGTCAGGCCTGTGCCATCTCCCTCAACTTACTCAAATCCAGCTTACCCGTGCCTAAAATCGGGATGACGGGCACTTTCTTGAACACCTTAGGAATCCAAAGATTAGCCAGTCCTTCGGCGGCCAAGGCATTTCGAACGGCTTCGATGTCGATATCATCGACGTGCAAGACAACGAGCTGCTCGCCCTTGGCCGACTCCTCGGCACTGGAGACCGCGATTTTAACCTCCATCGAGGAAATCAGCCCGAGGACTTTTCGGAGGGCATCCTCGACCGTACCGTGAGGGACCATTTCGCCGCCGATCTTGGAGAACCGCGAGAGGCGGCCGGCAAGGTGCAGGAAGCCGTCGTCGTCCATGCGGCCAAGGTCCCCGGTGCGATACCACCCATCCGGCGTCATCGCCTTGGCGGTCTGCCCGGAGTCGAGATAGCCCATGAAAATATTCGCCCCGCGGACCTCCAACAAGCCAACCTGGCCACAAGGTAAAATCGCTTCCGTCACGGGATCGATAAAGCGAATCGCCACGCCGATGACGGGGCGGCCGACCGAGCCGCGCACCGTGCCGACCCAGACACCATTGGGAGCTTCTTCGGGGTCAGGATGATCCGGCACATTCACAGAGAGTACCGGACTGGTCTCGGTGATGCCATAGCCTTCGAGAATCGGGGTCTCCAGTTTATCACGGAAGGCATCAACCAGATCGTGCGGACATTTCTCGGCCCCGACTACGGCCCACTCGAGGGTTGCGAAGTCTGCCGCGGTACCGCGTTTGACATAAGGGCGCAGGAAAGTCGGCGTGCCGACCACGGCCGTGACTTTCTCCTCGCGGATGGCCTTTACGGCTGCCGCAGAGTCCAAAGGGGAAGGCAAGGTCACCAAGCGAGGCGAACGGGACAGGCAATACCATAGCCCAATGGTGAAACCGAAGCTATGGAACACCGGGAGACTGCTAAGAAAGACGCTATCCTCCGGGAGGATTTCGGCGTTCTCAATCTGCCGAAGATTGGCGAGCAGGTTGCGGTGGGATAAACGCACGCCTTTAGGCTGACCCGAACTACCACTGGTGAAAAGCAAGGCGGCCTCCAGCTCTCCGCCGTGTTTAGGTAGGCGCATGCATAACGGAATCAACGCCCCTGGCAGCGCCCGGATCAACAGTGTACGGCAAGCCAAGTTAAAGCGTGAATGCGTCGTCAGGAAATCGGCGACATCCAAGACATGGTCTCCCCAAGGGAAATTCGGAGAACGTTCGGCCAATTTCGCCCGGAAGGGACCAGCCGTAATCAGCAGATCGACTTCCGCTCGCTGGAGACAGGACTCAGCCTGCTCTCTCCCGAGTGAGAAGTTCAGATTCACGGGGATCTTATCGGCCAAGAGACAGCCGAGATTGGCGACAACCGCCGCAACCCCTGGAGGCAAAACGATGGCGATGCGACTCTTCGTGGTCCGGCGACGGAGTTCACCGGCAAAGGCCCAGCTCAAGGCCAGCAGGTTCGAGGCCGCAAATTCTTGACGTCCAGCGGCCAGATCGACCAGCGCGATGGAGTTACCCTTCTGCAACAAACCACGAACCATTTCGCGACTCAGGTGCCGCTCCAGCGAAGGACGCATCTCAAAAGCTTCGGCTGATAGCTCCAGCAATCGTAAGCGGGTGTGGGCAGTTTCAGATGCCGGATAAGCCTTGCCGATGACCACGCCGATGGGCCGAGGAAAATGTTGGGGTAATTTCCAGAAGAACTTACCGCCACTGAAACTAAGAAAGGATCCCCACATACCATCAATGGCGATGGGGAGGATCGGCGCCCCTCCCCGGCGCGCGATTAACTCGAAACCCTTGCGCAGCTGCATCAGGCTACCGTTTCGAGTCAGACTCCCTTCCGGGAATATACAGACCACCTCGCCCTTTTTCAGGGCTTCAGCGGCCTTCAAAATGGCATCCTTGGCCTTGGTTTCGGAAACCGGAATTGTCCCCATCATCCGACACATGAATCCCAGGAACTTCTGCCGCTCAAAACCTTCCCAGGAGAGAAAACGGACGGGACGTCGCGACAGTACCCCCACAATCAAGACATCGGCATAGGCGACATGATTGCCGAGAATCAGCAGCGGGCCTGATTCGGGGAAGTTTTCAGCCCCGCGGACGCGGATCTTATACAAGCACTTCAACACCAGCCAACAAAACGTCTGCATGGCACAGTACCCAAAGGACATCGAGGCATGCCGGCGGGGTGCCCGCCAAGCAAGGGCGACAAGAAATATGAGCAAAGGAGTGCTGCATAAAATCAGCAACATCCACAATAGAACGTAAAGAAGGGGCACGGGCGCAGACTGTGGGGCTGATTTAATTGTGCAAGCAGAGTCTCACGCGCACCTCTTTCGGGATTGACCCCCCACGGGCGGTGATTGCCCTATAGATACCCCGATGCGCGACTACGTCCTCAGACGGTTGCTGCTTGTCCCACTGACCTTTGTGGGCATCACCCTAGTAGCATTCTCCTTTACTCGCTTCGTCCCCGGCGGTCCGATCGAGCAGGCTCTCGCCGAACGTCAACAAGCTGACCGCAAGCGCAGCTCCGCCGCTCGTCCTTCCGGTCCAGCCTCGCCCGAGGAGCTGGACAACCTCAAACGCCGCTACGGCTTCGACCGACCGATGCTCGAAGCCTACGCCATCTGGCTGGGCGCAATGCCCGGCCCAGCCGACTGGACGACGGTCCGCCTCGACAAGGATGGCAAGGCCGAAGCCGAAGTCGCCGATGACCTCAATCCCGGAAAGTCCTTCAAACTCAAGGTCACCCAAAGTGTTAAGGCTCTGCGCGTCGCCGCCGACGAAGATAAGCCGCGTGCGAACTGGCTCGCTATACTCGCCCCCCTGCCCGATGACCCCGACAAAGCGGTGCGCGTGCTCGTTTATCGCAACGCCTACTCCGGCCTCCTGCAAGGGCAGCTGGGCGACTCCACCGGAAGCGACAAGCCTGTCTGGAATGAGATCAAATCACGCCTGCCGATTTCCGCTTGGTTCGGCGGGTGGTCGCTATTCCTAGCCTATGCGATCTCCATCCCGCTCGGTGTGGCGAAAGCACTGCGACGGGATGGCTGGTTTGATCGATTATCTTCGCAGGTACTCTTCATCCTTTATTCCATCCCCGGCTTCATCCTCGCAGTGGCGATGCTGCAGCTCCTTTGCTTCAAGATGGGCTGGTTTCCCACTAAAGGTTTCGATTGGACCCACCTCAGCTGGGCGGGCCGCTTTCATCATACCATCGTCCCCCTCACCTGTGAGATGGTCGGAGCCTTCACGGCGCTCACCCTTTTCACCCGCAATGGACTGCTCGATAATCTCGCGGCAGATTATGTTCGGACCGCCAAGGCCAAAGGCCTCAGCCACGGGCGTATCGTCTTCGTCCATGCCCTCCGCAACTCGCTCATCCCGCTGGCGGCGACCTTCGGAGGTAATCTCGGCTTCTTTCTTACAGGCTCCTTCCTCATCGAAGTCACCTTCAATATCCCTGGCTTAGGCCTGCTCGGCTATGACTCACTCGTCCACCGTGACTTCCCGGTCTTCCTTGGACTCCTCACGCTTTCGAGCATCGCCATGCTGTTAGGTAATATCATCTCCGACCTCTGCGTCGCCGCCGTCGACCCACGGATCCGGTTCGATAAAAAGGCATGAACCTGATCGACCCAATCACCCGCAAGCGCTTCGCGCGCTTTCGAGCCAACCGGATGGGTTGGTGGTCACTCATCACCTTCATCACCTTAGCCGTGTTGACCGCGCTGGGCCCGTTGCTCGTGGGGAAAAGACCGATTGTCATGCGCATAGACGATCAACTGCGTTTCCCGGTTTTTGCGGGTTTTATCTCCGGCAAGGAACTGGGCCTCCCCTCCATTGCGGAACCTAACTATCGCCTACTCTCCCTCGAACTCAAAGCCACGAAGCGCGGCTGGCTGGTAATGCCCATCGTGCCCTTTGCTCCCGACGAAGTCTGCGAAGTCGCTCCGATGGTTCAACGGGACGGCCAGGGCAACTGGTCCGACCCGCGTGGCGTTATCGCCGAAGGTCGGATTTTTAGCCTCAATCCCGATGGATCACGTCACCAAGTCTGGACGGTCACGAACGGTCATCTTAACGGAGATGCCCGACTGATGGAAAAAGGTGCCGGAGTTGCTCGGGCCAAACTTACGGCCGATAAAGTCACCCTCACCCTTCCAGCCAACGACCGGACAGACTGGCAGCCCCGAGGCGTGCTGTTCACGCTGATTCCATCTCCTTGCCCGCCTGGCCTCGATGGACATTGGCTCGGGACGGATGAATCCGGGCATGACATGGTCGCCCGTCTTTTTGGTGGTTTTCGGATTCTGCTACTCGCCGCCCTGATCTATCTCCCCTGCGTCTATGCCGTCGGCCTGATTCTCGGCGCATCGATGGGCTACTTCGGCGGTTGGTTCGATATGTTCTGGCAGCGCGCCATGGAAATCTGGTCCAACATTCCCTTCCTCTATGCGGTCATCTTTTTGGCCAGCCTCCTCGAACCGTCGTTAGCGATGCTCATCCTGATTCTCGTGGCTTTCTCCTGGATCGGCCTCGCCCAGCAGTTACGGGCCTCTGCGTATCAAGTCTCCGCCCGCGATTACGTGACCGCCTCAAAATCGTTAGGCGCCGGCCATGCGCGCATCATTTGGCGACACATCCTGCCGAATTGCGCGACTGTCATCCTGACCACCCTGCCCTTTAGCTTACACGGACTCGTCTTCTCCCTCTCGGCACTCGATTACCTAGGTTTCGGCCTCCCGCCGACGGAGCCTTCGTGGGGTGATCTCTTACACCAAGCCAAAGAGAACTGGAACGCGTGGTGGATTCTCGGCCCCTCCCTGTTCTGCCTCGTCGGCACGATGATCATGATCAATTCCGTCGGTGAAGCACTCCAGGATGCCTTCGACCTCCGCCGTAACCAACAATGAGAACCCTCTGCGCCTTTCTCTTCGCCCTGGCTGTTGCCCAGGCCGAAACCTTCCAGGATCCCAATGCCGCGAAGTATTACGCCGAGCATAAGGAGTTCTTCCGCTTCGCCACTCCGGCCGATCTGCCTAAAGATTTGACCTGGCAAGACGGCTCAGGGCAAAAAGAGTTTGCCGATCCAAGGGCGGTGCGGGGCGGCATCCTGCGGCAGTTCACCCCTTCTACGCCCCCCACGCTGCGGCGCGTTGGGCCGAACGCGAACAACGGCTTCCGCGGCGAGCTTTACGACAACAACGACTTCGGCCTCCTCTCTTCTCACCCCAATTCAGATGAACCCATTCCAGCCTTAGCGACGAGCTGGGCGATGTCCGCGGACGGCATGACCGCCTACTTCAAATTAGACCCGAAGGCCAAATTCACGGACGGCCAGCCCATCACCGCGGACGATTATTTCTTCGCCTTTTACTTTTACCGCTCACCCTGGATCAACGCCGAATGGTATGTGGATTACTACACTCGTGAGTGGGGCGGCATTACCAAGTTCGATCATTACACGATCGCGGTAAAGGCGCCCCGCAAACGCCCGATGCAATTAGAGAACCTGGGCGAACTGCGCCCCATCCCGCGCAATTTCTTCAAGGACTTCGGACCCACCTACGAGAAAACCTACAACGACCGATTCCAGCCCACCACGGGTCCTTACTACGTAACGAAGGAAGGCTTCCAACGGGAGAAGTCCGTGACGCTCACCCGCGTCAAAGATTGGTGGGGAGATAACCGGAAGTATTACCGCTACCGCTACAACCCAGACGCGATTGAATTCACCGTCATCCGGGAAATCGATAGCGCCTATGAATCGCTCCTCGCGGGTGAGATTGATTTTATGCCGATTGGTATGCCTCGTTACTGGTACGGCACCAACGAGAAGAAAGCCTATCTCGACGGCTACGTCAGCAAGGTGCAATTCTTCAACGACATCCCGCGCCCGCCTTACGGCCTCTACATTAACACCCAGCGACCACTGCTGAACGATCGTAACATCCGAATCGGCCTACAGCACGCGACCGACTTCCAGCGGGTCATCGAAGGATTCTACCGCGGGGATTACGAACGTCTGAACCAATTCAGCGAAGGACTCGGCAAGTACACCGACCCGACCATCCGGGCCCGCTTATTCTCGCCCGAACTGGCCCGAGCGGCTTTCGCCAAGGCTGGCTTCACCCTGACTGGCCCGGATGGCATCCTCATGAACCCGGCGGGCGAACGCCTCTCCTTCCGCTTGACCTTCGATACCTCGGACCGTCGTAAATACCTAGCCACCTTGGTAGAGTCAGCCCGCCGTTGCGGCTTGGAATATCGACCAGAGACCCTCGAGCATACCACCATGTACCGTAAGGTCATGGAAAAGAACCATGACATCGCCTTTTGGGCCTGGTCCGTCTCCGGTCGTCTGCCAGCGCTCTGGGAATCACACCATGGAGACAATGCCGTCGACAAACTGGCGGACGGAAGAAAAGTCCCCAAACGTCAGACTAATAACATCACCGGCATCGATGACCCCGAACTTTCTGCCCTCATTGATAAATTCCGGGCCGCCACCGAGGAGCCGGACATGATTAAACTCTCCCATCAGATGCAGCAGCGTATCCATGATAACGCCGACTTCATCCCTGGCTTCCGCGTTCCAGGATACCGCCTCGCCCATTGGGGTTGGGTGAAATTCCCCGAAGGCTTTGACGTCCGATCAGCGGAAGACCCCCAGAGCTACGGGCTATTCTGGCTGGTGCCCTCGGAGCGCGACAAAGACCTCAAGGATTTCCGAGCCGGGGTCGTCCGGGGCGCCCCTAAGACCATCATCGAGGACCGTTGGCGAACCGAATGACATCGTTCTTCCTTCCCCTCGCCCCACCCCTCACCTAAAGTCACTCCCATGTCCGCCGAGCCCCTCCTGAAAGTACAGGACCTCAGCATCACCTTCCATGCGGGTGACCGCGCCACCGTCGCCGCCCAAGAGGTTAGTTTTTCCATCGCCGCAGGCGAAGTCCTCGCCGTCGTCGGCGAGTCCGGCTCCGGCAAGTCCGTCTCAGCCCTGGCGCTCACTCGCCTGCTGCCCCCCGCCCCGACTTGCACCGTGACCGGGTCCGTCACGCTCGACGGCGTAAACCTATTAGAACTCGCAGAGGACAAACTCGCCAAAGTCCGGGGAGGCTCCATCGCCTACATCTTCCAAGAGCCTGGGTCGTCACTGAATCCTGTCTATACGATTGGCTTCCAAGTCGGCGAAGCGATTTCGCTTCATCGCCCGGAAGTTACCGATGTCAAAGCCGAGATTATCCGCGCCCTTGAGGAAGTTCACATCAACGAGCCCGAGCGTGTCGCGAACCAATACCCCCATGAGCTCTCAGGGGGCATGCAGCAGCGGGCGATGATTGCGATGGCCCTTGCCTGCAATCCGCGGCTGCTCGTGGCCGACGAGCCGACCACGGCGCTCGACGTCACCATTCAAAAAGAAATCATGGATCTGCTCGCCCGCCTGCGCCGAGATCGGGGCATGAGTATCCTCCTAATCACGCATAACTTCGGGATTGTCGCGAACTTCGCGGACCACGTCCAAGTGATGTGGAAGGGACGTATCGTCGAACACGGACCGGTGAGCGAGATTATGAAGATTCAAGCGCATCCCTACACGCGGGCACTCATCGCCTGCATTCCACGCCTAGGTCAGCGCCGTCGCCGCCTCACCACCTTAACGGACGAATTAAAAGTCTCCCCATGAGCACCCCCGCCAACCTCCTCGAAGTCCGCGGACTCTCGGTCCACTACCCGGGCCGGGCCCCATGGTTCTGGCAAACCGCCGCACCCAAAAAAGCAGTCGACGGCATCTCGTTCGTCATCCCAAAAGGCAAGACGGTCGGCCTCGTGGGTGAATCTGGCTCGGGCAAGACCACTACCGGCCGAGCCATCGTGAAACTCGCCCCGTTGACCGCGGGGAATATTATCTATCAGGGCGTCGATATCGGCCAAATATCCAACACGGCGTTCCACCCATGGCGCAAGAACATCCAAATGATCTTCCAGGACCCGTATAATTCCCTCAACCCCCGGGCTGACATTCTGACCATCCTCTCCGAGCCGCTCGAAATCCACTTCCCCCAGATGTCTCGCAACGACCGGAGAGATCGGTGTGCGGAACTCCTTCGCAGCGTCCAACTTCCCGCCGAACATCTCAACCGGCATCCGCATGAATTCTCCGGCGGCCAGCGTCAGCGGATTGGTATCGCCCGTGCTCTGGCTGTGCAACCTGAGCTCATCATTTGCGACGAACCCGTTTCGGCCTTGGATGTCTCCGTCCAGGCAGAAGTCGTCAACCTCCTCCAGGACCTCCAGGAACAACTCGGCCTCACCTACCTCTTTATTGCGCATGACCTCGCGGTCGTCGAACACGTCAGCGACCAGATCTTGGTGATGTCGAAAGGACGCATCGTCGAACAGGGTACGCCGGCGGAGATTCTCGGTAACCCACGCGAAGCGTACACGAAGACACTTCTGGCCGCCGTGCCTCGGTTCTGATGCCCGCGGCAAGCCAGGACCGGTCGTCGTTGCCGATCGACCCCACCACTCGCGGATTGGGTTGGTTGCTCGTCGGCATGGCAACCCTCGCCACCTGGGATCAATGGGCTATCTGGAGCACCAAAGAGGACTACAGCTTTGGTTACCTTGTGCCATTTTTTTCCGCCTACGTACTGTGGGATCGCTGGGATGAACTTCGCGCCCTGCTCACGGGTAGTCGGTCCCAGCTGTCTGCGCCCGCATCGCGGTTCGCACTCCTCTTCGCCCAATCCACGGCCTTTGGCTCCGTCGTCGTCTTCGCCTTCGGCGTGGTTTCGCGTGCTATCTTCGGTACGGGCGTCGGACCTACCGTGGCCATCGCGTTCGGTCTTACTGGCACCGCCTTAGCCGTGACCTTTCTCTCCGTCCGCGGACCAGAAGACACCACGCCGACCGCCCACTCCCGCTGGCTGGCAGTGGGCTTGATGCTTTTCCCGGCGGGGGTGTGGCTAATCTCCGGCCCCTTCCTCTACCTCGTCGACAACCAGATTAAAAACGCCCTCCTGAGCGACGTCACGGAAATCGTCACCGGCATCATGCGCGCCACCGGCCACAGCATTCGCGTCAGTGGTAATACTTTGGTTTTCCCGAATGGCGACGCCGTCGGCGTAGCCGAAGCCTGCTCCGGCATTCGATCGCTCTCGGCCTGCGTGTTCGCCGGCTGCTTCCTAGGCTCCGTCGCCATCGAGGGTGGTTTCCCGGGCGCTTTGCTACGCCGGGCGGCTATGATTGGCCTATCCGGACTCACCGCCATCTTGCTCAATATTGGTCGGAATACCTTCCTTACATTACAGGCACTCAACCACGGCTCGAAATCACTCGACCGTGATTGGAATGGCATCGAGCACGGGCAAGTTGGCTTTTCTGCGTTGGGCACCGTCCACGATCTGGCCGGCAACATCGCCATGATGGCGGCTCTTGGCATCCTGATTGCTTGTATCCCGTTGCTCAACCGCATCGGCCGAACGCGCGACCCCCTTTCCTGACCGATGAAAATCCTTTTCGTTACTCCCGAACTTGCGCCTTGGTCCAAAGCGGGCGGGCTGGGGGATGCTACGGTAGCCCTCGGCAAGGCACTGGCTGCGCTCGGGCACGAAGTCAGGGCGGTCACCCCTCTTTACGGCTCTGTCCCTGGCCGCGAAGGCATGAGTACCTTTATCGAATCGCTCAAAGTAGGCGTCGGCGGCGACCCACTGAAAGCGGCCTGCCGAGTCCGTACACTCACCGTCACCAACGGCTTCGACGCCTGGTTCATTGAACATGAAGAGTTTTATGGCAGTCGCGAAATCTACCCGACACGCGAAGACGCCGCGGAGCGGGCCGCCTTCTACGGCCGAGCTGGGCTCGATCTCTGCCTGTCGGCCGGTTGGATTCCCGACATCGTCCATTGCCACGATTGGACCGCGGGCCTCGTCCCCGTCCTACTCAATACGACGCTCAAGTCATCCGCCCTCGGCCAAAGCGCCTCAGTGATCACCATCCACAATCTTCAGCATCAAGGACTCTACCCACGTCGCATTATGAGTTACCTCGGCTTGCCTGAGTTTCTCTGGAATCCCATGGAGTTAGAGTGCTTGGGAGGCGTTAATTTCCTTAAGGGTGGCATCCTCCACGCCAACCGCGTCATCACGGTCAGTCCCACCTACGCTCAGGAAATCCTCACGCCTGCCTTTGGCTACGGACTCGATGATGTCGTCCGGCGTCGCAGCCAGGACTTGATTGGCATCCTCAACGGAGTCGACCGCGACGAATGGAATCCGGCCGACGATAAACATATCGCGAAAGGCTTCTCGGCCAAGGACGTCAGCGGCAAAAGTGCCTGCAAGCAGGCCCTCCTCCGCGAGCTGAACCTTGCCACCGACCGCAAGCTCCCCGTGATCGGCGTCGTCTCCCGCCTCTGGGATCAGAAGGGGCTCGACCTCGCCGTGCAGGTGCTGCCGAAGTTCCTACGTGAAGGTAAAATCCAGTTCGCCCTACTTGGCAGCGGGGATGCGGCACTGGAAAACGAGTTCCGCCGACTCGCAACCGACTTCCCGGAGCTCTGCGCTGTCCGCATCGGCTACGATAATGGCCTTTCGCATCGCATCGAGGCCGGCAGTGACTTCTTCCTCATGCCGAGCCGATTCGAGCCCTGCGGACTTAACCAAATGTATTCCATGGCGTACGGCACCCTTCCTATCGTGCGAGCGACGGGCGGATTGGCCGACACCGTGTCCCCCTGGGACGGCAAGCACGGCGGGTCTGGGATCACCTTTCAACACGCCGACATGAGCGGGATCGAATGGGCCATCCAGCGCTCCTTGGAACTTTATCAGCAGCCGGAGGCATTCAAAGCCGTTCAGAAAAAAGCCATGGAGATGGAGTTCAGTTGGCCAAAAGCAGCCACGGACCACGTTGCGAGTTACAAATCGGCGCTCGGGGGTTAACGATTGAGCGACATCGCTTAAATTTAGTCACTGTGGTTTATTTTTAGTCAAGGGTCTGCTGGTTTTTAGGGAAATAGCGTTGTTTGGTTCGGTTTTAGGCTCGTTGGCACAGAGTAAGCATGAGCGGTGGTGCAATGAAGCACACCACCATCACCCTCCTCACCCTCACCGCTGCCGCGAGCTTTGCTCAGTCGGCGCCCGCCGCTGCCTCGGCGTTCACCACCACGGGCAATGTCGCGCTGACGAGCAACTACGTCTTCCGCGGTATCTCGTACAATAATCACGTCGCCATTCAGGGCGGTTTTGATCTGACCAAGACCCCGGTCAGCGGCCTCACGGCGGGCGTCTGGGGCTCAAGCCTCAGCGATGGTACGGAAATTGACCTCTACGCCAACTACGGCTTCAAGATCGGCGCCGTCGACGTCTCGGTTGGCTACATCGACTACACCTACACTGCCTCCTCGGCCAACGCCACTGGCGGTGAAGCCAACATCTCCGCGACCTACGCCGGCCTGACCCTCAAGGCCTCCCGTGGTGTCACCGGCGCCCTGTCCGACTACTACTACGAAGCCAACTACAGCTACGACATCCCCGCCGTCAAGGGACTCAACCTCGGCCTCCACTACGGCTCCGACAAGGCCAGCTCCAAGTACGACTACGCGCTCGCCCTGACCTACCCGGTTCTCGGTTTCGACGCCAGCGTCGCCTACAACAAGCTTGAAGGCGCCGGCAGCATCACGGCCTTCACGGTTAAGAAGTCCTTCTAAGGTTTAAGGTAAAACATCATAGCAAAAGGGGTGCTTTCCGGGAGGAGAGCACCCCTTCTTGTTTGTTAGGTTGAAAAAAGGGCCGAGACCGCAATGTTGACCCCCTCCATGATTGAGTCTGCCCGTAAACCCGACTGGCTTCGCGCCAAGCTTCCGAGCGGTCCCGACTTCCTGGAAACCAAGAAGAACGTCGACGAGCACAAACTCCACACGGTTTGTCAGTCTGCCCAGTGCCCGAACATGGGCGAATGCTGGTCTCGCGGCACGGCCACCGTCATGATCCTGGGCAACGTCTGCACCCGCTCGTGCACCTTCTGCGCCGTCCTCACCGGCCGCCCCAGCGAACTCGACCTCGGCGAACCCGCCCGCGTCGCCGAATCCATCGCACAAATGAAACTGCGGCACGTGGTTATCACCTCTGTTGCCCGCGACGACCTTAAGGATGGCGGCGCCTCAGTCTGGGCCGCCACCATCCGGGCCACCCGCCACCGTAACCCCACCACGACCATCGAGGTTCTCCCGGCAGATTTCCGCGGCGAACAAGTGCACCTCGATACCCTACTCGACGCCCGGCCGGACATCCTGAATCATAACCTCGAAACCGTCGAACGCTTGCAGCGGCCCGTACGTAAGACCGCCCGGTATGATCGGTCTTTCTGGGTCCTTAAGCACGCCAAGTCACGCGACTTCGTGACCAAGACCGGCATCATGCTGGGCATTGGCGAACGCAAAGAAGAAGTTGCGCAGCTCATCCGGGATATCGCCGCTGCCCAAGTGGACATTCTCACCATCGGTCAGTACCTTTCGCCCAGCAAGGAACACGCTCCGATTGATCGCTGGGTGCACCCAGATGAATTTGCGGAATGGAAAGCCATGGCGCTGGAAGTCGGCGTGAAGCATGTCGAATCCGGCCCCTTGGTGCGTTCTTCCTACAAGGCGGACGAACAGGTCTCCAAGTTCAGCCTGATGGATCGCCGCCAGCGCCCCATCCGCTAAGCCGTGGAAGGACTGCCTCCTGTCGACTTCCGCGCTGAGCTCAACGACGAGCAGTACGCCGCGGTCACTTCTCCACGCGGGCCTGCCCTCGTGCTCGCCGGTGCCGGCTCAGGTAAGACGCGCACCCTCACCTACCGCGTCGCCTGGCTGCTCCATCAAGGTGCCCGGCCATGGGATATCCTGCTGCTGACATTCACCAACAAGTCCGCCAAGGAGATGCTCGAGCGCGTCGAAGACCTGACGGGCGTTCCCCGCGGTCAATTCTGGGGCGGCACCTTCCACTCCATCGGTCAACGCATCCTGCGCCGCAATGCCGCCGTCGCCTCGCGCTCACCTGATTTCACCATCATAGACCAGAAAGAATCAGAGCAATTATTCTCGGAGATCGTGAAACAGGTCGATGGGGCCTTCATCAAGGACAAGACCAACCCCAAGGCCGCGGTCATCCTCGACGCCTATTCTCACGCCCGGAATACCCTCCGCCCGCTGCAGGATGTCCTCACCGAACGGCTCGATTGGATGAAAGGCGGCCCAGAGAAGCTGATGCAGTTCTGCACCACTTACGAGGCCGCGAAAAAAGAGCGCAACCTCTGCGACTTCGACGACCTGCTGAGCCTCTGGCTTTATATCCTCGAAAACGACCCGGCCGCCCTCGCCCACTATCGGCAACGCTTCCGCCACATCCTCGTTGATGAGTTTCAGGATACGAATCGACTGCAGAGCCGCATCATCGATCTGCTAGCGAGTGAACACCAGATTATGGCGGTGGGAGATGACGCGCAGTGTATCTACACGTGGCGTGGTGCCGACTGGGAGAACATCGTCGCTTTCCCGAATCGCCACCCCGGCACCTTGATTCATACCATTGACACGAACTATCGCTCCACGCCGGAAATCCTGGCCTTCGCGAACGAAATCCTGAGTCACCGCCCGAAGATTGAAGGGTTCGATCGCCGACTCAAAGCCGTCCGATCCCGCGGCCCTCAACCCACGGTCTTCACGGTCGGCGATACCTCACAACAAGCGAAACTGGTCGGCCGTAAAATCCTCCAGCTCCATCAAGACGGGCATGCGCTCGCCGACATCCACATCCTTTACCGCGCCCACTACCAGTCACTTGAATTACAGATGGAACTGAACGCCTTAGGCGTCCCGTTCGTCATCACCAGCGGGCATAAGTTCTTCGACCTCATCCATGTAAAGGATATCCTCGCGCAACTTCGCTTTGTACATAACCCGCTCGACCAAGTCGCGCTCTCTCGCATCCTCTGCTTGTTACCAAAGGTCGGCCCAGTCGCTGCCGATAAGATCAGTAAAGCCGCCCGCGAGATCGAGCAAGCGGAAGCCCGCGGAATGGTGCGCGCGCTGCGGTCTGATGCCGTCCTGAAGCGCGTGCCGGAGTCCGCGAAGGATGATTTCAAAGACCTGACGATCACCCTTGAAGATATGTTGGAAGGGCTGGAGGCAGCCAGGGCGAAACCCGGCCCGACGGCACCGGCACCCAACCTCTTCGTCGCCGCCTCCGATGCCCAATCCACTAAAGTAGCACGGACTCCGGCTGAAACCGTCCGCGTCTGCATCGAGGGCTGGTACGGGGGCTTCATCAAAACAATCTTCCCGGATTGGCGTGACCGCGAGCAGGACCTCCAAGGCCTGATCGGCTTCGCATCGAAATTTGATGATGTCGGCGACCTCGTCGCCCAAGTGGCACTCCTTAACGGCGAGTCCTCGGACAGGAAAGCCGAGCCGGAGGAGGACATGCTGCGCCTCACGACGATTCACCAATCGAAAGGTCTGGAGTTCCCGATTGTCTTCCTACTGGGTGTTGCTGACGGACTTTTCCCGCTGAGCCGTGCCATCGACGAAGGCGACGTCGAAGAGGAACGCCGACTCTTCTACGTCGCCTGCACCCGCGCCGAGAACTTGCTCTTCCTTTTCGCCCCCCGCTTCGCCGTTTCGGGCGAAGGCTACCGCCCCCTCGACCCCTGCCGTTTTCTCGAAGAAATGAGCCCGGATTGCTACGAATTGGCGAATTATGCCCATCGTCGGCTTTGATGCTTCTATGACAGTCGGGCGGGGGTAGGTGCTTGCCTTTACCGCGGGTGGGCATTTATGACTCCACGCAAACTTTCCACGTCACATCGCCATGCCCAAGGTACTCGTCGCCGACAAAATCTCGCCCACCGGAGTCGCCCTCCTCAAAGCCCAGCCGGGCTATGAGGTCGTCGAAGCCTACGGCTCCACCCCGGAACAGGTCCTCAGCCTCGTTGCGGACGTGGATGCTATCCTGGTCCGCTCCGAAACCCAAATCACCCGGGAAGTACTCGCCGCCGCCCATCGTCTCGTCTGCGTCGGCCGGGCGGGCGTGGGCGTCGACAACATCGACGTCGATGCCGCCACCGAGCGCGGGGTCATCGTGATGAACACCCCATCGGGCAACACGGTCGCGACCGCCGAACTCACCTTCACCCACCTACTCTCCCTGGCGCGCCCCGTCCCGGAAGCCGTCCAGTCCATGCGCGAAGGTAAATGGGATCGCAAAAGCCTCTCTGGCTCGGAACTCTTCGGAAAGACCCTCGGCGTACTCGGCCTCGGCCGCATCGGTGCCGAAGTCTCCAAGCGGGCGCTCGCCTTTGGCATGAAGGTCCTGGCCTACGATCCGTATCTCACCGAAGCCCGCGCCAAGGCCCTCGGCGTCTCCATCGCGACACTCGACGAAGTTTTCGCCCTCTCCGACTACATCACCGTCCACATGCCCCTCATCGAGAAGGGTAAGCAGGGTGAGACCGAAGGTATGGTTGATGCAGCCGCTTTCGCCAAGATGAAGAAGGGCGTAAAAATCGTAAACTGCGCTCGCGGCGGCATCGTCGATGAGACCGCTCTCGCTGAAGCCCTGAAATCCGGCCAGTGTGGCGGTTGCGGGTTCGACGTGTTTGTCGAAGAGCCCCTCGCCAAAGACCACCCCCTGCGCTCTCTGCCGAAAGCACACCTCTCCCCTCACCTCGGCGCATCGACAGCTGAAGCTCAGGAGAATGTCGGCGTCGAAGTCGCCGAAGCCGCCATCACGGTGCTCGGTGGTGGTTCGCCGGCCAACGCCGTTAACCTGCCTTCCGTGGACTCCCAGACGCTCGCCGCGATTAAGCCGTTCCTCTCCCTCGCGCAGAAGCTCGGTGCCATCGCCCGTCAGCTCGCCGCCCCAGGCCGCATCGAATCTCTCCGCCTGACCACGTTTGGCACTGGCTCCGATCAGGGTGCGAACGCCATCGCCCGCGCCATCCAGCGCGGCTACCTGCGCGGTATCGTCGAAGGCGT
>CAISXT010000077.1 GCA_903889525.1 uncultured Opitutia bacterium | reverse complement strand
TTGGATATCATCGATGCCGATTTCACCTATGTGAACCGGCCGCTCGCGCAGTTTTATCGTCTGCCGACCACAGCCTTTAAGAGCAAGCAAACGCAGACGGAGTTCATCCGGGTGACGTTACCTCCCGGCGATCGCGGGGGGGTGCTCACGCAGGCCAGTATCCTGACGGCGACTTCCAATCCGACCCGCACTTCCCCCGTCAAACGCGGGAAGTGGATTCTGGAGCAAATCCTCGGCACGCCCCCGCCGCCCGCCCCCGCCGAAGTCCCCGCCCTTGAGTCGCAACATCAACTCACGGGCACTTTGCGTCAGCGGATGGAGCAGCATCGCCAGAATCCATCCTGTGCTTCCTGCCACGCACGCATGGATGCGCTTGGCTTTGCTTTCGAAAAATTCGACGCCGTCGGTCAACTTCGCCAAGCCGATGAAGGAAAGCCCATCGATCCTTCCGGTAAGCTGACGGACGGCCGGGTGTTTAGTGGTGCCAGCCAGCTCAAGGCCATCCTCAAGGCGGACCAAGACAAGTTCGTGCGGAATTTGTCGTCCAAGCTATTGATTTACGCCTTGGGCCGAGGCGTCGAATATTATGACGAACCCGCCATCGATAAAATCGCCGCGGGGGCCAAAAAGGGCGAAAACCGCTTTTCCGCCCTCGTAACCGCGGTGGTGCTCAGCGACCCATTCCGTCTCCGCCGGGGAACATCGCAGGTTGAAAGCGTGTCGCATAAGCCTAAGACCAAGTGAGCCCCGCATGAAATCCGACCATCTCAACCGCCGCACGATCCTTAAAGGCATGGGCGCAGCCTTGGCCTTGCCTTGGCTCGAGGCGATGGGCGTGCAGAAATCTTGGGCGGGCGGCAACACGCCGGTCTCCCAGGCGGCCCCGAATCGGATGGCCTTCATTTATGTTCCGAACGGCGTAAACATGGATGGCTGGCGCGGTGGCCGGAATCCCATCGCCGAAGGCGCATTACCCACGAAGCTCCCCGCCATCCTTGAGCCGTTGGCAAATGTCCGGAATGACTTCTCCCTTTTGACCGGACTCACGGCCGACAAGGCGCGCGATCATGGCGACGGCGGTGGCGACCACGCCCGGGCGATGAGTGCCTTCCTGACGGGCGCCCAGCCGCGAAAGACCGATGGTGCCAATATCCGTTCGGGCATTTCCGCCGACCAGGTGGCCGCCGCTCGTATCGGCGATCGGACGCGACTGCCCTCCTTGGAAGTCGGTGCCGATGCCAGCAAGCTCGCTGGAGGTTGCGATTCCGGCTACAGTTGTATTTACGAATCTAATCTCTCCTGGCGCTCCGCGACTCAGCCGATGCCCAAAGAGGTTAACCCGAAGCTCATCTTCGAGCGCTTGTTCGGTTCGGGTTCAGACGTCGAACGCGCTCGCCTGGCGGCCCAACGCAAGAGCGTCCTTGATGCGGTCCGCGATGACTTCCGCGAGCTGAACATTCGCCTCGGCACGGGCGACCAGCGCAAACTCGACGAGTATTTCACCGCGGTCCGCGAACTCGAGCTACGCATTCAGAAGGCCGGCACGATGGGCCAGCCGAAACTCCCCGCCACCGCCGTGGCCCCCCAGGGCATCCCGCAGAGCTATTCGGAGCACCTGAAATTGCTCGCCGATTTAGTCGTCCTCGCGTTCCAGACCGACACTACACGGATTTCGACGATGGTCTTCGCGAACGACGGTAGCAACCGTTCCTACCCTTTTATCAACGTCCGCGAAGGCCACCACAGCATCTCGCACCACGGCAATAACCCCGAGAAGCTGGCGAAGATTCAGGACATCAATAAATTCCACACCGCGCACTTGGCGTATTTCCTCGAGCGCCTGAAGTCGGTGAAGGAAGGCGACGGGACATTGCTCGACCACTCGATGATCGCCTATGGTTCAGCCATCGGTGACGGCGATCGGCATAATCATGACGACCTTCCGGTGCTGCTCGCGGGTAAGGGTTGCGGCACGCTCCGTCCGGGCCGCCATATTGTCTATTCAAAGGAGACCCCGATCAATAATCTCTGGGTCAGCATGCTCAATCGCATGGATATTCGCGACGTGCAGTTCGGCGATAGTACCGGCGAACTCAAGAAGCTCTCGTAGTCTGTCTCGGGTAGGGGCGGGACTGCGTCACGACCTAGCTGCATCTCAAGGTAGGGACAGAACCACGTGCTGTCCTAATCTGTCTCTAGGTAGGGGCAGCACCGCGTGCTGCCCTCTTCCGCAACTTCTCCTCCTCTCTGGCGTTCCATCTTCGTACGCTCACCCCATGAATGCCGCCGAAGACCCCTCATCCGGAAAACCCAACCCCTTTTATAAGCCCTCCTTCGGCACGGTCATTCGTCGTGAATTCCTTGGGCTGATGGCCGCGACCTTCGGCTGGACGTTACTGCCGTCCGTCTCAGCTCAGGAGAAGAAGGGCAAGGGCGGGGGGAAGGGCAAGGGCGGTGGCGACGATTCTTCCAGGGCGCGTGGCCCGGCTTTCCAAGGCGAATATGTCCTCCCAGAATTCCTCGCGGAATACGCGAAACTCTCGCTGATCTTCGGCCGCGCGACCCACAAGGCCATCACGGCGAGCCTTCTACCGGTCTCGGCGATGGAAGCGTTCCTCGAGATCGGTACGGCCAAGGGCAAGTACATCCGCAAGACGTCGGTGACCGCGCTCCCGGCTGGCAAGGCGACGGAAGTCGTTATCGACGGCCTGACCCCGAACACGGAATACTTCTACCGCCTCAGCTATCGTCAGCCGGGTGCCGGCAGCTTCACCCA
>CAISXT010000076.1 GCA_903889525.1 uncultured Opitutia bacterium | reverse complement strand
TCCGGCGGCGGCTGAGGCCGCCCGCCCGGATTTCGCAGTGATGGTCTACCCGGCCTATCTCTTTGAGAAGGATCAGCCTAATAGTGTTCTGCGCGAAGGCCCCGAAGGTGTGGTGCCGCCCAAGGGCCCGAAGCCCGTGCCCGCTTTCTTTGCCCACAGTGCGGATGACCGGGTCCCCGCCGAGGGATCGATGGCGCTGGCGGCTAAACTGAAGTCATTAGGCGGCTCCTCCGAAGTCCACGTCTGGGCGACGGGTGGTCACGGCTGGGGTGCCAGCGATCGTTGCCCGGCCGCGAAGGCTTGGACGAATCACCTCCGTGATTGGCTCATCGATCAACATTTCCTCGCCCCCCTCTGATTATTTTTATGAAGACATCCCCCTTACTCCGTCTGCTTTCCCTCGCCCTGGGCACCGCCTTGCTTGGCGGGTGCACCCACCTGGGTAATACTGGCTCCGCGCCACTCCCGCCTGCTCCGGTTTGGGCGGGCACGCCTCCGGCCGAAACCCTCAAGCCCAAGCCTGGCCAGGATCCCAAGGGCACGGTCAGTAAAAGCGGCGGTCGCGGGGATGTTTATCTTCCCGAGTACGTCGTCTGGCCGGCCGCTAAGCCGGGTGCGCCGATTGTCATCGTCTGTCCGGGCGGTGGCTACGGAGGCCTCGCTGAGCAGCACGAAGGGGTGGAGGTCGCCCGTCGACTTAACGCCTTGGGCAGCGCCGCCGTGGTGCTGCGTTACCGTGTCCCGCGTCGGGATCCGCTGAAGCCATGGATTGTCCCCGTGATGGACGCTCGCCGCACCCTTCAGCTCGTCCGCGAGCATGCCACCGAATGGAATGCCGACCCGAAGAAAGTGGGCATCCTTGGTTTCTCCGCGGGCGGCAATCTCGCCGCGCGCGTTGCTTATTCGCCGGCCGAAGCCGACGCGGCTCGCCCAGATTTCGCGGTGATGATTTACCCCGCGTATCTCTTTGAGAAGGATAAGCCGGATAGCATCCTGCGCGAAGGACCTGATGGCGTGGTGCCGCCCGCTGGCACCAAGCCTATTCCGGCTTTCTTCGCCCATAGCGCGGATGATGGTTACCCCGCCGAGGGATCGATGGCGCTGGCGGCTAAGCTTAAATCGATGGGCGGCTCCGCTGAAGTGCACGTGTGGGCCAAGGGCGGCCACGGTTGGGGCGCCAGCGAGCGCTGCCTCGCCGCCAAGCGCTGGACGGACGTGCTCGGCGAATGGATGGTCGACCGCGGCCTGCTTAAGTAGCCCGGAGTGGCCCGCTTATTCGGCCAATAAAAAAGCCGCCCGAATGGGCGGCTTTTGTTTGGGTCGTTGGCGCGCTTAGAACTTGAAGCGGACAGCCAGCTGAGAATCCCAGCTGTTGATCGACTTGCCAGCGTCACCGAGGATCTCGTGGACGTTGTAGGTCTCGCTGTTGCGTTCGGTGAAGACGATATCGACGGTGTCAGAAACCCGGAAGCTGATTCCGACGAAGAGGTTCGTGATCAGGGCGTTCTTGGAGGCCATGCTGGCACCAGAGAACCAGACATTACCGACGCCGGCACCAATGAAGGGGCGGATGCCGCCGTTACCGTTGAGTTCGTAGGTGAGGTCAATGGTCGCGGCGCGCGCGGAGGCGTCCACACCGTTGAGGCTGTTGACGAGCTTCTTGGAGTTGAGGTTCAGGCCCAGGTGGAAGTCGTTGTTGAGCTGGGTGCCGAAGCCGAGGCCGACGATGCTGTTAGAATCGTAGCCGGAAGGGCTGGAGGCGCCGATGGCGACATCGAGGGTGTAAGCCGAGGCAGCAGCAGCCATCAGCGGGAGGAGAGCGAGGGAGGTCAGGGTTTTCATGGGGAAAGGTTAGAATGTCTTGGACGGTGGGAGTGTAAAGGCTGAAGGCCGCTTACTTGGCGGCCTTAGAGACTTCTCCAACTATCTCGACGCTAGTGATTTCCACACGCTCGGTGGGGGTCGAGCCTTCCATGCCGACGCAAGGGACGTTGGCGATTTTGTTCAGGACGTCGTCGCCGCCGACGAGCATGCCGAAGGCGGTATATTTATTATTAAGGAAGGCCGCGTTGCCGTGGCAGACGAAGAACTGGCTGCCAGCGCTATCGACGTCCTGGGAGCGAGCCATCGAAAGCACGCCGCGCACGTGCGGGCGGTTATTGAACTCTGCTTTGACCATATAGCCGGGGCCGCCGGTACCAGGCTGGCCGCGGGAGCCTACCTTGGAGTTGGGGCAGCCGCCCTGGATCATAAAGCCTTTGAGGATACGGTGGAACGCCGTGCCGTTATAGAAGTTCTCGCGGGAGAGCTTCAGGAAATTATCCACGGTGCGGGGGGCCACATCGGGCCAGAACTCCACGGTCATGTCGCCGTAGTTGGTGTGGATGATCGCGCGAGGGGCGACGGTGGCTTTAGGTTCTTTCATTTGTTCTTGGTTGTTGCAGGAGGAAAGGGTGAGGCCGACGACGACGGCCAGGAGGGAAAACAGGCTGAGGCGGGTGGTCTTCATGGCCTTGAGCCAACCTTGCCCGCCCTCTGCCGCAACCCCAAACCTCCGCTTGCCAGCCCGCCCCTCGGGGGGCAGGGTCAGTTTTCACATGCGCGTCACCGTCAACGATGAGCCCCGGGATACCGCCTCCCGGACGCTGGCCGATCTCCTCCAGGAGCTCGGCGTTGCCCAGGAGCCTGCGGTCGCTGCCGCGCTTGACGATCAAGTCGTCCCGCGTTCCCGCTGGTCCGCCCAGCCGCTCAACGAAAACGCCCGCGTCCTTGTGATCCGCGCTGCCCAAGGCGGCTGACCCTTATGTTCAAGTTCATCAAAGGCCTTTTTGTCTCCACACCAGAAACCCCTGCACCGCAGAGCCTGGTGCTCCTTACGCCCAATGACGGCAGCTGGGACACGAAGACGGTCCGCCGTCTCTTCGATGCCGGGCTCTCCCGTTTGCATATTCAGGTCCGCAAGGATTGGGAGCCTCGCCATTACGAACAGTTCCTTCGCACGATGCCGGAAGTCTTCTGGCCGCGGCTCGTCTTAAGCGAAGAACCGGCGTTGGTGGAATCACATAAGCTCGGCGGCTTTCAGATGCATCCGGGTGAGCGCATCCCGCGCCGCTGGCCCCAGCACGCCACGGTCAGCGCGAAGTGCCACGATTACGATGAGCTCCGCACCACCGATAAGGGCTGCGGTTATGTTTTCCTGACGCCTATTTTCGAGTCCGTTTCAAAGAAAGACCATCGCCCCCGCCGCACGCTCCGCGAATACGAAGTGATTCTGCAACGCTGGAAGGCCGAGGGCGGCTGCCCAGTCCATGCGCTTGGCGGCATCACGCCCAAGAATGCTGCCACGGCCCGGGAGATGGGCTTCGATGGCATCGCCTTCATCGGTTCGGTCTGGAAGCAGCCAGACCCCGTCCGCGCTTTTCTTGAACTCGAGCGCGCCTGGTCAGGTAAGGAGATGCGCAAGTTGAAGCGGAAGTACTAAGTCGTGCTCGCTCGCCTGCAGTTCCTGACGCTTGACGCTTCGCCGCTCTCGCATCGGGCGCAGGCCCTCGCTGCCCTCGAGGGGGGCGTCCGCTGGATTCAACTGCGGGCGAAACATCTACCGGAAGAAGTCTGGGTCGCGGAGGCCGCGGCGATCGCCGAACTCTGCCGTGATTACGGCGCGATGTTCATCGTGAATGATTCCCCGCGTGTCGCCTTGCGCGCTGAGGCTGATGGCGTGCACCTGGGCGCCGACGATGCCTCTCCGGCGGAAGCCCGAGCGATGCTCGGAGATTTTGCCCTCGTGGGGGTGACCTTAAATGAGCCCGCCCACCTTTCCCGGATTCAAGGGGTGCGGGTGGATTACGCCGGCGTCGGGCCGTTGCGCCCTACGGCGAGTAAGGAGAAGCTGGCGCCCATCCATTCGGCTGAATCTTTGGCGGCGCTGATCGCGG
>CAISXT010000075.1 GCA_903889525.1 uncultured Opitutia bacterium | reverse complement strand
CTTCCGTCCTAAAAAGCATCGAGCTCCTCGCCGCCGAACGCGGTAAGCGCGGAGCCAATTTCCGCATCGAGGTCGACGGCGGGATTAATGTGGAAACGGGGCGCCAATGCCGGGCCGCCGGGGCGGATACCTTCGTCGCCGGCACGGCCTTCTTCAAGTCGCCAGACCGCAAGGCGTTCGCGCTGCAGCTGACCGCCTAAGCGGCGGCTGGCGGCGGCGAAGCCCCACTGGCCTCCGCCTTCTCCGTCTGCAGTCGCAATTGACCGCAAGCGGCATCGATATCGTGCCCCTTCTCGCGCCTTAAAGTCGCGGTCACGCCCAGCCCGCGCAACACCTGCACGAAGCGCTCCTGCCGCGTGAGCGACGGTCGCACCCAAGGTAAACCTTCGACCTTATTATACGGGATCAGATTAACGTGGGCGTGGAGTTCACGGGCGATGACGGCGAGGCGCTTAGCCTGATCGAGCGAATCATTGATGTCCTCGATCAGAATAAATTCAAGCGTGAGCATCCGGCCGTGCTTGCGGGCGAAGGCCTTCGCCGCGGGGATCAATTCCTCCAGCGGGTACTTCTTGTTCACCGGCATGATCTGATTGCGCACCTCATTCGTCGCACCGTGGAGGCTGATCGCCAACCGGAAGCCGAGCGGCTCTTCGGCGAGTTTGAAAATCTTCGGCACTACGCCAGAAGTAGAAATCGTGACGCGACGCGCCCCAAAGCCAAACCCCCAGGGGGCGTTCACGATGCGCAGGGCCGCGAGTAAGTTTTCGTAATTCGCCAGCGGCTCACCCATCCCCATTACCACGATATTATCGAAAGAGGCGAGCCCTTCGGCGGCGCGAGTCGGGTCGGCCTTATCTTCAATCCGACACACTTGGACCAACTGGGAGACGATTTCGCCAATGGAGAGATCGCGCTTCCACCCCTCGAGGCCAGAGGCACAGAACTTACAGCCATAGGCGCACCCCACCTGGGTCGAGATGCAGATAGTCCGCCGGGACTTCTCCTGGCCCACCCCCTCCATCGGAGCCCGGATGATGACCGTCTCGATCAGGGACCCGTCGCGCATGCGCTGGAGGATCTTCTGGGTGACATCCGAGGAAGCCTTCCGTAGGACCAGGCTGGTAGCCTCAAAGTCGTAGTTTTCATCCATCCAGGCCCGCAGAGGGGCTGGGAGGTTGGTCATCAGCTCTGGGCGTTCGACCCGCTTAGGGTACAGCCATTCAAAAATCTGGGCGGCCCGATAGCGCGGATGACCACCTGCGACCAGTCGCTCGCCGAGGGTCTCGGGAGTTTCACCGTGGATTGAGGGTTTTTCGGGCTTATATGCCATAGATGACGCGGGTCGGAAGGCGGCGCTGGGCGTAGACCCCAAAGCCCCCTGCCTTCCTGCTTGCAAGTGAGAATTGTTATGCCCAAAACCCATTTTTGCAATGAGCAACAAGGCCCCCAACCCACAAGGTGGTAAAATCAACTCCCTGCAGGCCGCCATCGACCGGGTGGCGACGGGTCAGCCCGCCTTCTGCCTCCACCAGGCTTGGGGTATCGGCATCATCCGCACCTACGACGAAGCCAACAAGCGCTTCACCGTCGATTTCCCTGAACAGAACAAGAAGGGACACGCCATGGATGCAGCCTTCTTCCTTGGTAAAATCGAGGTGATTAACCCGAACGGCGTTGTGGCCAAGGCCTACGCCGACACCTCCAAGCAGGAAATCGCCACCATGGTGGCCAATGATCCCGCCGGTGTCGTCAAGGCCCTGCTCGCCGAATACCCTACGGGCGAATGCTCTTCCTACGCCCTCGAAGCCAATCTCGAGCGTGTCCACTTCGCCTCCCTGCCTGCCGGCAAGGACCGAGCGACCACCTTCAAATCCTGGTGGACCAAGGGCCGCGCCGCGCTGCGTAAAGACCGCGCTATCCTCGTCCCTGAGCGCAAAGGCGGAATCTACGCCCTGCTCGAGGCCCCGAAGGACCTCGGCGAAGACCTATTCGCCCAATACGAAGCTGCCCCTAATTTCGAGCGCAAGCTGGCCCTCCTTGAGGAACTCGCTGACAGCTCTTCCGCCGAGACCCGCTCCGCCGCCAACGAGGCCAACCTCG
The DNA here is from genome assembly GCA_903889525.1 of uncultured Opitutia bacterium. Taxonomy (GTDB): domain Bacteria; phylum Verrucomicrobiota; class Verrucomicrobiia; order Opitutales; family UBA953; genus UBA953. The sequence continues at coordinate 9,435 of CAISXT010000075.1, read as the reverse complement.
GCAAGGTGTCCGCCGACCTCGCCAAGGAAATCAAGAAGCTCGAGACTGCCCGCCGCCGCGACAACCTCCCCGCCATCCTCTGCGGTATCTGGAACCGCGATAAATTCTTCCGTTCCGCCGTGGAAACGGTCGAAACCGTCAGCCCCACCGCCTCCGAGATCATCGCGCTCTGCTCTGAAAGCGACCTCGCCTTCGTGGCCCTGAACATCCCGCACACCACCGAGAAAATCCGCAGCCTGCTCGACTTGGTGCGCGCCCATCACGGCGACAATTGGGCCGAACGTGCTTTCGACCTGCTCCGCAACCGCGATATCGGCGGCACCAAGAGCGGCTCCGCCAAACTCGTCTCCGAGTCCATCGCCTATCTTTGCGACCAGGAATTGGCCGCGGCCGTCGCCAATCGCTTCGCCCTTTGGCTGGAAACCCGCGAACTCCGCGCGCCGGTGATCATCTGGGTGATTAAGAATCGCGACTCCAAGAAGTACGCCGACATCGTCTCACGCCTTATCGCCCCGTCCCTCCTCGGTGCGATTCTCTCCTCGATCGACACCGAATCCCTCGAGTCCAATTCCACCGCCCGCATCCCGCTCGCCAACGAATTGATTAAGGACAAGGAACTCATCGCGAGCATCCTCGCTCCGATCGGCGGTAAGAAAGTCGACAGCGAAACCATCTTCGACCTCACCCGCACGATGCTGAGCAGCCAGGGCTTTGACGAGATGACCAAGAAGGCGCTCCTCTCCCGACTCGCCAAAATCGAGCCACACGTCCAGCGCCTCGCGAAATCCAAGCACTCCGGCTCCGAAGCCGAAGAGAAGCAACTCATCGTCTCCAAAGGCAGTAAGGAAGAGAAAGAACGCGAACTCATCGAAATCGTCCAGGTTCGCCTCCCCGCCATCAAGGAAGCCATCCAGGTTGCCAAGGAACACGGCGATTTACGTGAGAACTCTGAGTACAAGATGGCCCGTCAGGAGCACGATACCCTTTCCGCCCGCCGCGCCGAACTCGACACCATCCTGAAGAAGGCCAAGGTTGTCGACTTCTCCGAAGCCACCACCGATGCCATCAGCGTCGGCTCCAGCATCGTCCTCCGCCGCGGCTCCGACCAAGTCGAAGTGTCTTATGACATCCTCGGCGCCTGGGACGGTAAGCCGGAAGAGAACATCCTCTCCTACATCTCTCCCCTGGCTAAGCAGTTCCTTAACCAGAAGCAGGGCGAAACCTTCACGACCAACATTAACGGCAAGGCCGAAAATTGGACCGTCCTGAAAATCACCCGCTGGATCGACAAGCGCAAGTAAGCCGCCCGTCAGCCCCCTCGTCGAAGCCCCGATTTCGGGGCTTCCTCTTTTGACACGGGAACGGATGCCCTCCAGTTTAGCCTCATGTCTGACCCTTGGGATTCCCTGCGCCTGCTGGCCGACCCCACCCGGGCCCGGATGCTTTTCCTCCTGCACCGCGGCGAACTCTCCGTCGGCGAACTCCAGGAAATCCTTGGGCTCCAACAATCACGCATCTCGACCCATCTCGCCTTATTGCGCAAAGCCGACCTAGTGCAGGATCGCCGCGACGGTAAGAAGTCCTACTATTCATTAGCCCGCGGGCTTAATGCCGTCACTAAGGGGGTCGTGGAAGCAGCGCTCGCCGCCAGCGAAGCCGAACCACAATCCGCCGCGGATCAGCGCGCTTTACAGCGCATCATCGAGAAGCGGAGGCAAAAGGCCGAACAGCACTTCAACCTGGTCGCTGACCGCCTTGGCCGCAATTACTGCCCCGGCAGATCCTGGGAGGCCATTGGCCAGATGCTCTTCCTGCTTACGCCCAAGGTCCGCATCGCCGATCTTGGGGCCGGAGATGGCACTCTCTCGCGCCTCCTCGCCCGCCAAGCGGAAACGGTCCACTGCGTCGACAATTCGCCCCGCATGGTTCAGCTCGGGAGAGCCTTGGCAAAAAAAGAGCAGCTCCGCAATCTGACCTACGTGCTCGGGGATATTGAAAAAGTCCCGCTCCCATCCGGCAGTATTGACCTCGCACTCTTAAGCCAAGCCCTCCACCACGCGGAGAACCCCCGCAAAGCGATTGCCGAAGCCTTTCGCATCCTGAAACCAGGCGGCCGGGTGCTCATCCTCGATCTCCGCGCGCATAAGTTTGAAAAAGCGCACGAGCTTTATGCCGACCGCTGGCTCGGCTTCAAAGAGAACGACCTAAATGACTGGCTCGAAGAGGCTGGCTTCTGCCATTCGGAGGTCCGGGTGGTGGCTAAAGAGGAAAAAGAGCCTAGGTTCGAGACCCTGCTGGCCTCCGGAATTAAGGCCGGCAAGTGAGTTATTCACATGGGCGAGGACTGAGGGTTAAAGGCCTCCGCAATAAGCCCCGAATCGGGGCTTATTGCTTGGCATCTCTTGGTCATCGAGCCAACTTTAGCCAACCGCCTGATGCGGAGCCAACCGCTCCCCTCTCCCGATGCTTATCCAAGAGTCCCGCACCTATAAACTAGCCAAGGCCGCGCTGATCGCCGTCCTGATTGCCGTGACGCCCGTCGTGGCTCACCTCAGGGCGCAGACCAAGCCCCTGCCGACCGCCGAGCAGAAGGAAGACCCTCTGTCCGTCCTCTACAAGGAGGCCGAGAAAAGCCTCGATGCCAAGAAGTACAAAGAGGCCCTCGCGCAATATGAAGAACTCGAAAAGAAGGCCCTTGAGGTCGAACTGAAATTAAAGGCCGTTATCAGCTTCCGCAAGGCGAGCTGCTACTACTTCATGCGCGACTGGCCGAAGGCCGAAACCGAGCTGACCGCCTTCCTCACCAAGTACCCGAAGGGCACGGAGGATTTCTTCGACGCCGACAATCGCCGCGGCATCGCTGAGCTCACCCTCATCGAAGTCCTTTCCAGTCAAGCCAAGTTCGACGCTGCCCTGGCCCGCCTCGAAAAGATTCGTACGAACACCCTGGCCCGCCCAGAGGATCGCGTAAACGCCTTCACCCTTTCCGCCAAAATCGTCTCTGATCGCGCCAAAAACGCCCCCGATGACGTCAGGAAAGCCGCCCTCGCCCAGGCCATCGGCCTCCTCAAGCAGGCCACCGCGGAAGGCATCAACACCCCCGAACGGCGCGAAGCCGCCAACAAGCTCGTCGAACTTTACACCAAGCTCGGCCTGACGAAGGAAGCCTCGCAACTTAAGAGCGAAATCGACGCCAAGAGCAGCGGCTCCCCAGCCGAAGTCGTGCGCTCCAACACGCAGCGCCTCGAAATCGGAGACGCCCGTTTCGCCGCCGCGGAACAAGCCGCCGATGAAACGATTCGCGCCAACTTCTACCGTGAAGCGCTCACCAACTATCAGGGTACGCTGCGCCGGCTGAATCTAACGACCTCTTTCACGAAGGCCATCGAAGCCAAACAGGCCGAACACGCCGCCCTCGTCAAAGCGAACGCGAAGCCCAACCCGGAACAGGCTGCCAACATCGAGAAGGCCAAACTGGAGGTCGAACAGTTCAAGAAATACGAAGCCGACTTCACCGCGAACAAGGACTACGATGCGTTTGTCTCTTACCGCATCGGCCTTTGCCTCCTCGAACTCAAACGCCCCTGGGAAGCCTACGTGGCCTTCAAAGATATCTTTGAGAATAGCCCGAACTTCTCGCGCCTCGCCGGAGCCTACTACTATTACATCACGGCCCTGCGCCAGATCGGTCGCAACACCGAGGCCCAGTCTAAGTGCAAAGAATTCTTAGGCAAGTTCCCCAACGCCGACGAAGTCTCCGCCATCGGCCTCATGCTTGGCGACATCTCGCAAGCCCAGGAAGATTACCCCGAAGCCATCAAGCATTTCACTTGGGTCCGCGACAACGTGAAGAGCCTGACGCCTGAGACTGCCGAAGAAATCGACTTCCGCATCGCGGCCTGCCTGTTCTCGCAAGTCGATTGGGCGCCCGCGCAGAAGGCCTTTGATGCCTTCCTCAAGAAGTATGAACGCTCCCCCGTTCGCCAGCAGGTACTCTACATGAGCGCCCTCTGTCAGTTCTTCCAAGGGAAGTACAAGGAAACCAAGATCGCCTTCGACCTCTACCAAACCGAGTACCCGAAAGGCCAATTCCTCCCCGACGTCCAATACCGTCAGGCCATCGTCCTGTTCGGCACCAACCCGCCCGACATCCCGGCCACCCTTAAACTCTGCGAGCAGTGGCTCAAGGATTACGAGAAAGACCGCACCGATGAGGTCATCAACCAGATGCCGGAAGTCTACACGCTCATTGGCGACGCCAACATCCGCCTTGCTGACGAAATTGACAAGCGAATCAAGGCCGCCGACCTAGACGTGCGCCTCAATTCCAAATCCCCCGACAAGGCCAAGTTCGTCGCGATTAAGACCAAGCTGGAAACCGAAAAGGCTGTGCTCATCGGTAAGGCCATCGACGCCTATGAGGCTGCCGCCAAGAGCGCCCGCACCAATCCGCAGGCCCTCGAGTTCGTGCTCGGCGAATTAAAGAAAATGCTCCCCGGTCGCGGCGACCACAAGCGGATGCGCGACCTCTTTAAGGAAATCTTCGACTGGAATCACAACGACCCCAAGGCGATGACCTACCTGTACGAGGTCATCCGCTCCACCGAACGCATGGGCGATATGCCGGAGTTCGGCCAGCGGGCTGAAAAATCCCAGAAGGCCTTCAGCGGCAAACTGGCCGAAGCCCGCAAGAAGGTCGATGAGCTCGAACGCCGAGATAAGGTCACCAAGGATGAAGTGGACGCCGGCAAGGCCGCGGTCGCCAAGCTTTCCACCGAACTCAAGGTCGAGCTCGATAAGGTCGAGGCCGACCGCCAGACCAGCATCTCCGACCAAAAGAAGCGCGCGCTAAAGATTCTCTCGGACGCCGTCTCCGAATCCATCAATGACCGCACCCAAGAAGGGACCGAAAAGCTGATCGCCTTCCTGGCGGAAAAACTTTCCCGCAAGGTCAAGCGCGTGAAGCCCGGCGCCAAGCCCCTGCCGGGCGCTTACACTTCGGAAAACGCCGAAGCCGAGATGACCAAGTTGTTGCGACTCGAAGAGCATCGTGACTCGCTCGTCGCCCAGGCTCGCGGCTTCTTCGCACTCGGCCAGCTCGCCGCCCTCAACCGCGAACCCGAGAAAACCGCTCTCTACTTCAGCAAGATCGCCGCCAACTACAAGGCCGAGGAACTCAGCCCGACGATTCTCGCCATGGTCGGTGACAGCCTACTCACCAAGGGCGACTACAAGAAAGCCGGGGAATACTTCGGCTACATCCTCGAGCACGGCCGCTCCTCGGAATACGCCGACTTTGCCTTCGCCGGCTTGGCGGAAATCCAGTTCGCCGATAAAAAATATAAGGAAGCCCTGTCCCTCTGCAACGAGGCGATTGATAACAATATCCTGATGTCAAAGGAGCTCGACCTCCGCTTCATCCGTGCCCGCTGCCTTGCCGAGATGCAGAAGTATCCGGAGGCCAAGAAAGAATTCGAGGAAATCGCCAAGACCAAGGAATGGCGCGGCGAGAAAACCGCGGCCTCGCTTTATTGGCTCGGCCTCATGGCCGAACGCCAAGCCACCGACGAAAAAGGCTACAACGAAGCCGTGGCCTATTATCGCCGCTGCTACTTGACCTGGAAGAAATACGAAAGCTGGTCCGCCAAGTCCTACCTCTCCGCTGCCAAGCTCTTCGCGGGCAAACTCAACCAGAAGGACGCCGCCAAGCAGCTCCTGAAGGAAATGCTCGAGAAGGATCGCATCAAAGACACGCGCGAAGGCACCGAAGCCAAAGCCCTCATCCTCACCCTCTGATCACATGCACCACTTCGTCCGGCATCCGTTCGTCCCCGTCGTCGCCCTCCTTTTGGCCGCGTCCGCCCAAGCGCAAACCTTTGTGTTCAAGGGCGGGGAGCGCTGGGAGATCAACGACCCCCTCAAGATGGACACCACGGCCATCCCGCCGAAGCCCGCCACCCCCGACCCCAAGAAGGGTATCATCAACGCCGTTAAGGGTACCATCGACCGCACCACCATGCAGGGTGGCATCGAAGTAGGCCTGACCCGCAAACTTTCTGAAGTCGTCGACATCGCTTGGCCTATGCCGGCCCGCCTCACCGAGGCACAGAACAACGTGAACCGCGGCGAGCCGGGCAAAGCGCTGGACAACGCCGAAGCCGTTCTCCGCCTCTTTGAGCCGATGAAAACCATCTCTGGCTCTTGGTGGACCAAGGCCTCGCTCATCAAGCTCGACGCCCTTGACCGCCTCGAGAACGACGCGGCGACCGCCAGCTTCCTTGACGCCTTTGAAAAGGAAGAAGTCGCCAAACTGCCGGCCGTCGCCACCCAGATTCAACTCGCCCGACTGATGCAGCGTGCCCGCAAGGGCGACCATGAAGCCGTGATCGCGGAGGCCACGGAGCTCATCACGAAAATCGATAGCTCCGAAATCCAGGCCCGCCTGCACATCGTCAAAGGCAACTCCCTCTTCGCCGCGAAGAAATATGAGGCCGCCATGAATGCCTACCTCCGCGTCCCAGTCTTCTTCGGTGCCGAAGTGGAGCACGTACCCAAGGCCCTCCTCGGGGCTGCCCGCTCGTTCCGAGGCATGGATAGCCCAGCCCTCAAGGAGCAGAAGTTGGAAGCCATCTCGAACCGCTACCTCTACGACATCATTGTCACTTTCCCCGTCTCCAAGGAGGCGGAAGAAGCCAAGAAACTCCTCCCCAAGGAAGAGCGCGCCAAGGCTGAGGCCGACCAGAAGAAGATCGCCGAAGGCGGCCCGCTCCCTGAAGGCGTCATCATGGCCAAGCCCAAGCTGCGACCTGAAGAAGCCGTTGAAGGCAACAAGTGAGTCCTTGCCCCTTTCCAAAACCCGACCTAAAACTTACCCAACACCCCATCATCCCAATGAAGATGAACTTCCGCAAGACCACCCTGACCTTGGCTTTCCTGGGTCTCATGACCGTCCTCGCTTCCGCCCAGGAAGCCGCTGGCGCCGTGAAACATGAGAAGACCCTCATGGACCTCTTCCGCGAAGGCGGCTGGGTCATGTATCCGATCACGATCTGCTCCGTCGCCATGATTTGGTTCATCGTCGATGGCGTCATTCGCACCTCGGCCGGCAAACTCTACCCCGTCGACCACGTCCATCAGCTCCGCGAGCTCTTCAAGCGCGGCGACTATGTCGGTGCCTACGCCTTCGCTAAGACCGCTGGTTCGCCGGTGGCTGATGTCGTCCGGGCTGGCGTCGCCTTCACCCCAGATGGCAAGACGATGACCGAAGAGGCCATCCTCTCTGAAATCACCCGCATCCAGGCCGAGCTCAAGGGCCGCTCCTCCTACCTCTCCGTGATCGGCGTTTGCACTCCGATGATCGGCCTCACTGGCACCGTGACGGGCATGATGAAGGCGTTCGAAAAACTCGGCTCCTCTGGCGTAGGCGACCCTTCCAAGCTAGCCGAAGCGATCGGCGAAGTGCTCGTGGCCACCGCCTCGGGTCTCTTCATCGCGATTCCGGCGTTCATGTCCTACTACCTCTTGGCCAACCGTATCAATAAGGGCATCCACGACATCACGGAGATTGCCACCGGTCTTTTCCGCGCCTTCCCCTACGATGAAGTCGCTGGACGCAAGGTAGGCGATGAAGAGATTTACGCTGGCAAGCCTGACTGGAATGCCTCTGTGGCCGACCAGCCTCAGGCCTAAGCGCCCCTTCCACCCCCTAACGAACTAAACAGCCATGGCAGGCGGAGGAGGAGGCGGAGAAGGGGAACCAGAGTTCCAGGTCGCGCCGATGATCGACGTGCTCTTGGTGCTGCTGATCTTCTTCATGTCCATCACCTCGTCGCAGGTGCTCAAAGTCGACAAGAACATCTCTCTCCCGGTTGCCGCCAACGGCGTGAAGCGAGACGACAAGGCCGCGGCCGGACTCATTAACATCTCCTGGGACAAGACCACCGGCCTGCCCAAGTACAAGCTCGACGACCGCGAACTTGATATGAACGACAAGGACGGTATCGCCAAGGAACTCTCCGCCCGCAAAGGCGACAATCCGAAGTACCGCTTACTCGTCCGGGCCGACAAGGACTGCCACGCCAAATACATCTCCAAGGCCCTCGAGTGGGGCGCCGAGGCAGGCATCGAGAACATCGCTTTCTCTGGCCTCAATCACGAGGAATAAGCCATGAAACAAGTTGAACAACCGGCCGACGCCAACGCGGGCTTCCAAATCGCCCCAATGATCGACGTGGTCTTCGTGATCATGCTCTTCTTCATGGTGATGGCCGGTGCAGTGAAAGTGGAGCATGAGCTCAAGACCACCCTGCCGGGCAACGCTGAGACCTCCAAGGAAACCGAGATGCCCGACGAGGTCACTATCGGCGTGAGCGAAAGCGGCGAAATCACCCTGAACGAAGACCCTGTCGGCGCCCCTGGTGACAAGCTGCTCGAGAACCTCTATAATCAGATGAAGCAAATGGGCCAAGCTGCCGAGCAGTCCAAGACCAAGCTGCTGATTACGGTCCAGGCCGAAGAGACCGCCCGCTATGAGCGCGTCATCAACGTCCTCGACTGCCTCGCCAAGGCGAACATCTCGAACGTCACCTTCGCGGTCGCAGATACGGAATAATCAACGCGCCCACCGCCCTCCTAGGCCGTCGCAAGACGGCCTTTTTATTTTGTGGATTTGCCAACGAGGCAGCGCGGACCTAAATCAGGGCAATGAAGACCGTCCTGCTCGCCGCCCTCGCCCTTGCTAGCCTCGCCCTCTCGGGCTGCATCATCGTATTCGAGCAGCCCCGCGACCCCAAAGCCGCCACCCCCGCTCCCGCTGCTAAAGCGAAGCCGGCGACGGATAGCCAGTCGAAGTAAGCCTCCTCAACGGAAGCCCGCTTCAGACTCCAGCACGGCGCGCACTGCCTCAAAGTCATTACCGATCTTAATCGGCTCTGGCGGAGGAAGTTCGCCCGGGAAACGCGAAACACTAGCGTCACCGAAGGCAGCCTGGAGCACATCAGGGAACTTGGCCGGGTGGGCTGTGCCGAAGACAACCACGTCATCCAATTGAGCGCCCGCCCGAACAAGTAGGTCTTCGCCGGCCTTCCAGCCGACAGCGGTATGTGGACAGAGCACGTAACCACTAGCATCTCTCACGCGGCGCATCGCATCCAGAGTGGCACGATCATCGACGGTCACGGCCTCAACCGAAGGGCCGCCCTGTCGCCAGGCAAGCAAGCGAGCGAGGTTATTTGGGTCACCGATATCCATCGCGTTCGAAGCGGTGGGATTTGATCGGCGGGCCCGATATTGCCCCGTGGCAAAGAGTTCCGGTAGCGGTGAATTGGTGTTCGTGGCGGCAACCAGCGCGGCCACCTCCAAGCCCATCCGACGGGCCAACTGAACGGCGCCGACGTTGCCGAGATTTCCCGAAGGGACGACGACACCCATCCGCCG
>CAISXT010000074.1 GCA_903889525.1 uncultured Opitutia bacterium | reverse complement strand
GGGTTGGGGACAACCCGCCCTACCTTGAGGCCATACACAAAAACAAGGAACCAAGAACGAAGAACACGCCAAGCGCTGCCTCTCCAGCCCTCGTGTCCTCAGGTCCTCCAGCCCTCGTGTCCTCAGGTCCTCCGGCCCTCGTGTCCTCCGGCCCTCGCTTACGCCCCCGCCCTACCCAAGACAGCCCACGACGCCGTGCCGCACCCCCTTACTTCTGACCACCCGCGGGCGCCGCGCTCTGGCTGCGCTTCACGAGATCGGCTAAGAGAAGCTGCACGAGCCCACCGCCGCCATTGTCGCCGCTGCCAGTGACTTGGACGTCGGGGGTGATCTTCAGACCAGCGGCCGTGATGGCTTTCACCATTTCGACGGCGGTGAGTCCCGCCGGCGTCAGCGCTTCGCCACCGAGGCGATAAGCTTCGGCCGTGGCCTTACCCTTAGATTCGATGACGCCAGCTTCGGCGTCTCCCACCTGCTTGATGCGCTTCGCTTCGGCTTCGGCGACCATCTGAATGCGGAGGGCTTCACCGCTCGCCTGCTTAACCACCTGGGCGGCCTTGTGCTCAGCGACCACGATACCGGCCTGTTCCGCGATGATGCGCGGCTGATTCTCGGCTTCCGCTTTCGTCTTCTCGAGCTCGATGCGGCGCACTTCGGTCTTTTGCTGCTCGTCGAACATCGAACGGCGCACTTCGGCGAGGTTCTTCTGTTGGGTGGCATCCATCAGCTGCGGGGGGAGGTGGATGTTTGTGATCATGATCGAGACAACCTCGACGCGGTACTTGGCCAAATCGGCACGGACTTCGGATTCTGCCTTACGCTGTTCGTCGGAGCGATTCTGCTGGTAAGAGATCGCCGGCGATTTCGAGACTTCGCCGCGGAAGATACCGTCAATCTGCGGGTGGATGACATTGCGCTCCAAGGCTTCAATCGAGCCCAGTTTCGCGATCACGTAAGGGGCATTCTCAGGGAGCACGCGGTACTGGCAGCGGACTTCGACCTTCATCGGGAAGCCGTCATTGGAAACGACTTCAAAAGGATCAAACGTGCTCTTCATGTCATTCGCTCCGCCAGCGTCATCGGCCCACTCAACTGAACGCATGGTCGTGGGTACAATCACGATCTGATAAACCAAAGGATTGATGTTATATCGACCCGGTCCAGCGACTTCACGCTGGATCCCGCGGAAGCCGGCAGGCACGACGTGTCGCTGCATGGTTTCGGCATTGAGACGCATTTCCTCGGCATCCTTGGCACTGGTATCGAGGCCAGTCTTTGGACCAGGGCTCGCCACCACCGCTGAAGGGTCTTTACCGTGATTCGAAATCAACACCGCCACCTCACCCTGCTTAACTTGGGTCTGCGGCTTGCTCGAGACCGAGAACAGGGCCGTGTTGATGTAATAGGTGCCGGGAGCGAGGATGGCCGTCTGCGGACCGCGCTGGCCGCCGTCCTTGAGGAAGGCTTCGCCATCCTGGAAATTATTGGCGCTTTCAGGGCTATCTGCGACGACCTCACCTGGAGTCATCGGGGCGCCGCCCAGCGCTTCGACGACTCCAATTTGGCCGTCGCCGACCGAGACCGCATCGCGGACTTCGATCTTAAACATGCCCGTATGGATATTATAGGTACCTGGGCGCAGGATATCGACCTGCGGGCCCTTCTGGCCGCCGTTCTTCAGGAAGAGTTCTGCTTTC
>CAISXT010000073.1 GCA_903889525.1 uncultured Opitutia bacterium | reverse complement strand
TGCCGCATCATCGCGATGCAGATAATTAATAAAATGGTCCACGCGGCCGCCGATCACATTTTCGCCGCGGCGCAATTGATCTACAAGGTGATGACGCCCCGGTCCGTATAATCCGCCAAAGCGCAGCACGCGGGTGCGCTCGATGGCAGACATCAGCACCGCCTGCTCGCCGGCGAGGATCGCATCGGCGGTCGGCGCCCCACCGACTTCGGAAATTTCGTCAACGACGCCGCCGTCATCTTGGCGATAAACTCCCGTGGAACTGGTGAAAATGAAATTTGCCGCGCCGACCGACTGCGCCCAGGCGAGCGAACGCCGAACGCCGATATCATAGGCGAGCGCATAAGCCTCTGGCCCGCCCCCGCCAGTGCTCGCGGCGTAGACCACGGCGTCAACACGTGAAGGCAGCACAGCCCAATCGTCGGTGAAGATATTGAATGCCTCGGCCTTCAAACCCTCCGCCCTGAGGTGGCCGCGCGAGGCCTCCGATCGCACAATGCCGATGACATCATGCCCAGCCCGTTTGGCCAACCGGGCGAACTCCGCGCCGACATAACCGCAACCCAGCACGACAATGACCAAGGGCTGGCTCACGCGGGCAGGAAAGATGCCGCCCACTCGGCGGGCGTGGAGCCAGACTGGGCCGAAAGCATCTTCATCAGCTCACCGGAATCCGCTAAGGCCTGCACCCGCGGGCCAGGCACTTCGACGCATTCGCGCAAGCGCACCGCCAAGGCGGCAGGCTCGCAGGCAGACTGGAGATACTCCGGCCACGCCTGCCGCTTGAGCAAAATGTTCGCGATACCGAGGTTATCGACCCGCCCGGCGATCAGACGGCGACCAATCACCCAGGTCAGCGGATTGGCACGGTAGACCACCGCCCCGGGGATGCCCGCGAGCGCAACCGTCAATGACATGGTGCCGGAGCTGACGAGCGCGGCGCAGCCTGTCGCCGGACCTTCCGAGACCGGCCGGAGATCGATCCCCTTCGCCGCGTCGCCATATTCCGCGAGCAACCGATAAAGCTCCGCGCGGACTTCGCCGCCAGTGTGCAGCACGAGGGCGCGGCGGGCCGGGTGATGCTTCCGGAATTCGGCAAAGGCTTCGACCAAGGCGGGGAAAATCTTCCGGACGGGCTTGGGGCGGCTCCCCGGCAACAGTAGCACCGGGCCGGCGGAATCATACTTCAGACCGTGCTGATGATCTGGCTCGGCAAAAGGATGACCCACGAAACGTGCTTCGAGCTTGGTATCGGCGTAGCAAGCAGGCTCGAACGGGAAAATCGTGCCGACACTATCCAAATCGCGGGCCATGGTGAAACGCCGCTTAGGCTTCCACGCCCATAACTGCGGGCTGACATACTGGATGACCGCCGTGGTTCCAAAGCCTGCCCGCGAAAGCCCAGCCTGACGCAGCTCGTCAGCGAGCCGGAGATTGAGACCAGGGTAATCCACTAACATGACGACCTTCGGCTTCCACTTCAATGACCACGCGACCATCCGTGAAAACAGCCGGCGGTAAAACGGATAGGCGGCCAGCACCTCCACGATACCCACCGCCGAGAAACCCGTCATATCGAAAAGCACCTGTGCGCCGGCCGCCTTCAAATCCGGGCCGCCGAACGCGGCGACACGGAGACCCGGCCGTGCCTTCAATAAGTCGGCAACGACCTTCGCCGCATGCTGGTCACCAGAATGCTCTCCCGCCACCACCAGCACATCGACCTCTCCCGAGCGGGGACGATCGAAAGCCACGGGAATGCGGGGGAACGCGCTCATTTGCGTGCCATGCCGGCACGGATTTGTTCGGTGATGCGAATGGCGACTTCCAAAGCAGAGCGCCCCAGTTCGCCACTGACCTTCGGACTCTTGCGGTCACGCACACATGCAGTGAAGGAAGCGAGCTCGATGGCGAGCGGTTCGCCTTTCTCGATTGGAATCTCCTCCTTGGCGAAACCGCCTTCAGCCGTCGGGTCGACCCGGACGGTGTGTCCTTTCTGGCCCATGAAATCGATGGAGAGGTAGCCGCCGGTCTGGAAGACGCGAATCTCGCGGTTCTTCTTCAGGGAAACGCGGCTGGCACTGAGATTCGCGACGCAGCCGTTCTTGAAAGCTAGGCGCGCGTTGGCGATATCCTCAGTCTTCGTGACCACCGAAACGCCAACGGCGTCGATGCGTTCGACGGGTGAATTGGCGAGTTGCAGCACAATTCCAATATCGTGAATCATCAGATCGAGCACGACGCCGACCTCGGTGCCGCGCGGCGTAAAGGGCGCCAACCGTTCAGCCGTGATGTAGCGAGCATCGGTGACGGCCTTCTCGAGGTACGACATCACCGGATTGTAATGCTCAATATGGCCGACTTGCACGATACGGTCCGCCTTGGCCGCGGCGTCCAGAATCTGAGCCGCCTCATCTAGCGTGACACAGATTGGCTTCTCGATGAGTAGGTGCACGCCCTTGGCGAGCAGCGGGAGGGCGACGGCCGCATGGTGATTGGTCGGCACGACGACGCTCACGGCATCACAACCGGCGGCCATCTCGTCGAGGGTCGCGAATCGATGGCAATGATGCTTAGCGCAAATCTCCGCCGCCCGAGCATCGTTCGGCTCAAAGATCCCAGCGAGTACCGCCCCAGGGAGCGTCGAGTAGATGCGGGCGTGGTGCTGGCCGAGCGAACCCGTGCCGGCCACCCCGCAGCGGATGCGCGATGCAGTCATACCGACAGACTCCACGGGCACCGTCCGTCTTCAATCCGAAAACCCACCCGCCTGGACGTCGAAGGCCAAGACGTCCTTGGCCCGTTTGACACGGACGCGGCTACCCTCAGGGATTTCGTCACGGGAGGGACGCACTGTCGCTTCCTCGTTTAATGAGTCGTCAATCCATAAAAGACCGGTGCATCACCAGTCCCTTGTTGCCCAGCGAAGAGCGTTGCGGGTAAAAATACTGCATGACGCACGATGCGGAGCTGGCGACCTTGGAGCGCCTTCTTGATGACCCCTCTCCGGTCGTCCGTCAGGCCGTGCTCACTAAACTCAAAGCCGCGGGTCTCCAGGGAGTGCTCTGGCTAGAAACGCTGACCCACGACGAGTCGTTGGCGGCTCACGCCAAGGTCCTGCTGGTCGACCTGCGGACACCCGAGGCCGCCGCGCAGTCTTTCTTAACCCACCTTCGCGACGGCCCGTGCGACCTCGAGCAAGCGTGCCTCCTTCTGGAACGCACGACTAGCCCATCCATGCGCGATGATGCCTATGCCGCCGAGCTCGATCGCCTCGCGACGCGTACCCGTGAACTGATGGCCGAGCCCTTGGATGTGCGGGCCAAATGCCGACTCCTCTGCCGGGTGATTTTCGGCGAAGAAGGCTACCGCGGCGCGCAGGAGAGTTTCGCCGTCCCCTCTTCCTCCCTGCTCTCCCAGGTCATCCAAAGTCGCCGCGGTATTCCCATTTCGCTCTGCCTAATCTTTCTACTCGTCGCCCGTCGCCTCGGCCTCCCAGTCGAACCCGTCGGTCTGCCTGGGCGCTTCATGGTCGGCGTCTTCCGCGGACGCGAACCGCTCTACATCGACTGCTACGAAGGCGGCGCCTTCCGCACGCGGGCCGAAGTCCAACTCCTCCTCCTCGACAACCAATTACCAGCAGACGAGGCATTCCTGCAACCCGTCACCACGCATCAGACGCTCGCGCGCTGCTGTCGCAACCTCGTCTCCCAATTCGAAGCCCAAGGCGACGACCGCAGCAGCCGACTCTTCCTAGGCTTTGTCCACGCCCTCGAAAAACACGATGAGCGCGCCTGACACCCTGACGCTCGCCAGCTTGCGCACCGCTCGCTTCAACGGGCCACAGCTCGGCGTGCTTGGTGACCCGATTGCGCATTCGCTCAGCCCCGCAATGCACAGCGCAGCGATTGCCGCACTGGTGCCGACGCATCCGCACCTCAGCGGCCTGCAATACCATCGACTGCATATCACCGCCGACGAATTACCGGAAGCACTTCGCCTCCTCCATGCCGCTGGGTTCATTGGTGTGAATCTGACCGTGCCGCACAAAATCGCTGCGCTCACCCTCACCGCCTCCCTGTCGCCGGCCGCCCAACGGGCCGCCTCCGTGAACACCCTCGTTCGCACCCCCAACGGATGGGACGGACACACCACCGACGGTCCGGGCTTCCTTGCCGCCCTGCGCGAAAACTCCGGCGGCACCGTTCAAGGTCGCGAAGTAGTCCTCCTCGGTTCCGGCGGTGCCGCTCGGGCGGTCGCCACCGCCTGCCTTGATGCCGGCTGCACCACGCTGCGCGTTTACAATCGCGACCGCCAAAGGGCCGCTGACTTAGCCCTCGCTCTCGGCGATCCGCGAGTAACCGCGGCCGGCCTCGATGAAATCATCGCCCCTGCAGGCGATGCCGTGATTATTAACTGCACGGTGCTTGGCCTGAAATCATCGGACCCGTCGGCCTTCCCAGCTGCCCTTCTTAAGCCTGGCCAATTTGTCTTCGACACCACGTACGGCCAGACGACCTCTCGATTGCTGCTGGATGCTCAGGCCCTTGGCGTAAGCCACGCCGACGGTCGCGCGATGCTCCGCTGGCAAGGAGCGCTCGCCTTCCAACTTTGGACGGGCATTCTTCCCCCTGCCTCCCCGATGCGTCACGCCCTCGGAGAAAAAGCTGCCTGAATATGACCCTCGCCGACCTTCAGCGATTCGCCGCCCTCCACCCGGGACTCGCCACCCTCACGGTCGGCGTCCTCGGCTCCTGTGTCGGCAGTTTCCTTAACGTCTGCATTCACCGGATGCCCAAAGGGGAATCCGTCATCACGCCTGGCTCCCACTGCGCCTGCGGGCAGCCGATACCTTTCTGGCTTAACCTCCCGCTCATCGGCTGGCTCAGCCTCGGCGGAAAAGCTCGCTGTTGTGGAGCAAAGATTTCCGTGCGCTACCCGCTCGTGGAATTAATTACGGCACTACTCTTCGTTGCCGCTTGGACCATGCTCGCCGGACCCAAAGTAGCCGTCGCCTGGGTCTTCCTCCCGCTGCTCGTCCTCCTCGCCGGGTGTGACCTCGACGACATGACCGTACCGGACGCACCCAACTTCACCCTGGTTGGCACCGGCATCATCATCGCCATGTTGGTGCCCTCACTCTTCGGCGAGACGGCGCATGCCGAACCGGCCGTCAATCGCGTCTACGCCTTGAGAGACAGCCTCATCGGTATCGCCGTCGGCACCGCCTTAGTCTGGTGGATCCGCACGGTCGGCTCGATTATCGCCGGGCAAGAAGCCATGGGGGAGGCCGACATCATCCTCTGTGCGGGCGTCGGGGCCTATTGCGGCTGGCAAGGGGCGCTTTTCTGCCTTTTTGGCGGCTCCATCATCGGCGTAATCACGGCCCTACCTTCCTTGGTTTTATCGAAAATAAAGGGCGAGGCATACCAAGGGGTGGTGCCGTTCGTGCCCAGTATGGCCATCGCGGGAGCCCTTTGGTTCTTCCGCGGACCGGAGTTACTCATGGCCTGGCGGAACTGGGGCGTTTCGTGAATGATTCGGGCTTGTCAGCCCCCTCCCCCCTCCCAATCATCAAAGTCTACCCCACTTATGAAGCAGCTCGCCCTTGCTACCTTAATCGCTTCCGCCGCCCTGGTTGGTTGCACCACCTACGACACCCCTAACCACGGTCGTAATGTCTCCCTCGAGCCTACCCACAACTTCCTCGGTATCATGAAGGTCGAATCCGGCATCTACGCCCCCAAGAAAATTGTCACCGTGGGCGCCACCACCGATGAGTTCTACACCCGTCGCAATGACTCCGGTGACCGTATCACCTTCCTCTGGGGTGCCGTCACCCTGACCGACTACTAAGTCGTCAACTAGCCCTTGCAGAAGCCCCGACATCGGGGCTTCTTCATTTACAGGCAAATGAGCGCATCCCGAAGCAACGTCGCCCGCCATCTGCGGCAAGCCGCTCTCGAACGGCCGGACGGCCTGGCCACTAAATCTCCGCTTTCGGTCGGGCCAGATGGGAAGGTCGTCCACACGCTCCACTCCTTCCGATCACTCGACCAGGAAAGCGATGCGGCCGCCCGCCTCTTCCATGCCGAAGGCGTGATCGAAGGCATGCGCGTCCTGCTGGCGGTCCGCCCGGGGCACGACCTGATCGTCGGGATGTTCGGCTTGCTCAAACTCGGCGCGATACCCATCGCCATCGACCCAGGCATGCCTTGGCGATCCCTGCTGGATTGCATCCAGCGGTCGCACCCCGAGGCGATTGTCGGCATCCGCCCAGCGACGCTACTCAGCCGCCTCCCCCTGCCAGCCTTCCGTAGCCTGCGGATACGCATTTGCGTGGGCACCTCGCACTGGCGGCACCAACTCCACCAGTGCCACTCCGCAGCGCCGCGGCCGTTGGCGGACGTGCAGGCCAACGCACCCGCCGCCATCCTTTTCACCTCCGGCTCCACCGGCGCACCCAAAGGCGTCGGCTACACCCACGGCATGTTTGACGCGCAGATCAGCATGGTGCGCGATACTTTCGGAATCCAACCAGGCGAAGTCGATATGACGATGCTGCCGCTCTTCGCCCTTTTTAATCCGGCCCTCGGCGTGACCACGATCACACCCATGTTAGACCCCTCGCAGCCGATGGCGGCAGACCCAGCGCCCATCGTGGCCGCACTGATTACGGAAAAAGTCACCACGTCTTTTGGTTCCCCAGCTATCTGGGGAAAAATTGCCGACCACTGCGACGCCCGAAATATAAACCTGCCCTCCCTTCGCCGGCTGCTTATCGCGGGCGCGCCCGTCTCCGGCGAACTCCTCACCAAGCTCCGCAAGGTCGCCCCGCAATGCCAGATTCATACACCCTACGGCGCGACGGAATGCCTACCCGCTACCACGATCGAAGCCGCCGAGCTCCTCGGAGCACTGCGCGCGCCCACGCTTCGCGGCAAAGGTACCTGCGTGGGCAGGCCCGTGAAGGGGGTCGAAGTCCGGATTATCCGTGAGACCGATGGCGCCATCGCCTCACTGGAGGCCGCCCAAGTCTGCGCCCCTGGCGAGATGGGCGAAATCATCGTGACCGGCCCCAGCGTCACCCGCGAATATGATGCACTGCCCGACGCCACCCGACTCGCGAAAATTCCTGATGGCGAAAAAACCTGGCATCGCATGGGCGACCTTGGGTGCCTCGACGCCGATGGCCGGATCTTCTTCCTCGGTCGCCGCGTCGAACGCGTACGCACCCCCGCAGGCAGCCTACCCACCGAGGCCGTCGAACCTGCCTTCCGTCAGCACCCGCAGGTGGCCCGCTGCGCCCTCATCGGCCTAGGAGTAGGCAATAACCAAGTCCCCGCGCTCGTGGTTGAGCCTAAGGCTGGATACTTCCCTGCGAATAGCGGCGAGCGCGAACGCTTCATCGCAACGCTGCGGGTAGCGGCGAAGGACAACCCCTGGGCGAGCACCGTCAAAGTCTTCGTCTTCCAGCAAGCGCTGCCCGTTGATGTCCGTCATAATGCCAAAATTCACCGACTCCAGCTCGCCAAAGAATGGACAGTGAAACTCGGGGCCAACCCCCTCCGTAACTTGAAATCATGAACCCGCCGTGCGTCCTTATCACCGGCGGGTCGGGCTTTCTCGGCCAAGCGATTGTCCGACGTTGCCTGGAACGCGGCTTCGCGGTGCGCGTGCTGGGCCGGACGCCGATGGCCGGTGAACTCGTGGCGAAAGTGGCATTTCACCAGGGTGACATCGGCGACGAAACGGTGGTGGCCAAGGCCGTGGCCGGGTGTGATTACGTCTTCCATGTGGCGGCCAAGGCCGGCGTCTGGGGCCCTTGGGAAGATTACCTACGCATTAATATCGACGGCACCCGTCACGTCGTCGCGGCCTGCAAGGCCCATGGCGTCCGCGCCTTGATCCACACGAGCACCCCGAGCGTGGTCTTCACCGGCGAGGCCTTCCGGGGCGCCGATGAATCCCTGCCCTATGGCGACAACTGGCTCTGCGCCTACGCCCAGACCAAGGCCATCGCCGAAGAATTCGCGCTGAAGGCAGCTTCGGACAAATTCAAAGTCTGCGCCCTACGTCCGCACCTGATCTGGGGTCCGGGCGATAATCATCTTTTTCCGCGGGTCCTCGCCCGGGCCCGCGCCGGGAAACTCCGCATCGTCGGCGACGGCGAGAACCGGGTCGACGTCACGCACGTCGATACCGCGGCCGACGCGCACCTCGGGGCCCTCGATGCCCTGCTCGCTGGACGCGCCAACGGTAAAGCCTACTTCCTCTCGCAAGGCGAGCCGGTGAAGCTCTGGGATTTCATCAATCGCCTCCTCGTCGGCGCCGGCGAGCAACCTGTCACCCGCCGAATCAGCCCGCGGGCAGCCTACATCCTCGGCACCCTGCTCGAAGGCATCTGGACGCTCTTCCGCCTTAAAGGCGAACCGCCCATGAGCCGTTTCATCGCGGTCGAACTCTCGAAGGACCACTGGTACGATGTCTCCGCCGCGAAGCGCGACCTAGGCCTGAAGCCCTCCGTCGAGACCTGGGCCGAACTAGACCGCCTCGCCGCGACGCTGCGGACAAAATAACGCGTTCGCTTGCCCCGGCAGGCTTTCGTCCCATCCCTTTCCCTCATGCCCGCCGACGGACTCCAGCCTGATAAGACTTTCCATGTGACCATCCGGACATGGTTCGACCAGACCGACGGGCTCGGGATTCTCCATCACTCGCACTACGTGCTCATGATGGAACGGGCGCAGAAGGTGATGTTCATCGCTTTGATGGGCAAAGATACCATCGACCCCGCCGTGGCGCCAGATGTCTACGTGGTGGTCCGCGACATCGACCTGCATTACCTCGTCGCCATCCGCCCAGAGTGCGACGTGAAACTGATTCTCAGCGTCCGCAAAGTCCGCGCGGCCGGCCTGACAGTGGATGTCGAGTTCCGGAGCCCGGATCACGCCACCCTTTACGCCAAGGCCTCACGCACTATTTGCCGCATGGATGGCATCTCGCATCAGCCCTCTGCCTGGAGTGATGAGTTCCGGGCGAAGCATGAAGCCCTTATCAGGGCTTAATAGTAGATGACTGAGTCGATGGCAGATGACAGAGGTCTGAATCGATAAAGACAGACAGATAAAAGCTGCTTGCTGCCTTGGGTCATTCATCGACGCAGCCCTCTGTCATCCGTCATCTGCCATCGATTCTGCCCTCTGTCATCGATTCAGTCATCCGCCCTCGATTCTGCACTCTACTTCTTAGTTAGCTTCGCACAAATCCCGCACGTCTTACCGTCGCATCCGCGCGCGGTGCAGTGTTCGCGGCCGTAGAAGATGATACGGAGGTGAAGTTTATTCCAGCTGTCCTCCGGGAAGAGCCGCTTGAGATCTTTCTCGACCTGTTCGACGGACTTACCCGGGCTCAACTTCCAGCGCTTGGCTAGGCGATGGATATGCGTGTCGACCGGAAAGGCGGCCACACCGAAAGCCTGTGCCATGACGACTGAGGCGGTCTTATGCCCAACGCCTGGAAGTTCCTCTAATTCCTCAAAGGTCCGAGGCACCACGCCGCCATGCTTGGCCATGAGCATCTTGCCTAAACCAACGAGGGCCTTGGATTTCTGTGGGGCGAGACCCAGCTGGCGGATGAGCGTCCACACCCGCGCCTCGGTCATCGCAGCCATCTTGGCCGCCGTACCTGCTTCGGCGAAAAGTGCCGGGGTGATCTCGTTGACCTTCTTGTCCGTGCATTGGGCTGAAAGCACCACCGCGACCAAGAGCGTATAGGCATCCGTGTGGTCCAACGGAATCGGCGTCGTCGGGTAGAGCTTCGCGAGCTCCCGCCCCACGTAATCGGCTCGTTCCTGCTTGGTCATGAATCGACCTTGGACGTGGACCCGACCTTGGCAACGCACCACCGTCCTAAGACTTATTCACAAGCTCCCGAATGGGTTGCCAAACCTTATGCCGAAACCGTGATTCTCTAATACCCCCACCCTCGCTTGGTGGGCGATTGCGAGACCCGCTTACTCCTTCAAAACCTTCCATACTTCCATGGCCCAGCTGCCCTACGACCCGTCCAAAATCACCCGCGAACTCGCCCGCCACTATATCGCAGCGACCGAGGTCGACATCCGGGCGATGTTCGCTGCGATCGGCGCCCAGGACTTCCCTGAGATGTATGCCCACATCGACGCCGCGGTAAAATTTCCCGGCGCCCAGGATCTCCCTGATGAATTGGAGTACCAGGCCCTTGCGGATCGTATGGAATCCCTCTCGAAAAAGAATTCCGTCAAGACCGCCTTTCTTGGCGACGGCCTGCAGGTCTATCGGACAAGCGAGATGGTCGGCCACGTCTGCTCGATCCGTAACCTGACGACCTCTTACACGCCCTATCAGCCCGAGCGCTCTCAGGGCACGCTGATCACCCACTGGATCTACCAATCCACGCTCGCGCAGCTGACCGGCTTCGAAGCTGTCAACTCGTCGCTCTACGAACGTGCCAGTGCGCTCTTCGAAGCCGCCGTCTGCGCCGTCCGCATGGGCGACGCCGAAGCCAACACGGTGCTCATCGCCGCCAACCTACTGCCCTGCGACCTCGAAGTCCTCCGCACGCACGTCGCGGACACATCGGTGAAGCTGGAATTCCTGGCTCCCGACGAAGACACCGGCCGCCTGACTGCGGCCGGCATCGCCGCCGCCTCCGCCCGCCTCGGCAAGCAGCTCGCCGCCGTCATCTTCCCGCAGGTCAACGCCCTCGGCCTGCTCGAAGACGTCGACGCCCTGACCGACGCCTGCGCCGACGCCGGCGTGAAGTCCGTCGCGGTCATTGATCCGATGCTCCTCGCCACCGGCGGCCTCAAGGCCCCCGCCCAATACGGACGTGCCGGCGCGGACATCCTTGTCGGTGAAGGCCAGCATCTCGCCATCGGCGCCAACTTCGGCGGCCCCGGCCTCGGCATCTTCGCCGTCCGCCATAACGCCGATAAGAAGAACGAAGTCCGCGAGACCCCAGGTCGCTTCGTCGGCAAGGCCAAGGATAACGCCGGTCGCGATTGTATCGTCATGGTCATGGCCACCCGCGAGCAGCACATCCGCAAGGACAAGGCTACGTCCAACATCTGCTCCAATCAGGCGTTCATCGCCACGATCGCCGGCGCCGCCATCCTCGCCCGCGGCGAGCAAGGCATGGCCGCCAGCTGCGTCGCCGGCCGCGACCAAGCCCACCGCGCCGCCGCTAATCTGCACAACATTCCGGGACTGAAGGTCTGCTACGCGAAGCAGGCTTTCTGGAATGAATTCAGCCTCATGCTGCCCGAACCCGCCGCCGCCGTCATCGCCAAGGGCCGCACCGCCGGCCTCCACGTGGGCGTCGACATCACCGGCCGCACCCCCTGCCACTGCTCGCTGCTCAAGGTCTCCTTCAGCGACCTGCAGACTGCTGCCGACACGGATAAGCTCATCGCCTTCTTCGAAGGCCTCTACGGCCAGTCCTCCGGCACGAAGCCGCTCGCCGAGATTCCTGCCGCCCTACTCCGCCAAGGCCCCGTTGGCCTACCCTCCTTCTCGCTCTCCGAACTGAAGGCCTACTACACGAAGCTCGGTGAACTCAACGTGTCACCCGACACGGGCTGCTTCCCGCTGGGCTCGTGCACGATGAAGTACAACCCGCACATCAATGACTGGGCGGCAGGACTCCCGGGCTTCACCGGCCTCCATCCGCAGGCCCCGATCGAAGACGCGCAGGGCGCGCTCGAACTCCTCTGGCAGACGCAGGAATGGTTCCGCAAGATCACCGGCCTCGCCGGCCTGACCACCCAGCCCGTCGCCGGCGCCCAAGGCGAACTCGTCGGCCTAAAGCTTTTCCAAGCTTACCACCGCCACCACGGCCAGCACCGTGATATCATCCTGATTCCGGCCTCGGCCCACGGCACGAACTTTGCCACGGCCACCACCGCCGGCTACGCGACCAAGCGTAACCCCGACGGCTCGCCCTCGGGCATCATGCTGCTGAAGTCCGCTCCTGACGGCCGCGTCGACCAGGTCGACTTCGCCGCGAAGATCACCGAATTCGGACCGCGCATCGCGGGCATGATGGTCACCAATCCAAACACCTCCGGCGTCTTCGAGACTGATTTCCAGAAGATGGCCTCAGAGATTCACCGCATCGGCGGACTCGTCTACATGGACGGCGCCAACATGAACGCCATCGCGGGCTGGGTGAACCTCGGCGCCCTCGGCGTCGATGCGGTCCATAACAACCTACACAAGACCTGGACCGTCCCACACGGCGGTGGCGGCCCTGGCGACGGTATCGTGGCCGTCTCCGAGCTCCTCGTCGACTTCCTCCCCGGCTTCCAGATCGCCAAGCAGGGCGATGTCTACGTGCCGGTCAAACCGAAACACAGCATCGGCTCCTTCCATCGTCATTGGGGCAACTTCGCCCACAAGGTGCGCGTCTACGCCTACCTTCAGCGTCTCGGCAAGGAAGGCGTGCGCCGCATGTCCGCGATGTCCGTCCTCTCCAGCCGCTACCTGTTCGCCAAGCTTGGCAAGTCCTTCCCTTCACTCCCTGCGGCGGCGGACGGCGTGCCACGCATGCACGAGTTCATCCTTACGCTCACGGAAGAAGACTTCAAACGCATCGAGGCCGCGGGCATCCCGCGTGCGAGCATCATCGGCCGCGTCGGTAAACTCTTCCTCGATTTCGGCTTCCACGCCCCGACCGTCGCCTTCCCCGAAGTCTTCGGCCTGATGATCGAACCGACCGAATCCTACACGAAGGCCGAGCTCGACCGCTTCGCCGAAGTGGTGCTGGCCATTGGCGACCTCATCCGTACCAACCCTGAGGTCCTGAAATCCACCCCGCGTTTCACGCCGGTGGACCGCGTCGACGAAGTCGCCGCGAACCGCAACCTGGTGCTTAGCGAACGCCTCACAGCACTCCCGCTGATCAACGAGAACCGCTTGTCGCCTGTTCTACTCAACGCGATGCCCATCGCGGAGATCAAACAGCGCGTGCTGGCGACGGTCTGATTAAGCCTTCGGCAGGCGGACGACAAAGATGGTACCCTTGCCGACCTCGCTGGTCACGGCGATGGTACCGCCATGGGCTTCGATGGTCTGCTTGACGATCGCGAGGCCGAGGCCGGCTCCGCCGGTATGTCGGGAGCGCGAGGTATCCGCCCGATGAAAGCGCTCAAAAATCCGAGGGAGATTCTCCGGAGCAATACCACGGCCGCTGTCTGCCACGCGCAATTCCGGCTGGTCTTCGACCATCCCTGTTGAAACCGTCACCGTCACGCCGGCCTCATTATGCAGGATGGCGTTGATGGTAAGATTGAGAATCACCCGTCCCAACCGGCCCGCATCGCCGACCACGGGAGCACCCTCTAGCTGAGCGACGAGGGTGGCACCGTGCTCTCGTGCCACGCGGCCGAGTAGCGCCACCGACTCATCGGCGAGATCGGCCAAATCGCAGGCGTCCTTATTCACCGGGTGGGCCGCATCGCCCTGGGCAAGCTCCAATAAGGCGTCCGAAATAGACTTCATCCGCAGGGCGGACTGTTTGATGGTTTCAAGCGCCGCTCGATATTCCTCTGGCGTGCGCTCCTGACGCAGCGCCCCCTGGCTATCCGAAAGAATCACCGTCAGTGGCGTGCGAAGTTCATGCGAAGCGTCAGCGGTAAATTGGGCCATGTGCTCCCGAGCGGCATTCATCTTGCCGAAGGTATCATTCAGGACGACCGCCAGTCGGCCGAGTTCGCTTTCCGTGTCCTCGACATCGATCTTCCGACCGAAGTCACCGGCGGCGATGCCCTCGGCATCAGCGGCAATGCGATCGATGGGGCGCAGCGAGCGACCAGCGAGAATCCAGCCGATGCCACAGCCAACAATCACGAGAGCGAAGCCGGCCAGGGCGAGATTCCGAGCCAGCACCGCAAGGGCTGCATCAATCTGAGCGGTGGGATTGCCGAACATCACCAAGTTGCGACCCGGGGGGCGATGTAACAGCACCCGATGTCCGGGGAGCGTCGCCATCAGGTCCTGCGGTCGCGCTGGGGCGTCTTCCAAAGGCGTCTCGAGCTCGGCCAAGGCCTGAGCGATGAGCGCAGGGTCCTCGGGTGCATTCGGCGAACGATAGAGAGGCTTGCCCGCGGGGTCGACCGCCTGGACCCAGACGCCGGTATCGACGATTTCGGTCAAAGCCTGGCGCGCCTTGGTCGCCCGCTGTTCCTGACTCTCTCCGCGTGCCGCGGCCTTGCCATTAGGACGGACGGCGGGAGCGGGACCAGGGCTACGCGGGCCGCCGAGGCCCGGCACGACCTCGTTGATCGCACCCATCCCGCGCGTCATCTCCTGGCGGAGGCGAAGGTCGAGTTCCTGTAGGCGGGCCTGCTTCTCGTGACGATAGAATGCCACGAGTAAAATCGAGGCGGTCGCCGCCAGTAAAGCGAAGTTCCACGCCAGGATACGCCACCGAATCGAATGAAAGATCATGGGCGGCCCTTTTCTTTGGCGGCGGCTTCAATGACATAGCCCAAGCCGCGACGGGTCTTAATCAAATCCGCCCCGAGCTTCCGGCGCAGATTACAGACATGGACTTCCAGCAGATTCGATAGCGTATCTTCGTTCTCATCGAAGAGGTGCTCATAAAGTTCGGCCCGAGGCACGACCGCCCCTCGGCGATGGGCAAGGTATTCCAGCAGACCATATTCGCGACCCGTGACGGGCTCGTCGACGCCGGCCTTGGTGACCCGGCGGGCCGTGGTATCGATAACGACTTCGCCGAGGGTGATCACCGCGGCGGCCGAACTGTGATTACGCCGCACCAGCGCGCGCAGGCGCGCGAGCAACTCCTGCTGAATGTAAGGCTTGGAAACGTAATCGTCGGCGCCGAGATCCAACCCGGCCACCCGGTCATCGACTGAGTTGCGAGCCGTGAGCATCATCACGGGAGTCCGTTTGGTATGCCGGAGGCGCCGCAGCATCTCTCGTCCATCCATCACCGGCATGAGATAATCAAGGACGACGGCATCGTAATCCGTCTCCATCGCCTTGTGTAGCCCCTCTTCGCCGTTAGCGGCGCCATCCGCGGCGTAGCCCTCCTCGCGGAGCAACTTCAGGAGGCCGTTACGCAAGGGAGCTTCGTCTTCTACGATAAGGATGCGCATCGGGAGCTGGTCCTATATTCTACCCTAACCGCCCTTAATCCAAGATTAAGAAGTGCTTCGACTTACTCGACCTTGATGAACCGGCCCCGGGAAATCGCCGCGTAGGCGCCGCAGATGATAGCCGAGGCCCCGCAGACCCAGAAAACCTGCCCAGAGGAGATATGAAAAGTCTCGCGGGAGACCCATTGGACGCCGGCGGCGGCCATAATCCCGAGGAAGCTAAGACTGCTGACCGTGCCTTGCACGGCGCCTTTGCTCTCGGGCGAAGGACGATGCTGAATGACGGAGACGACGGGGACGATGAACAGGCCGGCGGAGAAGCCCAAGGTGGCCATACAGATGCGGAACGTATCGGCCGTGACGCCCTCCATGCCCATCGGCACGGTGCTCAGGGCTAGGCCGAGCGCGCCAATCGGGACGAGGCGATATTCGATACGTCCGCGGGAGGCGTAACCGGCGACGACGCTTCCGAAGCCGATGCCGAGGGCTAACCATACGTTCAGCATGCTGTTCTGGGTGCCGGTCAGATGTAGGTCGTTCTTTCCGAAGACTACCACGTTCATCATCACCAAGGCCGAGATGAAATAGAAGCCCGTGTTACCCCAGCACGCACGCCAGAGGTCGCGATCCTGTTTCATAATCCAGAGCTGACGCCAGAGGTCAGTGACGGGATTGATACGGACCGGGCAGGTCGGATCGGCGGCGGGAACGGGAGTCACTTGCCGGCTGAGCATCCAGCCGCCGAAGGCGATGACCACGAGGATCGGGCCGGCGATCCACTCGCGTCCTTTGAAGGCGTCGGAGAAGATCCCCGCGGCCACCGTGCCGAGGATGACGCCAAGAAAAGTGAGCAACTCAAGGATACCGTTACCCCAGGAGAGTTTCTCATGCGGCAGGATTTCTGGCAGGATGCCGTACTTAGAAGGGGCAAAGATGGCACTGTGGCACCCCATTAAGAAGATAGCACCCAACATAAGCGGTAAGCTTTTGAGCCATAGGGCGATCCCCGCGAACGCCATGATGCCCATCTCCGCCGTCTTCACGTAGACCATCATGCGCTGCTTGCTGTTACGGTCCGCCAGCCAGCCCCCCAGCATCGCGAAGAGGATGAAAGGCGCGGAGAAAACCGCCGTCACCAAAGAGACCAGCCCATCGTCCCCTGCTTCCCCAGCGGACGCGGCGGCGCTGGCCAGAAGCACGAGAATGATTAGCTGTTTGAGCGCGTTATCGCTGAAGGCGTTCTGGAACTGGGTCGCCATCAGGCTCCAGAAGCCACTTTGCCAGCCAGTAACCGAAGGTGCAGGGGTGTTCGCCATGCCCCATCACACGAGCGGGCCACGACCTTTACAAACCTATTGATGGGTCAGCCGCCTTAATCCCGTAATGCCGCGAACAGCTCCACGGCCGACTCTGCCTTGTTTAGTATATATACATGATAACCAGGGGCACCGCGGGCGACTAGACCCCGCGCCTGCCGCACCGCCCAGGAAACCCCGACCTTACGCTGGGCTTCTTCATCCGGACCGCAGGCCTCGAGTTCCCGCACCAAGGCATCGGGAATCCTGGCCTTGCAAAATCCACAAAAGTTGCGCGCTTGCTTCAAGGAGAGTACGGGCATAATCCCTGGAAGAATCGGCACCACTACACCCGCCGCCCGCGCGCGGGCGACGAACCGAAAATAGTCGTCGTTATCCAGGAACAGCTGCGTGGTCACGAAATCCGCGCCTGCGGCGACCTTGCCCGCGAGGAAACGGATGTCCGACAGGTCATCGGTAGCGTCCGGGTGACGTTCCGGGAAGCCCGCCACCCCGACCGCAAAACGCCCAGGCCGTTCGACGTTGATCTGCCGGACGAGTTCTTGGGCGTGCGCGAAACCCTGAGGATGAGTCACAAACTCCGTCTGGCCCTTAGGCGGGTCGCCCCGGAGCGCGAGGATCCCAGAGAACCCGGCTTGGTCGTATTGGGCGATAATGGCCGCCAGCTCCGCGCGCGAATGGCCGACGCAGGTGAGGTGTCCAATCAGCGGAATGCCCAGCTTTACCAGTTCGGCGCCGTAGGTGATGGTGGTGTCACGGGAAGTGCCGCCAGCACCGTAGGTGATGGAGGCGAAATCAATCCCGAGCGGCTTAAGCGTCGCCGCTACCTTCAGCATCCGGGCACCGCCTTCCACATCCTTGGGCGGAAAGAACTCCACCGACACCGCGGGGCGCACAGGTCGGCGGAGGGCTTCGATGAGATGGTGGCGTGACATTTAAAGTATCTTCTTATCTAAATATGAAGATGTATGTCAAGGCTCGGGTTAGCCTTCGTCGCCACCGCGACCACCATTACCCGGCAATTCCCCGGGCATGGCTACGTGGTACGCCATGACCATCCAGCAGAGCATGACGGGGTAAATCAACACGATGAAGCCGAAGGATCCGAAAATCCCCAGCAAGACCCCGGCCGTGACCGAAAGCACCTTAAAGACGACTAAGAAAGAGACGGGGATGATGACAAAGATAATGGCGGCCACATAGCCGATGGAAGTTGTGCCAGAATAAAGGCCGGGGGACCGGGCGAGATCCATACCGCAGGTGGCGCAGGCCTTGTTCAGACGAAACCAGGAAGCCAGCAGACCGCGCTTCCCGCAGTTGGGGCAGTGGCAGAGGACCCCTCGGGCGATGATATCGCCGCGGGTAATCTTCAGCACAGGTTCTTCCATGACAACAGCCTCCTTCACGCATGCCGAAAGACAAGCGAAGACCCGCCCCTAGACTAAACCTTCAGGAAAATCTTCTGCCGCTTCAAGAACCAGAGCAACGTCCACTCGACCATGAATAAGCCGACGGCGAGCAACAGGGCGGCCCACCCCGCTGGCAGGAATTTGGCTACACCGCTAAAAATAGCCTTCGTGGCGTATTCAAAGTTAAGGAACTTCACTGCCATATAAATGAGCACGGAGTTCATGCCGACGACCGCGAAGAAGGCGCCGAAGGCGCGTAGCCACCCACGCACATCAATGAACCAATAAAAGGCGCCCAGCAGGAGACTGGACCATCCACAGGTACACAGCACAAAAGAGCTCGTCCACAGGTTCTTGTTAATCGGGAAAACTAGATCCCAGACATACCCTCCGACCAACAAAGCCAAGCCGGCGACCATTAGGCCGGCAGCCTTGCGGTCGCCAGAAACCTCCGTCGAAGGTCGACGCAACCATAGGCCGGCAAGAATGCCCAACAAGGCATTACCAATTGCCGGCAAGACGGCGAGCAAGCCCTCGGGGTCGTGAATTTTAAGGTGCAGCCGTCCGGGCAAGATCAAGCGGTCGACGTAACTGGCAAAGTTCCCCTCCATGGTCAGATCTCCCGGGGCAAAACCAGGCGCATGACCCAGCGACATGATTGCCCAATAGCCGAGCAATACGCCCGCGAACCAAACCCAGAGCCGTTTGGGCATCTCGTAATTAAAAGCGAAGATGAGCTGGGCGAACATGCCCGCCAGGCCGATGCGGCCGAGCACACTGCCGAACCGCATGCCTTCAAGCCCCTTCCACTGGAGGCCGTTGTTATAGATGATACCAAGTAGGACGAGGAGCAGGCCGCGCAGCACAATCTTGCGGCAGACTTCACCCCGCGCGCCTTCCGTCAGCCGGCGAGTCAGCGAATACGGCGTCGAGACGCCGGCCATGAATAGAAACAGCGGGAAGATGAGGTCTTCAAAGTGGAATCCATTCCAAGCCACATGCCCTAGCTGCGCATCTACGGTCGCCAGCCAGCCCCAGCCGGTCAGAGCTAAAAGGGCCACGACAATGCGGTGGCCTCCGATAATCCAGAAGAGATCGAAGCCGCGCAGGGCGTCGAGTGAGAGTAGGCGTTCCGACTTGGGGGCGACGGCTTCCGCCGCAGGAGCAGGGGTTTCCATAGGTGGGGTGACAAGGGAATAGCCCGACGGTTCCGTCGGGTCGACGGCAAACGCTGGCTCAGCGCCCCAGCCCAGCCACTGAGAGCAACTCCGCCACCTGAACCGCCACGGCTTCATCATAATTCTTCAAGGCGGCACTCAAGGCCGCACGGTCATTACCGTGACGCTTGAGCAAGGCCTGCGCGTAAGCCAAGGCGGAGTGGAATTTCCCGTCGCCGTCGACGTCCAGCCAGATGGGATTCGTGGAACCGATGACTCGAGCGCCTAGAACCTTACTGGTCGGCTGGTAGGGGCGAGCAATACCCCAGAACGGCTCACTGACGCCGGGGCCGGTCGCAATCACCACCAAATGGACGTCGTGTGCTGGCCGGGGAATCATCCACGTAATCTTCGCCTTCAACCCCGCCCGATGGTCATCGCGAATATCCTGCTCACGAATCAGGCGCCCATTGGCATAAAGTTCAATATGATCAGCCTGTGCCCACGCTGGCCCGAGCACGGATGCCTCGACCTTGATGACTTCCCCCAAGCCAGTAGCGAGGTCGCCCACGATGAACTTATCGTCTACCTTCAGGTGCGCGAGGAGCCCGAGGCTGACCAAGAGCCGGCCCTGCTGATAACTCCGCCAGATTTCATCTAGGTCCAGATGGGCCGGGTCTTCATCCCGCGTCGCCACATAAGTGCGCCCCTGCCCTACGATGAAGCGATTCACATCATGGCTATCGCTCGAAGCGATGGCCGAGATGCGCAGCCCGCGATTCAACAGCGCGAACCAATCGCGGTAAAGCTGATGGATGTCAGACTGCATCGCGCCGGAGGTAACCACCTCGACGGCGTCGATATTTGCCAAGGCGGCCTCATCGCGATGCTTTCCTGTCTTGGGATTAAACTGCGTCTCGCCGAAGGGGATGAAGCCTTGATGGTCATCGCGAGGGTGATTGAGCGTAATCACCTTCACGCCGGGCGCCGCCCGCATCAACGGCACCAACTTAGACCAATCATCCTCCTTGGCATTCACGACTGGCGAGCCGCGCTCTACGGGGAAGGCATTGAAGTGGCCCCGATTCGTGGTGACTTCATTGCCGACGACTGACGTAAAATATCCCGATACGCCCATCTTACTCGCGACCGGGGCAAAGTCCGCGTGGTGATTGTGGTCGGTGGCGATGGCTAATTCAATGCCCTCACCCGCCAGGGTGATCATCCGCTCCTCAATCGTGGCATCACCATGCCGGCTGTGGGTGAAGGTGTGGATATGGCTATCGGCCGCCACCCAGCCTTCGGTGGGCACTTCGCGATGCAACTTGAAGGCAACCTGCTGAGTCCCACCGGCCGAGAGCGAAATCTTGGCACGCTCGAGACCCCACTCAAAGCCGCGCCCCGCATGCAGCACATAATCTCCGGGTGCGGTATAAATCGTGACCTGGCCATCCTTGACATACACCACGCCCGCGCGAACCGCGACGCTGGCGGCGGGCACAGCGCGTAGAGGTTGCAGCGTTCCATCCAAGCGGGTGAGCGTTAATCGACTAGGTAAAACTTTGCCTGAGTTCGCATCCGTCACGGCGACCACGATACTCGCGCCGGCCAGAAAATCTCGCCCGGGCTTATCGACGATGGTAATCGGGCCGACCTCAATATCATCCAAAGCCTTCGGTGCCTCGATCGTCAGGATATTCTCGCCGTCACGAAGCGACCCTCTGGGCAAAGCGAATAGCGCCTCGAGGGCCTCCTCTGCCGAAACGAGATTACCCAGCCGGCGGCCATTAAGTTTCACCTGCCAATCCAGCTTAACATCACGCTGCCAAATCCGGAGCGTCTGCTCGGTCGCGTTGGACTTGGCTTGGAAGCGATATTCCAATCGCTCGGCGTCCACCTTCCGATCCTTAAAAATATCCCACTCCCATTGACCGGGTTTTCCGAGATGAAGCCGGCGGGTCTCCAGCTCAAGCGGACCATCTGCGGCACCCAACATCCGCGGAATGAGCATCATAGCCACGAGGCATGCCGTGAACGCTGGGGTCATGAGATACTTTGACAGCACCCCTCCGGGAAAGTCACGCCCGACCCAGCGGATTACCCAAGAAGATAGGCGAATCTGACGGTTTTGGGCGAGTCCCCGCGCTTACATTCGCTCGACCGGCTCGATACCCAGGAGACGCAGGCCAGTTTCCATGACCGCACACGTGCGCGCGCAGAGCATGAGACGACGCGCCTTCACGGCCGGGTCATCCACAATGACGCTATCCGCGGCGTAGAACGTACCGTAAGCGGCGGCGAGTTCGTGCAAGTAGGTGCAGAGATGATGCGGGCGAAGTTCTTCGAGTGCCTGGTCGAGCGCTGCGGTGAAAGCCAAGAGCTTACGGGCCAGGGCAATCTCGGCCGGGGTTTCCGGATCAGTCGCCCCTTCCTCGCCCTGCCCCACGGCTAGTCCGCTCTTGCGGAAGATAGATCGAACGCGCACCACGGCGTACATAAGGTAAGGTGCGGTATTCCCTTCAAAGGCCAGCAACTTATCCCACGAGAAAGTGTAATCCATCGTACGGTTCGACGACAGGTCGGCGTAGCGCATAGCGGCGACCCCGATGGCCTTGCCGATCTCACGGCGTTCGGCTTCCGGCAGCTCTGGGCTCTTGCTCGTAACCGCATCGAAGGCGCGCTGCGTGGCCTCATCGATCAGCGCCTGAAGACGAACCGGGTCGCCCGACTTCGTTTTGATGGCTTTGCCATCTTCGCCTAAAATGGTACCGAACCAGACGTGACGGAGGCGCGGAAGCTTTCGCCCCGAAGCCTTGAACCATTTATCGCCAGTGACAAAGAGCTGGTGAAAATGATCCTGCTGACGCCCATCGGTAACGTAGACGATCTCGTCGGCCTTGAAGTGGTCGGTGCGGTAAAGAAGCGTGGCGAGATCCGTTGAGGCATAGTTGGATGAACCGTCCTTCTTGCGAACGATGAAGGGCATCTTGGTCTCGGCGTGGCGCGAGAAGCGCGGCTCTTCATCATGCCAGACCACCAGAGCCCCTTCGCTTTCTTCGGCTAACTTATATTTCGCGAGCTCGGCGTAGACCTGGTCGACCTTATCGCGATAGAAGGACTCGCCGAGGATGACGTCTGTCTTGAGGCCAAACTGGTCGTAGATACGCTGACAGGCGGCATTCGAGACCTCGACAATTTCCTTCCAGAGTGCGGCGTTCTCGGCGTCGCCGGACTGCAGCTTCGCGAGCTCGGCTCGGGCGGCATCCATCAGCACCGGGTCGGCCTTGGTCGCGATGCTGCCTTCTTTATAAAGTCGCTCGAGGTCCTCAAGGGCGGTTGCACTCTTGGGGTCCAACTTGAAGCCGGCCCGCCGAATCGCGAGGATGAGGATACCGAAGTTCGTCCCCCAGTCACCAATGTGGTTATCGCGCACGAGATCAGCGCCGCAAAACTCAATCAGCCGTGCGACGGCCTCGCCGATGACAATCGGACGCAGGTGGCCCACGTGCATCTGCTTGGCAGTATTGGGCGAAGGATAATCGATGACGACTTTACGGCCGCCCATCAAACGGGCCGCCCCCGCGCGCCACTTGGATTCGTCGCGATACTCACGCAACCAAGCACCCAAGGCGGCCGGGGTGAGTTTGAAATTAATGAAGCCCGGACCCGCGACCTCGATCTGGATGAGATTCGCATCCAGCCCGCCTTGCAGACGGACGGCCTCGACAAGGGCCGTGGCAAGGGCACGCGGATTGGCCTTGGCCTTCTTGGCGGCGGCGAGCACGCCGTTAGCCTGGAAGTCGGCGTGACGGGGGTCCGACGGCTTTAGCTCCGGATTGAAATCGGCTTCCAAGCCAGGAACGGAGAGTGCCGCCTTGCGTAGCAGGGCGTCGATTTCGCGGGCAGGATTGAACCAGACGG
Organism: uncultured Opitutia bacterium; assembly: GCA_903889525.1. Lineage (GTDB taxonomy): Bacteria > Verrucomicrobiota > Verrucomicrobiia > Opitutales > UBA953 > UBA953. The sequence continues at coordinate 8,135 of CAISXT010000073.1, read as the reverse complement.
ACATGACTCAAGCCGTAAGCCCCCACGCCCCCTCGGCAAGCGAAGAAGGCGTAGAGCCAGCGGCGGGGCTTACTTGAGCGTCTTCAGATAGGCGAAGAGGTCGACCACCTGCTCGTCCGTGAAGCCATCAAGCAGCCCTTCGGGCATAATCGAGCGGCGCAGGTACTTGGTGGAACTCACTTCAACCTTCGGCACGCGCCGATCGGCACCACCGGGCTGGCGAAGCACGTAGGCCGTGGAGTCTTCGGAGACATAGAAAGCCTCGATGACTTCACCCGCCTTGAGCTTGACCTGGAAGATACGGTAAGCGGCCTCGATCGCGGCGTTGGGATCAATGATATTCCGGATGACGCCTTCCATGCCCATGGCACCGGCACCGGACAGATTCGGGCCAATGAGGCCCCCTTGCCCGTTAATCATGTGACAGGTCTGGCAGAGCGTGACGACGACGCGACCTTTTGCGGGATTACCCGGCTTTTGTGCCAGCGCAAAGTAATGCGCGGTCTTGACCTCCAGCGCGGCAAACTGAGCCGCATTCAACAGCGGCGGCGAGTCCGTCGTGCGCACCACCTTGGCACCCTTGCCGAGCTTACCCCACGAGGCATCCGAGGCAGAAGCAAAGACGAGGGAGACCGGAAGTTTGTCGCCCGCGAAAGTGCGAGTCATGTTAGCACGCACCTCGGCCGGCTTTCGTTCGACGTTCCAGACACGGTACTCAGAGAAGGCGCCCAGCGGGCCTCCAGCCGGGCCCGACCAGCCAATCGTGAGTCCGGGCAGGTCATGCGGTACGGTCACCTTCGAAGTCCCGGTCAGATCGCCGTCCTGATAAATCCGGAGGATGCCGGCACTGTCACGCGTGAGGGCGATGTGCGTCCAGATACCCGAGGAAACAGGCTTCGAGGAAGTAACGCCGTCGCGAATCGTCCCGCCGAAATAGGCGCGGAAACTTCCGCTGAAGAAGTTAAGGTCCAGCTTGCCCGGAGCACCTAGGATACTGGCTTTATTATCGACCTTACCATCCAGCTTCACCCACGTCTCGACGGTGAAGGGACCCTTCAAGGTGAGATTGGCGTACGCGACGGCTTCATCCGTGCCATCGAGCGACAACACGCTGCGGAAGACACCACCCAGCTGGGCAGAGACGACCGTAAGTTCCGGGCTATCACCCAAGGCGATAGCGAGTTTCTCGGCGACGGGGGTCTCGATATCGGCAACCGCGATCGACTTATCAGCCAGACCAGCCGCGATGGCCTTGGCCCCAGCCTTGGTGCCGCTGATGCCGTCGAGCACGACCTTGCGTTCATTCACGCCCAGGGTCGGGTAAAGCTTCATCGCCAGCACGGCACCCTGCGGGGAGCGGGCGGCGACCAGAGCCGCCAAGGCCAACCGGGAGACCTCCGCCGGAGCCTGTCCGACCAAGGCGGCAATCGCCTCGGGCTTGGTCGTACGCAGCTGCTGCAGGCCAGCCAAGGCATCACGACGTGAGTCTTCACGGCCGATCAAAGCGAGCAGCTCGTCCTCCAGCTCCATCAGTTGGAAGCCGCCGATGAGTTGAGCGGCGAGGGCACGCTCTGGCGCGCCCTGTGCGAGCAAGGAACGGGCGGCCTCAGCGACGACCGGGCCGACCTTCGCCGGATCGAGGTCCGTGCGGTAGACCAACAAGAGTTCGGCCACGCGACTACGGACCGCGCCATCAGCGAGCAGTTTGCGGAGAACCGTGACGCTGGCCGGCTGATCAAGCGTCTTGGCAACGGCGAAGAGCTCCTCGGGGCCCGGCGCACGGGACAGTTGGCCGACGAGTTGGGCGACAAGGGGAGCTCCGACCTTTGGGTCGAGCGCAAGTGCGGCAAACATCCGACCTTCGGCTGGCAAAGGCTTGGCGGCATCTGTTGCCAGGAAGGTGGCGACGGCGGCGGGCTGACGTTCGAGGTACATGCGAACGAGGAAACGTTCGAATTCACGATCATAAGCGATGCCCACCTTGATGGGCTTGCCAGAACGATCCGGTGCCACCGGTCCATCGAGCGAAGGCCGGGCAAACTCCAGCATGGCACCCAGCGCTTCGGCGGAATGCAGAGAAGCCTCACCCAAGGCCTTGATGGCGGCGTTACGCACCTCCGGATCGGCGTCGGCCTTAAGTGCGCGGAGCAATTCAAGATGCGGCAGTGCGGCTTCCGCAAAGCGTAAGGCGTTCACGGCCTCGCGGCGGACATTACGATTATTACTCCGCGCGAGAATGGGCAACAGGTCGACCGGCGTCTGCTGCTGCCAGCCGAGCACCCAGAGGGCCTGGATACGGCGAGGTGAGGCGGCATTCTCGTCGCGGATGATTGCCTGTAGTGATGCCGTGGTCGCGGCGTCGGGCGCGCGGTCGGCAAGCGTCTGCCACGCCAGATGGGCGTCACCGATGATCTTACCACCCAGACGAGCAATGAGGTCGGCGGAAGAGAGCTTCGTGTAATCAACCGGCACCGGTGCGACATAACCCTTGGGCTTAATGCGCCAGATGCGGCCGGACTGCTTATCGCGGTCAGGGTGATTGCGAGCGACTTCGTTGTGACTGATGATCTTGTTATACCAATCGACAATGTAGAGGCAGCCATCCGGCCCCATCGTCATAGCGATTGGACGGAAAAAAGGATCCTCGCAGCTGACGAAGTCGTCGAGCTTTTCGAGCGCGTAGCGGGGGCCATCGCGCGTCATCCGGATGGCATTAATTTTCGAGGTGATCGGATTCGCGACATACATCACATCATCATAACCCGCGGGCCAGACGCCCTTGTCGGAAAGGGCGAGACCGCTCAGACCCGTGCCACCCATCTTGAACTGCGGCGCCTGGACCGGGAACGGTGGCTGATAGGATTTTGCCAGACGGTCGGCACAACCAGGATACCATGCGTATTCGTGGAAGGGCATCACTGGATAGCCATAATCGTTCGCCTCCTGAATAAAGGATTCACCTTCGCCTGTCAGCACGAGGCCCCAGATGTTACACGGGCCAGTGGAAGTGGGCTCGAAGAAACTTCCGTCCGGACGGAAACGCGCCATGCGCGTGTTCGGGAAGTCAATCTGATCGCCCTTAGTGGTGACGACCGTCCCTTTATTAAAAGCACCTTGAGCCAACCAGAACCAGCCACCCGGAGCGCGCGTAAACTGGTGCGGAAAAAGGTGTGAATCCTGGACACCAAAACCGGTGAGGAGCACTTCACGCTTATCGGCCTTACCAGAGCCCGTGGTATCGCGCAGGTTAACAATATCGTGACCATGCTGAACGATGACGCCGTCCTTATAAGGCAGCACGCCTTCAGGAATGGCGAGGCCGTCGGCGAAGGTGCGCGGCTGGTGCAGGCCTAAGTCGAAAGGCTTATCGAAGATGATGACCTTGTCGCGGGCCTTGGATTTATAAAGGGCCTCCGCCGCGGCCGGATTCTCATTAGCATCGACGGGATACTCCAGCGCCGTACTAGACCAGGCCCTGCCCTGCTGATCGAAGATCAGCATAAGGAATTTTCCGTAGTCGGCGGACTCCTTGGCGAAAAGCTCGATTTCAAATCCGGCAGGGAGCTTGAAGAGCTTCTGCTGCTCCTCGGCCGAACGCCGTACGCCTTGCACGTCGTTGTAGCCGGTCACGCGCTTGGGGGCGGCTTCCTTGGCGGGCTCAGCCTTCTGGGCAGCGGGCTTCACTTTATCCCAAGTCAGGGCGCCCGCCGTGGCGGGTAGCTCCTCGATGGTAATATCTTTAGCCTGAACTTCGGCCTGACCGCCGGCATGAATCTGGATCCCAATCTTGCCGTCCATGGCGATGTTCGCCTCCGACTCGGTGAAATCGAGCGCGGGCACGCCGTTGACCCAACTGCGGATGCGCGGGCCCTCGGCGAGGATGCGATATTCATTCCATTCGCCCTCTTTGACCGCAGCCAGAACGGCCTTGGGGTCGACCGAATCGGCGATGACCTTGTTGCGGCGGCTTTCGTCGTAAAGTTTACCGTACCAGCCCTTACCGTAATCTACCTGGTAGCCACTCATCTCAGTGCTATTCGGAACGCGCACGCTCCGCATCTGAATGCCGCTGTTTACAAAACCGGTACCCGTCAGGCGAAGCTTCACGCGCAGGTCGAAGTTCTGGTAGGACTTCTCCGTCGCGAGAAAGAAATTCTTGGGCACCTTCGTCTTGAAGGAACCGCCACGAATCTCTCCCTCTTCCACGCGCCACCAAGCGGTGTCGCCCTCCCATCCAGCGAGGGTCTTGCCATCGAAGAGTGAGACGGGGGCCGCCAGTGCGAACAGGCTGAAGACTAAAAGGAACGCCGTGAAGATGCGATTCATAGGATGGGGTCGCACCAACTTAGCCCGACTCCGACGGCCGACAACCCTGCACGTCATCGCATTTCGCAACCCAACTACACCCAAAAGCACATCTCTAAGCGAAAGCACCCAGCCCACGCTTGCGTCCGCGGGCCGAACCGCCTGTTTCTAGGGCATGAGCGACGCCCATAAACTTGTCCGCGACTGCGCGGCCACTCTTATCCCAGCCGGAGACATCGTGGTGCTCGAGGCGGGCACCGAAGTAACGGTCACCCAAGCGCTCGGCGGCTCGGTCACCGTGCGTACTCCGATGGGACTTTTTCGGATCGCTCCCGCGGACATCTCTGCCCTCGGCACAGATGCCGTGGCCCAATATGGCAAGAAGGATGAATCCGTCGCCTCTGGCCCGGTCGATCAAGATGCACTCTGGGAAGCACTCAAGGGCTGCTTCGATCCAGAGATCCCCGTCAACATCGTCGACCTCGGCCTCATCTATCATCTCGAGCTTTCGCCAGGCGAGCGTGGTGGCCAAAAAGTGGCGGCCAAGATGACCTTGACCGCTCAGGGGTGCGGCATGGGCCCGGTGATTGCGGCCGACGCTAAATCTAAAATGGAATCCCTTCCCGGCGTCGAATCTGCCGAAGTCGAAATCGTTTGGGACCCGGTCTGGAATCCACGGATGATTTCTGAAGCCGGACGCAAGCAGCTCGGACTCGAGTGATGGCGTCGCCCGTCCAGTCCGGGACCGGCCTCTACTTGCACGTGCCTTTTTGCGCCTCGTCGTGCGACTTCTGTTCCTTCTACCAAGAACAGCCTAAACGCGGCGAGATCGACCGCTACCTCGGTGCCATCGAGCGCGAAATGGAATTACACCCGCCAGGCCGCGTCGAAACAGCCTTCTGGGGCGGCGGCACTCCCGGCCTCCTGCCGGCAGAGGATTTACTCCGACTCGGTAAAGCCATGACGGCGGCCGCGGGGCAACCGGGCGAATGGACCGTCGAGCTCGCGCCCTCTTCCGTCCGCGCCGATAAACTCGCTGCCCTCAAGGAAATCGGCGTGACCCGTGTTTCCATGGGCGTGCAAAGCTTCGACGATGCGACGCTTGATGCGCTCGGGCGCCGCCATTCGCCGAAGCAAATCATGGAAGCGTGGGAGCTCATCGAGGCCGCCGGCTTCAAGAGCCGCAACCTCGACCTCATCTTCGGAATTCCGGGACAGGATGAGATTCGGTGGACCGAAGATCTCCGCCGCGTGGTGGAGCTGAAGCCCGACCATCTCTCGACCTATTGCCTGACGTTTGAAGAAGACACGGCGATGTTCGTTAAACTCTCGCAAGGAAAAGTGAAGATCGACCGCGAACTCGAAGCCCGCCTCTACCGCGGCACCTGGGAAACGCTTGAAGCGCACGGCTACGCCCAATACGAAACGTCTAACTTCTCCCGTCCCGGCCACGCATGCCGCCACAACCTCATCACTTGGGAAATGGGTTCATGGATTGGCTACGGCCCTTCCGCCTCCTCGCAATGGGGCGACCGCCGCTGGACCAACCCCGCCAACCTTGATCAATGGATCAAAGGCATCGAAGCCAGCACCCCAGCACTCGAGCAGGTCAAAGATTTGAGTAAGGCCGACCTCCTCTGCGACGCACTGGTCTTCGGCCTCCGCCTGAATGCGGGAGTGCAGCCGGCTGAACTCGCAAAGCGATTCGGGGCCGTGCTACCCGTGGGCGTGCCTCGACTCTTTACCAACCTCATCGCCGAAGGCCTGATGGAAAATAGCGGCCCGGATTTCCGCCTGACCGGCGAAGGCCGCATGCGGGCCGACGCGGTCGGCGTGGCCGTGCTGGAGCAGTTCGACTAAGACCCCGGGACATGGACGGTTGCGGTCTCTCGCACAGGCCCTACAACTACCTCACCCCGATGCGTCTATACCTTTCTTTACCCGCTCTCCTGCTGAGCATGCTTGCAGCCCATGCCGCCGATTTGGCCGGCTGGACGGAGAAATCCCCGCGCGACGAAATCCGCCCGTCCTTCTCGCGTGAAGCCCAGTCACTCGTCATCACGCAAGACGCACGGCAGGGCTTGGATGGATGGTATCAGCAGACCTTCACCGTCCAAGGCGGCGACTTCATGAAATTCAGCGCCGCGCGCAAGACGGCCGGCGTCGAAGATCCGCGCCACAGCGGACTCGCCCGTATCGTCTGGTCGGACGCTAAGGGCAAAGGCGTCCCTTCCTCAACGCCGGGTGCGAGCGCCGAACCAGAACATCCGATGGACGGAACAATCGATGCTCAGGGTCGCAGCATCCTCTCTGGCGTTTACCAGGTGCCGCCGAAAGCCACCCAGGCGACGATTGAACTACACCTCCAACACGCCCCCAAAGGCCGGGTCGAGTGGAGCGACATCGTCTTCGAGAAAACAGTCGCTCCCGCCGCCCGCAAAGTCCGGCTTGCGGCGTTGCAATACCTTCCCACTGGCAAATCCCCGCGGCAGAACTGCGAAGAGTACGTGCCCCTGATCGCCGAGGCAGCCAAACAGAAAGCCGACCTGATTGTACTCGGTGAGACCGTGCCCTACGCGCGCACGGGACTGACTCCCGTCCAGACCGCAGAGTTAATCCCCGGCCCCACGACGCAATTCTTCGGCGAAGTCGCCAAGCATCACTCCATCCACATCGCGCTCAGTCTCTACGAGCGCGATGGCAGCTTGATTTACAACACCGCGGTGCTCCTCAGCCCTGAAGGTAAGCTGCTCGGTAAATATCGGAAGGTCTGCCTACCGCACGGCGAAGTCGAAAAAGGCGTCGCCCCGGGTTCAGAGTATCCGGTCTTTGACACGGCTTTTGGTAAGGTCGGCCTGATGATCTGCTACGATGGATTTTATCCCGAAGTTGCCCGGGCCCTTGCGGCCAATGGCGCGGAAGTCATCGCCTGGCCAGTCTGGGGCTGTGATCCTTTGCTCGCTCGCGCTCGCGCCTGCGAGAACCGCGTCTACGTCGTCAGCAACACTTTCACCGACCCCAAGAATAATTGGATGATCTCCGCGGTCATCGATCCCGCCGGTAAGGTCGTCGCCCAAGCGATAGAAAACGGCTCGGTGGTGATCCATGAAGCGGATCTTTCAAAGCCCATCGTCGGCCCCTACAACCTTGGCGACTTCCACGACATCGTGCAGCGCCACCGCCCGGGCGCAGCGATGTAAGCCAGGGACTAGGCGAGCTCCGCCGAAATCGCATCCCAAAGGGCGATGCGCGACTCGAGAGCGGCGACGGCCGCCTCGGCGGCTTCGGCCCATTTGCGGTCGTCGTCGCCGCAGAGCAGTTCAACCATGCGGAGCGAGATGGCGCCGTGATGGCCACCATCGACCTCAATGTGCCGCTCGAGATAGTAGCGGAAGGTATCGAGTTTGCCCGGGTATTCGCGGCTGAGTCGCGTGACGAGTTCCGTGAACATGTCGGGAATCAGGTCCTCGCGTCCGAAGGTGAAGGCCGCGGCGACCTCGTGCGATTTGCCGTTGGTCGCCAAGGCGAAGGTCGCCCCCGAGAAGGCGGCGGCACCGGCTGAGACGCCGACGGAGACGAGAGCGGCGGCGGTCGAACCACCCGCCCGGACGGAGGCCAAGGCCTTATCCACTGCGGAGGTATCAGACCCAGCTTCGCGCATCGCCCGCAGGTAGAGATCGAAGTGCGCAATCCGCGTACCCTTCGGGTCGACGTCGGATTCTTCTCCGCAGACGATCTCATTGATCAGGAAGCGGACTTCGGCGTCGCCAACGGGGACCCAGGGGACGGTCACGCAAGTGAGATCGCGCTGCAGCCGCTTCAGGAGCGAC
>CAISXT010000072.1 GCA_903889525.1 uncultured Opitutia bacterium | reverse complement strand
GCCTTGCCGTCATAGCCGAAGAGGTAGGCCTGCTGGGCGCGGGTGCTCGTGAAGTAGGGATTCATCGGCGCATTGCGCAGCTCCGTCGGGGTCGCTAACTTGTCCCACCAACTTCCAGTCGCAATGCCGGGTTGGCGATTAGGCCAGTAGTTTAAGGTCGAGGGATACCACTTATCGGCGGATGCCGCGGACTCCTTGGCGCCACGTACCAGCATATCGAAGAAGAGTACGGGGTTCTTGTAGACGTTGGCTCTCGGGTCCGACCAGGTTGCGGTGCTATCGCCGGAGGGGCCTTGGACTGGCAACTTCCCGAACTGGCTTTCATTGACCGAGTTCGCGAGATCGTCACCCGGGATGAGTGCTTGTTTGCCGCCAGAATTAAATTCCGGATCTTTCCGGGGGCCCCAGTTGCCGTATGACCTGACCTGCAAGTCATACGGAATTTGGTTGAGCCAGCGATTATCCGTCATCGTTTCGTAGCCGCGATTGGAATTACCGAACACGGGCCACCCGGAGGAAAGGGTCTGCAGATTCAGGAGCAGTGGCTGATCCACCGTCCACCATCCGTGTGGGGTGTCTTCACCCAAGCGGAAGGAGTTGGCGACATTGCCTGGAGCCACGTCGCGACCTCCCGACCAGCGGCGCTCCCAGTTGAGCGGGTGGAGCTGCTTGGCACTCCGCTGGTTGAGTAGGTAGAAATTATAATGCAGATTGCCTGCCATGCCGGAGGTGCCGCTCGTCGGGCGGCCCAGCTCGTTCACAATGTAGCCACCCCAGTTGGTCCAGCCGAAGTTGCGGAACTTGATGAAGGGCTTTTTGCCGACGCGGCTCAGCTCAGCATTAAGCGAGGGCACTTTGCCATTCCAGCCCGGGAGATTAGCAATGATGTCGCGGGCCTGTCTGCGCGCGGTTTCCATCCAGTACTTGTTCGCCAGCGGTCCGACGTTGGACGGGAACGGTCCGTCCCAGCCTGGCGATTCGCGGATGATTTCTTCATCGGTGAAATCCTGGCAGAAGGTGACCTTCGGTTGGCCGGTGACGGGGTCAGGGGTATAGGCGAGGACGCGTCTCATCCCCACGTAGGTCTGCATCGGGAAGAACATGCGGCTCTGCTGCTCGAAGACGAGGTCACCCGGGACGGCGACGGGCGAGTTGCCGTTCAGATTGCTGCGCCGGGTGGCTTGGGTTGTCGACTGAGGGTTGCCAGCGGTGGGCGAGACGATGCGGATTTCACCGGCCTCAAGGCGGAGGACCTTGGGCTTGCGGGCGGAAGATCCCGTCGGGCCAGCCACCGCGCGGAAGGAGAGTTCGCGCCCGTCGGTGTAGGACTGGGAGAGGCAGACGTCGCCGATATTGTAACGGAAAGAGCCGAAATCATTCGCGCTGTTGCCGCCCACTTCGAATTCGAAGTAGTAGGTCATCGATTGGTCATTACTGACCATGGCGATGCCTTCGAACTCGATTGCGCAATCGTAGGGGTTGTGGAGGGTGATGTAAGGGTCTACGACGATGCCGAGCATGTCTTGATTCCAGACCGTGGAATAGACCATCGCGAAGCGGATGACGCTCGGCGCGATGTTCATCGAGGTCGGCCAGGTGCGCGTGGTGGTGTTCGTCGTCACCGTCGAGGCATTGGGCGCGGCGGACCAGGACGGGTAGCCAGCGGGCAGGTCGTAGAAACTGTCGGGCTTCGGTGAAGTGGTCGCCGAGGGGCGGCCCATGCCGGAGGTTTCGTAGGTGGCGAAGACGGCCGGGGTGATATTATTCGTGCCACCGTAGCTCCACTGCATGTTGATCGAGCCAGAGGTGCCCGGAGAGGTCGAGGTGCCTGGCGTTACGATATTGAAGGGCTGGAAGATGCGCTTATCGGCCTGGAAATCTGGACCGAAAGTCGTGTTGCTGTAGTTGCTCCGGTAGTAGAAATCTACATACTTAGTGCCGTCTTCGTAGAAGCGCTCCTCGGGGTTGAAGGTGCTGTCGCCGGAACCCAGGAGGGGCCATTCGGTGTATTTCTTGAGCTTCCCGGCGGCATCGGTACCCTTGGAGAGAGGGGTGACGCGGTTGCCGGAGGCGAAGGTGAGCGGCTCGAGGCCGCGGGCGACGAGCGTGAGGGTCGCGCTGTCCTCCGAGGCGTGCTGCTGGGCCATGAGCCCGCTCACATTGTTTGAAGCTTCGACTTCGCGCTTATACATGCGGTAGTAGTTGCGGTACAGATCCCACGTCGGGCCGCGCACGATGCGCCCGTTGAGATTCTCGGGATCGTTTTCATTCAACTCCGACCAAGGCAGGCTGAAGATGCGTGACGGGGTCGCCGGGCTGTTGGAAAGCGGCTGCGTCGTCGTGGTGTCGAGGCGCGAGAAGGTGCTGCTGCTAACCAGGGAAAGTGTGGGCGTGAAGAAGCGCGAGCTGATGGGCACTTCGTAGGCGAAGCCCAGGCGCTCGGGGGTTTCGCCGCCGTTCTGGGTCTTCAGCGCCGCGTAGGCCGGTCCGAGCAGATTAGCGCTGTAGCGAGGCGCCCATTCGCTGGCGCGCGGGTAGGCGGCGAGCAGGTCCTGCGGGGAGGCGATTTTGTCGACGAGGTTCGGGCGGTTGAAGTCGAGGTCGGCGTAGCCAGGGGCGTTATGGAACAGCGACTGGCGGCGGTTGTCGTTGGCGGTGACGGCGCCGTCTTTCTGTCCGCCGTAGATTTCGAGGCCACGGAAGGTCGCGTAGGGCATTTCGAAGGCGGTGGAAAGGTCATACTTGAGGCCACCGTTATAGGTGTCGGTGAGGGTCGAGAAAGACCATGGCGTGACGTCATGCCACAGGGTGCGCATCCCGTCGGCCATGGTCTGGCCAGCGACCGTGCCGCCCATTTTAGTGGCCCAGAGCACGAGGCTCGCCGGGGTGAACATCTTGGGGAGCAACAGGCTGTCCGCTTTGCCCGTCAGGCTATTGGCGGCTTGGATATCGGTGTCGCGCCAGGTGGTGAAGTTAGCGGCAAAGGTGGTGGGTAGGGCGATCCGCTCGGAGGCCTTAACGGTTTCAATCGCGTTACGCTGCGCGGCGGAACCGCCGAGCTCTTTTTCCCAATTCAGCGAGCCTGAGAGGGCCGTGCCGGTGCTCGATTTGGCGAAGGTGTCCGGCAGGTTAATCTTGGCCTTGATGCCTTCGTCGCCGATCCAGAAAGCATAGTGTCCGTTCTTGCCGAGCGACTTCGCGCCCGTG
>CAISXT010000071.1 GCA_903889525.1 uncultured Opitutia bacterium | reverse complement strand
CGCCAAGCTGGACTATAACGAAGACGTCCGCCCAATTCTCGCAGAGAACTGTTTCTACTGTCACGGCCCGGACGCTAATAAGCGCAAGGCCAAGCTACGTCTAGATGTCCGGGAAGTGGCGCTGCAAAAAAAAGTGTTCGTCCCGGGAGACGCCGAGGCGAGCGAGCTCGTGAAGCGTCTCTTCTCCAAGGACTCGGAAGAAGTGATGCCGCCGCCCGATTCGCATCGCACCGTCAGCCCAGCCCAGCGTGAAATCCTGAAGCGCTGGATTGCGGAGGGCGCCGAATATAAACCGCACTGGGCCTACGCCACGCCGGTCCGCCCGTCGCTACCGGACAACGGTGAGAAAAATCCGGTCGACGCCTTCGTGGTCGCAAAACTGAAGCAGGCTGGGCTCGCCCTCTCCCCCTCAGCACCCAGGGCCACCCTCCTCCGCCGCCTTTCGCTCGACCTCACCGGTCTACCACCCACGCCCGAAGAGACGGCAGCCTTCCTCGCCGACCAGAGCCCCGAAGCCTACGGTAAACAAGTCGATCGGCTAATGGCCTCGCCGCACTACGGCGAACGCATGGTCCTGCCTTGGCTCGACGCCTCGCGCTACGCCGACAGCAATGGGTTCCAGCAAGACGGCGATACCTTCCAATGGATTTGGCGCGATTGGCTGGTGAAGAATCTCAACGCCGATAAGCCCTTCAATCAACTCAGCACCGAGATGCTCGCCGGCGATCTCCTGCCAAACGCCACGCCCGAACAGAAGATTGGCACGGCATTCAATCGGAACCACATCCTCAACGGCGAAGGGGGCAACATCTCCGAAGAGCAGCGCTACGTCAGCCTCTTCGATCGCGTCGAAAGCACGACCACCACCTGGCTGGGCCTCACGGTCGCCTGCGCCCAGTGCCACGACCATAAATACGACCCCATCACGCAAAAGGATTACTACCAATGGATGGATGCCTTTAATCACGTGAAGGAGCGAGGCACGCCCGGCGGCGGCCGGACGCGCGCGGGCGGCGCCAGCCGCTTCCGTCTCGATGGCACCCTCGTCGAATACCCTTCCGCCGAACAAGCCGCGGAGCTCGCCAAGCTCCAGGCCGACTTCGACGCCAAGAACAAGGACTTCTTCGCCCATCAGACCAAGGCCTACGAAACCTGGCTCGCCAAACCGACCAAGGATAAAGGCATGCTGCCGAAAGAAATCGAACCCCTACTCACCCCCGATAAAAAACGCACCGCCGCCGAGAACAAACAACTCCGCGCGCATTACGACAAAGTCGTCTTCGTCGAAGATCGTAAGAAAATCCCGGCCGTGGTCGCCATTGATAAGGCGAAGCAAGAAATCGATGGTTTCCGCGGCGATGACCTACCGCGCGTGATGGTGATGAGCGACGACCAGCCGCGCGACACGAACATCCTCGATCGCGGCGCCTACCTTGCGAAGAAAGACAAGGTCACCTTTGATGCCCCCAGTTTCCTCCCGCCGCTGCCGAAAGACGCGCCGAAGAACCGCCTCGGCCTCGCCCAGTGGCTCTTCAGTCCGGAACACCCGCTCACCGCCCGCGTGCAGGTTAATCGCCAGTGGCAACAGCTCTTCGGCAAGGGCATCGTACGCACCTCGGAGGACCTCGGCGTCCAGAGCGATCGCCCCACGCATCAGGACTTGCTCGACTGGCTCTCCGTCGAATTCCGCGAATCAGGCTGGAAGCTGAAGGCCCTCCAGAAACTCATCCTGACGAGCAAGACTTACCGCCAGTCGAGCCATGTCACCGCGGAGCAACTTCAGAAAGATCCGGAGAATAAACTCCTCTCCCACGCCCCCCGACTCCGACTCCCCTCAATGGTACTCCGCGACGTGGCCCTGAGCACGAGCGGCCTCCTCAACGCTAAAGTCGGCGGCGTCCCCGTCTACCCTTACCTTCCCGACAGCCCTTGGGAAAGCCTCGCGATCACCAAGGAGCGCGACTTCACCTACCCGACCTCAAAGGGTGCTGATCTTTACCGTCGTTCCCTCTACACCTTCTGGCGCCGCACCATCGCACCAGTGAACATGTTCGATAGCTCGGCGCGCCAGACCTGCCGCGTGCGCACCGCGGTCACCTCTTCGCCGTTGCACGCGCTCACGATGCTCAACGACCCAACCTGGGTTGAAGCCGCCCGTACGCTTGCCCAACGCGTCACCAAGGAAAAATCCGGGGATGACGCCCGTCTGGTGCGCGCCTTCGCCCTCGTACTCGGCCGTCAGCCCGAAGGCCAAGAGCCCGCGCTCCTCGCCCGCATGTTGGCGAACCAACGCAAAGTTTATGCGGCCGACCCCAAAGCCGCCGACGCCTTGCTCTTAATCGGTGCCAGCAAGCGCGACGCCACCATTCCCGCCATCGAACAGGCTGCACTCACCGCGACCTGCCTCGCCCTCTTCAACCTCGACGCCGCCATCACCCGCGACTGAACCCCATGGATTTCGAACTCTCTCCCTCCGAATGGCGCGAGCGCCTGACGCGCCGCAGTTTCCTGAGTGCTGGCGTCCAAGGCATCGGCGCCGTAGCCCTCGGCTCCCTCCTCGCCCGCGACCTTAAGGGCGCGAATAATCCCATCGGCGCCCTGCCCGGACTCCCGCACTTCGCCCCCAAAGCCAAGCGCATGATCTGCCTCTGGCAAGGGGGTGGCCCTTCCCATATCGATCTTTTCGACCCTAAGCCGACCCTCGTGAAGATGGCCGGACAGGAAATCCCCGCCAGCGTGCGTGGCGATACCCGCCTCTCCACCATGTCGAGCGGCTACGCAAAGTACATCGCGACACCATCGATCAAGCCCTTTAAAAAATGGGGCGCGAGTGGCACGGAGCTCAGCGAAATGTTGCCACACCTAGGCTCTATCGCCGACGAGATTTGCGTGGTGCGCTCCATGAATACCGAAGCGGTGAATCACGCGCCAGGCGTGACCTTCTTCATGACCGGTTCGCAGATTCCCGGTCGACCTTCGATGGGCGCTTGGCTGTCTTACGGCCTCGGCACGATGAACGAGGACCTACCTTCGTACGTCGTGATGACCTCGTCCGATAGCGCCAAGACCTGCGGCCAACTTTTCTTCGAACACTATTGGTCCAACGGCTTCCTGCCGGGCAAACACCAAGGCGTACGTTTCCGCGGCGTCGGCGACCCCGTGCCCTATGTGGGCAACCCGGCTGGTGTCAGCCGTGACGCGCGTCGCACGATGTTGGATGACATGCAGGCGCTCAACCGCGAGCACTTGGGCCAAGTCGGCGACCCCGAAATCGATACCCGTATCTCGCAATATGAAATGGCGTTCCGCATGCAGGCGTCGGTGCCCGATCTGCTCGATTTTAAAAACGAGCCGAAGTCCGTGCTCGAGATGTACGGTCCCGATGTCCTTAAGCCTGGCTCCTTCGCCAACAACTGCCTCATCGCCCGCCGCCTCGCCGAACGCGGCGTCCGTTTCACGCAGCTGATGCATTCCGGCTGGGACCAGCACGGCAATCTTTTCAGCGGACAACTCGCGCAGCAGTGCCTCGACACCGACCAGCCGAGTGCGGCCCTCGTCAAGGACCTCAAGCAGCGCGGCCTCCTCGAGGATACTCTGGTCTGCTTCGGTGGCGAATTCGGTCGAACTCCCTTCGGCCAAAACGTGAAGGACGGTAAGCCTCAAGGCCGTGACCACTTCGGCCGCGCCTACTCCTGGTGGCTCGCTGGCGGCGGCGTGAAGCCCGGCCATGTGCACGGCGCCACCGACGAGTTCGGCTGGAACGTCATCAAGGATCGGGTCCATATCCACGATATGCAGGCGACCCTGATGCACCTCTTTGGCATCAACCACGAGGGCCTCCTCTTCCGCTACCAGGGCCGCCAGTTCCGCCTGACCGACGTTGAAGGCCATGTGGCCAAGGGTATCCTGAAGTCGGCCTGAACCGTCAATGGGGCGGGTAAATGGGCAAAGGAGGCACTTTGACCGCTTTTCCCCTTGCTCCCGCCCCTTCCACCCCTTTTCTCCAAACTTCCACCCACCTTACGGCCATGACCCAGCACAACAGTTTCAAGTCCAGCGCCTCCTCCTCCGGAGCGAAGCGTAACGTCCTCAAGCGCTTCGAGCGCGTGGAACTGCTCAAGAAGCGCGGTACCGTCAAGGACCTGAAGCGCGTGACCAAGCTTCCGAAGACCAAGCCTGACGCCTAAGTCCGGGTCTCGCTCCTTTGCGAAAAAACCCACCCGGACTTCCGGGTGGGTTTTTTGCTTTTAGGAGCCCAAACCCACGCTCGCCAGCCCTTCCCTCCGTTCCCACCATCCGACTTCTGCCCGCCATGGAAAACCCCCGGCATAAATATCGCCCTTTCGAGACCGTCCGCCTGCCGGATCGTCGCTGGCCGGACGCCCGCATCGAGCAAGCCCCCCGCTGGTGCTCGGTCGACCTCCGCGATGGTAATCAGGCCCTGGCCATCCCGATGAACGTGCACGAAAAGCACGAGATGTTCCAGATGCTCTGCCGCATTGGCTTCAAAGAAATCGAGATCGGCTTCCCTTCCGCTTCCGACACAGAGTTCGCCTTCACCCGCGAATTGATCGAACGGAATCTGGTCCCCGAGGACGTCTCGGTGCAGGTACTCGTCCAGGCCCGCGAACACCTGATTCGTCGCACGATTGACTCCCTGAAAGGTGCCCACCGCGCGATCGTCCACCTCTACACGCCCACCAATCCGGCCCAGCGCGAAATCGTCTTCGGCCTCTCGAAGGCGCAAGTCCTCGAGATGGCGGTCAATGGCACGAAGCTCATCCGCGAGCTCACCGACGCCCTGCCTGCTACGCATTGGCAGCTGGAATTTAGCCCGGAGACATTTGTGCTCACCGAGCCGGATTACGCCCTCGAGGTCTGCGAAGCGGTCGCCCAGGCCTGGGGCGCCTCCTCGAAGCGTAAGATCATCCTAAATCTTCCCCTGACGGTCGAAGCTGGCACGCCGAACACGCACGCCGACCAGATTGAATGGTTCTGCCGCCACCTCAGCAATCGCGAGATGGCCATCGTCTCCCTGCACACGCACAACGACCGCGGCACCGGCGTCGCCGCCACCGAGCTCGGTCTGATGGCCGGCGCGGATCGCGTCGAAGGCACGCTCTTCGGCAACGGCGAGCGCACGGGCAACCTCGATATCGTCACCGTCGCGCTGAACATGTTCTCGCACGGCATCGACCCGCACCTCGACTTCCGTAATCTCGGCGCGATCCGCGAGGTCTACGAGCGCGTGACCCGCATGAGCGTGCACGACCGCCATCCGTATGGCGGCGACCTCGTCTTCACGGCCTTCTCGGGCTCCCACCAGGACGCCATCAAGAAGGGCATGGATCGTCGCGG
>CAISXT010000070.1 GCA_903889525.1 uncultured Opitutia bacterium | reverse complement strand
TTCGAAGCCTTCGCGAGGGAGACGCGCGACTTGGTATCGGTGATATCGCCGAACTCAATCGCTTCGGCGGGACAGGCCTGCTGACAAGCAACCTTGAGCTCGCCATCCTTGACATTGATCTCCTTGGAATCGCGGGCGCGGACCTTGGCGTGAATTTTGGCCTCCTGGATGCGCTGGACGCAATAGGTGCACTTTTCCATGACGCCGCGCATCCGCACGGAAACATCCGGGTTCTTCTGCATCTGCGGGAGATCGGCTGGATCCTTCGCCAACTTGGCAGGTCCGAGTGGGCCTTCGTAGTAGTGGCCGGCCTCGCGCTTATTGTAGTCGAGGAAGTTGAAGCGGCGGACCTTATACGGACAATTGTTGGCGCAATAGCGGGTGCCAATGCAACGGTTGTACGCCATGGTATTAAGACCCTGGTCGTCGTGCACGGTGGCGTTGGCGGGACAGACGGTCTCGCAAGGAGCCGTTTCGCAATGCTGACAAGCGACACCCATGAAGGTGACCTGCGGGTCTTCGGGAATCGCCTTGCCGGCCTGAACGCGTCCGTCGAAGAAGTAGCGGTCGAGGCGAATCCACTGCATGTTTCGTCCCTTGAGGACCTGATCGCGACCGACGACCGGGATATTATTTTCGGACTGGCAGGCGACGGCACAAGCGTTGCAGCCCGTGCAGGTATTAAGGTCGATCGACATGCCCCACTGCTGCAGCGGGAGAAATTCGGATTCGTGACCTTTCCAGACGGCGACATTCGGAGCGGCCGCGTGGTTCGGGTGCTCGTAAGCGGAATTTCCCCGCGGGGTGGTAATGGCCTTGTTGGCCGGAGTCATGACGCCATCCTTGCCGTAGACGGCAGGGGCGTGACCATCGATCCCGAGTTTGGCGAAGTCCTCGTTGTCCTTCATGTTCTGGACACTACCTTCGCGGACGATGTCGCGACCTTCCATCGACCAGTGATCCTGCATGTTGCAAACGGCAACGCGCGGCAGATCGGTGAGTTCGAGCTTCGCCCCCGAGCGATAGGCAGGCGAAGTGGAGGTGACGAAAGGATATACGTTGAAACCGTTGCCCGTGACGCGACCAGCGAGGCGCTCATCGACGCGCGTGGCGACGCGACCAGCGACCTTGCGACCGAAGCCAAGCTGCAGACCCACGGTGTAATCCGCGAGCCCCGGCATAATGAAGACCGGCCCCTGGATGGAGGTGCCGTCGATTGTAAGTTTCGCGATGCGGCACATCAGGCGACCATCCACCAACTGGTTGATGTTACGGTTGAGGGCGCCGATTTTATTGATGAGTAATTCACCCGGCTCGATGTCGAGTTTGGCGGCGTACTTCGGGCTGACGAGAATGACGTTTTCCCAAGCGGTCTTCGACATGGGATCCGGAGCCTCAGCGAGCCAACCGTTATTAGCGTAGGCACCGTCGCCCGAGTGAGTGCTCGGGACGATGCGAAGCTCGAGAGCGTCGAAAGAGAGCGCCGGAGCGGCCACTGACTTAATCTGTTCGACGCCGATGGCAGGCTTCGCCGCAGCAAAACCAGATTGCGTCAGGACGCCTTCGGCGAGCCAAGCGGCGAAGGCTTCATCGGAGGCATCCTTGGCAAGCGAGTTGAAGGTGTCGCGGACGAGGCCGTGCGCATCCTTCTTCGAGCCAACAAAAGCGGCGAGCACATCGAGTTCGGTGAGCGTATCGAACAGCGGCGCGATCATCGGCTGGACGGGCACGTAAGTGCCGTCGACCGTGCGACCATCGGACCAGCTCTCGAGATAGTGTGAAGAAGCGAGGAACGTGCCACCCGCAGCCTTCACGGCAGCCGAGGAAGTCTCATCGAAGGAGGCGCCGTGGTAACCAAGACGGACGACGGTCTTGGCGGCCTTGAGAGCGGCTCCGAAGTTGGCGTCGGCCGGGGCGTCATAGGAGGGATTACCACCGAGGATGACAAGGGTCTCGGCCGGCTTGGCATGGAGGGCCGCAATCGTCAGCGACGAAGGAGCCGGGGCGGCGACATAGCGAACCGCTGCACCGAGGGCTTGATTGGCGAGGAAGACCGCACGATGGGCATCGGCAGTGAGATGGTCGCCAGCGACCATGAGCGCGGCACCCTTGGCTTGGACGAGGTCGGCGATACATTCGGTCACCCAGGTCACCCACTTGGCGTCGACGTCGATACCGGAGACCTTGCCCTTAAGGGAGGCTGCGGCGGCGCTTCCCGTCTGCTTAAGGACTTCAGCGGCGAAGAGAATGGCGAGGCCGGAGATGTGCGAGGATGAGGCGCGCAGGCGGTGATCAGCGGCGGCGCCCGTGAGCGTGAAGTTGGATTCGACGACGTAGAGGCGCGTCATCTGCTCAGCCTCCGTGGCAGTGTCTGCCCGGCGGGCCTTGGAATAGGAGCGAGTATCCTCGACGGTCGTGTCGCCGAGACCGAGGAAGTCGTGATCCAGGCTTAGCACCCGGCGAGCCTTGGCGTAATCAGGGAGGGCACGGACACCGAGGGTGCGCTCGGCGTTATTCTGAGCGACCGGCGTATATTCAATCCAGCGGGCATTTTTATAAATCGCCTTCAGTTCAGCAACGAGACGGGCGCGCGTCGGGGAAGTCGACGGGCGAGCCAGGAAAGCTAGACCCGCACCAGCATTAGCCTTCGCGGAAGCGGCGAGACCATCAAGCAGTTCACGAACTTTAGCGACCGATAGCGTGGTGCCATTAGCACCTTCGGAGGCCTTAGCACGATCCGGGTCATACATGTCGAGCACGCTAGCCTGCGCGTACTTCGAGGAGGCACCGCCGTTGGCCTGGTGGCTCGGGTTGCCTTCAATCTTCGTCGGGCGATGCTGGTGCGTCTCGACGAGAATCGGCTGGTTGGCGAATTCCCCCGGGAACGAGGAAGCGTAGAAAGTCGCGACACCCGGAATCGTATTCTCGGGCTGCTTCGAGTAAGGGAGCGTATGATTGCGGGGCTCGCGGCAGCCGGCGAGGCCGAGGCCAGCCAGACCGAAGGAAGCACCCATCAGCATCAGGAACTCGCGGCGCTCGACAGGGGTGATGGCGGAGGCGCCCTCGACGAACTCGCGTTCGGCACGGGTACGGAACTCGGGAGACTTATTGCGCTCTTCCAGGCTGCGCCAATAGACGGGATCGCCGGGCTGAGCCGCGGGATGTTCAAAGACTTTCTTGCTCATCGATTAAAAAGTGGGGGATTAGCGGTGGCAGCCCGAGCAACTCTGGGGCGGATTGACCTTCCAGTTGTGGACGAACTTTGTGCCGGCCTCAGTCTGAGCGGCGGGCGAAGCGGCCTTGTAGGCGAGGTCGGTGATCTTATCGAGGGGGCGCAGGGCCTGCTCAGGATTGCGGTGACAATCGAGACAGAAAGACATGTTAAGAGCCTTCTGCTGGCCGACGACGGCCTGCTGGTCGATGCGACCGTGGCACTCCACGCAACTCACACCGCGGTTTACGTGCACCGCGTGATTGAAGTAAACGTAGTCAGGCACTTTGTGCACCTTGACCCAGCGAATCGCGTCGCCGGTGAGGAAACTATTCTTGACGAGAGCCAGCGCCGGGCTGTCGGGCTTAACCTGGCTGTGACAGTTCCAGCAGGTATTGGTCGTGGGCACGTTGGAGTGGCCAGACTTCTCGACGAAATTATGGCAGTAGCGGCAATCCAGACCCAGGGCGGAATCCGGGCCCGCATGGAAAGAGTGATCGAAGGCCACCGGCTGATCCGGCGTGTATCCGACGTTCAGATACTTGTTGGTCGCATACTCGTTGACCGCTGCCGTGACGACGACGCCCGTGATCAACAGACAGACGATAATCTGGAAGGGGGCGGCGTTAACGCTTCGGGAGAAGAAGTTCCCACGGGGAGCCGGGCGGTTGAGATATTCGAGGAGCTTGCGCATCGCGTTCAGACGAAGGGATTGACGGTTTTTTGACCGAAGAAGCACGAAAGGCGGACCCCCTTCGCAATCCAAAATTAAGGGGTTTTAGTCGCTTTTCAGGGGTTGGCTGTGAACCAAGCGGCTATAATCATGTGAATCAGATGAGGGTAACTAATTTAAACATATTATAATCAACATGTTATGTTACTTAGAATCATTCTAATTCATTAAAGACTGAGAAAGGCCCTCCTTGGAGCTTTCCGAACTATTAGACCCGCAACGAGAAAGCCCTAGTTGGGCTTATCTCACTGCGGGTCTAAGGGGCGGGACAGTAATTAGCGGGTCAGAGACTTCGCGGCACTCGTCACAAGCTCAACGAAGCTCTTGGCCTCAAGCGAGGCGCCACCAATCAGACCACCGTCGATATCCTGCTCAGCGAGCAAGGCGTCCGCATTGTCCGGCTTCATTGATCCCCCGTAGAGAATGCGGATACGGCCCGCCGCCTCGGCACCAAATTGCGAGACCAGCAGGGAGCGGATGAAGGCATGGACTTCCTGGGCCATGGCCGGGGTCGCAGTCTTACCCGTACCAATCGCCCAGACTGGCTCATAGGCGATAATCACCTGGTCAGACTTGCCCGCAGGCACGCCGGCGAGACCCAGTTCGACCTGACGGCGGACGACTTCCTTGGTCGTGCCAGCTTCACGCTCAGCGAGCAGCTCACCGACGCAAAGAATCGGCTTCAGGGAAGCGGCCAGCGCGGCGTTCACCTTGCGATTAATGAAGGCATCATCCTCACCGAAGATACTGCGGCGCTCACTGTGGCCGAGGATCACATGGGTGACATGCAGGTCGCGCAGCATGGCGGCGGAGACTTCGCCCGTGAAGGCGCCGTTCGGCTTGTCATGCATGTTCTGAGCACCGACGGCGAGGTGCGTGCCTTCGGCCACGGCACTTACCGCGGAGAGCGCGGTGAAGGGCGGGCAGAGGACGATCTGCACGGCGGATTCGGTGCCGACGGCGGCGACGAGGGCCTTGACGAGGTCAGCGCCTTCGGTGGCCGTCTTGTTCATCTTCCAATTACCGGCGATGAGGGGAGTGCGTTTGGACATAGGAATTAAAGGGTTTTGAGTGAGGTGGCCATTAGGCCGAAAGAGCGGCGACGCCGGGAAGGATCTTGCCTTCGAGGTATTCAAGGGAAGCGCCGCCACCGGTCGAACAATGCGTGACCTTGGTATCGACGCCGAACTTCTTGGCGGCCGTCGCGGTGTCACCACCGCCGACAATCGTGATCGCACCGCGCTCCGTAGCCTTGGCCACTGCGGCCGCCATGGCCTTGGAGCCGACGGCGAACTTCTCGAATTCAAAGACGCCGCAAGGGCCATTCCAAATCACCGTGCCGGCGCGGCCGATGGTATCTTCATAAAGTTTGATGGAATCCGGACCGCAATCCATACCCTCCCAGCCGGCAGGAATCCCCGACTTCATCGTGGCAGGCTGGGTGTTGGAATCAGGGGAGAACTTGTCGCCGCACAGAAAGTCGACCGGGAGGGTCACCTTCACGCCGCGGGCCTTGGCCTTATCGAGGAGCTCCTGGACGATCTTGGCGCCTTCGGCGTCGTACAGGGAATTGCCGATTTCCATGCCATCACAGACCTTACGGAAGGTATAGGCCATGCCGCCGCCGATGATGATTTCATCCGCCTTCTCGATGAGGTTGCGGATGAGGGGAATCTTATCAGCGATCTTCGCACCGCCCAAGATGGCGAGCAGCGGGCGCTTGGGGTTATTGAGGACGATATCGAAAGCCTTCAGTTCGGCTTCGAGCAGGAAACCAGCGGCCTTGCGGGGCAGGTTCACGCCGACCATCGACGAGTGTGCGCGGTGCGCAGTGCCGAAGGCGTCGTTGACGTAAGCGTCACCCAGACGTGAGAGCGAGGCCCTGAATTCAGCCACTTTAGCCGGGTCAGCCTTCTGGCTGGTGCCGTCTTCGAGCTTAACTTTACCTTCTTCTTCGATGTGGAAGCGGAGGTTTTCGAGGAGCAGAATCTCGCCCGGCTGCAGGGCCTTGGCGGCCGCTTCAGCTTCTGGGCCAACGCAAGCAGCGACAAACTTCACCGGCTTACCGAGGAGCTTTTCGAGTTCAGCGGCCACCGGGCGCAGGGAGAACTTCTCGACGACCTTACCATCCGGGCGACCCAGGTGGGACATCAGCACCAAAGAAGCGCCGCCATCGAGCAGGAACTTGATCGTCGGCAGGGCTGCCGTGATGCGCTGGGTGTTCGTGATGACGCCGGTCTTCTTGTCCTGGGGGACGTTGAAGTCGACACGGACGAGGACGCGCTGGCCTTTGACGGAGCCGAGTTCGCGGAGGGTAGGAGCAGGCATGGTGGTGAAAGGAGCAGAGAAAGGCGTAAGGCCAAGGGTGGGAAGAACAAACCGCCCCCGAGCCCTCGCAAACCATCGTAACCGCCCTACCCCGCCCCGCCAGGAGACCAAAACAAGACAGGCGACCCGGATGGGCCGCCTGTCGCGGAGAAATCTAAGGGCAGCTTAGAGCTTGGCCGTGACCTTACCCAGGAGCTCGACGACGCGGTTGGAGTAACCCCACTCGTTATCGTACCAGCTGATGAGTTTGAAGAAGTTCTTATTGAGTTCGATCGAGGAACCAGCGTCGAAGATCGACGAGCTCTTGTCGTGGATGAAGTCGGAAGAGACCACTTCTTCGTCGGTGTAGGCCAGAATGCCCTTCATGTAGGTCTCGGACGCCTTCTTGAGGGCGGCCTTGATCTCGGCGAGGGAGGTTTCCTTGACGGTCTTGACGGTGAGATCGACGACCGAGACGGTCGGGGTCGGCACACGGAAGGCCATGCCCGTCAGCTTGCCCTTCACTTCAGGAATCACAAGAGCGACCGCGCGAGCAGCGCCGGTAGCCGAAGGGATGATGTTGATCGCCGCAGAACGGCCACCCTTCCAATCCTTCTTCGAAGGACCGTCGACCGTCTTC
The DNA here is from genome assembly GCA_903889525.1 of uncultured Opitutia bacterium. Taxonomy (GTDB): domain Bacteria; phylum Verrucomicrobiota; class Verrucomicrobiia; order Opitutales; family UBA953; genus UBA953. Next base: position 6,782 of record CAISXT010000070.1, on the reverse strand, counting down.
TGGGTCGCGGTGTAAGCGTGAACGGTGGTCATGAGGCCTTCGGCGACGCCGAAACCTTCCTTCAACAGCACGTGGACGAGCGGCGCGAGGCAGTTCGTGGTGCAGGAGGCATTGGAGATGATGTGGTGGATAGCCGGATCGTACTTATCGTCATTAACCCCAATAACGACAGTGATATCCTCATCCTTAGCGGGAGCCGAGATGATGACCTTCTTCGCGCCGGCTTCGAGGTGACCCTTGGCCTTGGCGGCTTCGGTGAAGAGACCGGTGGATTCGATGACCACCTGAACGCCAAGGGCTTTCCAGGGGAGTTCGGCCGGGGTGCGGGCGGAAACCACGAGGATTTCCTTACCGTTCACGACGAGAACGTCGTCCTCGAGCTTATCCGGAGAGGATTTCTTAGAGGAGACGGTGCCACTAAAGCGACCTTGCGTGGAGTCATACTTCAGCAGGTAGGCGAGGTTGTCCGCCGGGACGATATCGCCGACAGCGACGACATCAAAGGTCGTGCCGAGGTGACCCTGTTCGACGAGGGCGCGGAAGACGAGACGGCCGATGCGGCCGAATCCGTTGATAGCTACTTTGGTGGCCATGGTATGATGTGTAGAAGAGTGGGCTTTCCCGAGAGCGGGAAAGGGATGAAAAAGGGAGCCCCGCCCCGCATTGGCAAGCGAGAATGCGATTTAGGCCCCCGCCGACCAAACTCCGCAGCCAAAGGGAGGCAAGATGACCCGATCCTCGGCCAGGCTGGGGACAGGCCCGGACGCATGCGGGCAGGACGGGAAAGGCGAAAGGACGACGGGCGCCCAGGCGCCGGTCCGAGGCATCGTCAACTCCACCGGGGCTGCATGCGGATTGCAGGCCAGCATGATCCGGGCGGGACCGAGCAGACCGTCGGCATTCAAGACGGCCACGAATGCCTCACCGCCCTGCTGGGGGGTGACCTCCATCCAGCCAGCGGACACCGCCTGACGCGGCCGTAAAGGTGCCCCGGCCGTTGAGAGGCGGAAGGAAATCAGGCGCGCCACGAATTCGTGGTCGCCGCGGAATCGCTCCAGCCGGACAGGGTCGAGTCGATTGAGGTCACCCCGGCGCCAGGTATTCCCGACGCCGCGCTTGGTCATGAGGAAATCCTGCCCCGCACAGAGCATCGGCACGCCCGCCGAGCACAGCAGGATCAAGTGCATCATCCGCGTGCGCAGGACATCCGTCGCGGAAGGATCGAGTGCATCGCAATTGGCCCGCTCGGTGATGCGATCCAGCCAAGCCATGTCATCATGCGATTGGGCGTAACGCAGCCGCGCCGAAGGGCGGATGGCGCAGGCGGCGACATGATGCAGGAGATCCGCGGCCTTGGCGTGACCACGCACATAGGAGGGTAAGAATTCGCGGAAGGCGTCGTCCCAACTCGTCCATGTGGAGTCATCGAGGTCGCGAGCGATGTGTCCACGGAAACTCCACGGCTCGGCGATGAGAATCTTATGCGGATTGCGCAAACGGAAGTCCGCCTCGATTTCACGCAGCAATGGCGTGCCGAGCAGTTCGGCCAAATCCAGACGAACGCCATCAACCCCGAGGGTCTCGGTCCAATGGCGCAAAGAGGCCAACACAAGTCGCTTGAACATCGGCGCCTCGGCGCGGACATCGTTACCGCAACCGCTCCAATTCGTCAGCGCACCCTGCGGATCAACGCGATAATAATAAGACGCATCGACGGCCCCGAGCCCGTTGGGCGAACCAAAGTGGTTTAGCACCACGTCCATGATGACCGCGAGTCCGCACTCGTGGCACGCTCGCACTAGTTCGCGGAACTCCTCGATGGCGACAGCGCCGGGAGCGGAAGCGTAAGCGTTGGCGACGCCGAAGGCGCTGACGGGCATGTAGCCCCAATGATATTCCTCGGTGGCGGCGTGTTCGAATTCAGCGCACGGCAATAACTCCAGCGCGTTCACCCCGAGTGAGCACAGGTAGTTGCCCTGCGATCGGATATAACGGGCCAACTCACGGTAACCGCCCGTAGCGGCATTATCACCCGATAAACCAAGTAAATCACGCAGGTGGCCTTCGAGAATAACGAGATCTTCCACCGCTGGGGGTACGTAATCATCGGCGAAAGGCCGCAAGGTTTCAGGGCCAATAATAATCCCAGCGAGCTGGGCGGGGCCCACCACGGCACGGGCCCAAGGGTCCACCATCTGCTTCTCGCTGAAGCGATTATCTATCTCGGAGTCTTCTCCCAGCAACGTCACCCAATAGTGGCATCCGCTGAGATTCTCAGCCACGCTCGCCGCCCATTCGCCCTGCCCTTCGGGCTTGAGTGACAACGGATATTCCGGCCCGCCTTCCGCCCGCCGCCAGGTGATTTCGACGGCGCGAGCCCGGGGCGCAAAGATTCGGAATAACGTGGAATGGGCGGTGACGATTGCTCCGAAATTACCTGGCGGCTCCAAGACGTCGAGCGGGTCAGAAGCAAGGATGTCGGCCAGTTCAAGCAGGCCCGGCGACTCAAAGATGACCCGGACCGGGCGAGCCTCCGGGTCAGCCTCTTCGGCTTGAAAGCGGAATACGTGCCGATCTGTCCGCAGGCGTGAGACGACCAGATTACGATGATACCCGGCATCGCGCCGAATATTGTCGGCGTCATGCGGCGGCTCCAACCAGCGGCCGCCGTCGCGCAGGAACTTGAACTCCGCATCCTCCTCGCCGCGCAAGACCTCGGCGAGCGGCACGCTGAGTTCAAAACCTTCGGCGCCATCCACGCACACGGGCCGGAGCAGCCAGCGATCCATGTCGAGCGCCCGCCCCCAGTCATTAAAGGCACCGGCGGCGGACACCGTGCCGTTGGCGACCTCTGGACAGAGGACTTTCCAGAAAAAGAAGTGGACCTGCCCAGATTCAATCCAGTGACCCGAGCGCAGCGACCAAGCCCGGACGTCGGCGGGCTCCAACGCCACCATGCGAGCAGGCGAGTTAAGGGAAAGTGGCGGCAGGCCCGGGCCCACCCAGTCCTGGGAGAGCGCGACGAGTCCGGAGACCTTGGTCTCCCATCGTGCACTGGCCAAGTCTCGCGTCATTCTCCGCAATGAGGATGGCGGAAAAACATTTGGCGAGCAAAAGCGGGCTTCCCTCCGTGCCTTCGCTTCACCACGATGCCGGCGTGGAAATAAGCGTACTAGTGAGCGACTGGGAAGGCCACCGCCTCCTGGATTCCGGCGACGGGTTCAAACTCGAGGAGATTGGTGGCGTCCGCATGATCCGCAGCGAACCCAAAGCCTGGTGGAGTAAATCGCTGCCCGCTGCCGACTGGACCCGGGCCGTCGCCGAGCACGAGGAAGGCGGCCGCGAAGGTCACTGGAAGCTCAAAGGCAATTGCCCCAAGGAATGGGAGACCCAGCTCGGCAAAATCCGGTTCCAACTGCGGTTCATGGATAATTCTAAGCAGTTTGGCGTTTTCGCCGAACAATCCCCGCATTGGAAATGGCTGGCCGCCCGGCAACAGAAGAGCGAGCCCCGCCCCCGCCTACTCAATCTTTTCGGCTACACCGGCGCGGCCTCGCTGGTCGCTGCCCAAGCCGGCTGGCATGTTACGCATGTCGACGCCTCCAAGCCCGCCGTCGCCTGGGGTCGCCGTAACCAAGAGCTTTCCGGTATGGCCCAGGAGCCCATCCGCTGGATTATTGAAGATGCGATGACCTTCGTGAAGCGCGAGGTGAAGCGTGGCAATAAGTACGAGGCTATCATGCTCGACCCACCCGCCTTCGGCCGCGGCCCAACGGGTGAATTCTGGAAGGTCGAACGCGACCTCGCCCCACTGTTGCGTGCCTGCCGCGAACTTTTGTCCCCGCAGGCCCAGTTCATCCTCCTCACCGTCTACACGATCGACGCCTCGTCCATCCTCTGCCATAACTTGCTCGAGGAGAATACTCGCGGCCTAGGTGGTACGATTGATATCGGCGAACTGGCCCTGAAACAGGAAGGTGCCGGCCGCTTACTCCCGCTTTCGCTCTGGGGCCGCTGGACCGCCTAGGCCAAGGCATAAGCCCTGGCATTAGGCCGCATTAGACTCGGTGACGGTTTAAATAGTTTCCAACCCGGGGCTGATGCTCTCTAAATGGAAGGCGTGAGCCTAGTCCCTGACCAAGCTACCTTCCGCCAACTGGCACAGAAGAACGACCTTATCCCGGTGTGTCTCGACCTGATGGCCGACCTCGAGACACCCGTTTCGGTCTATGCCCGGCTTCGCGCCCTCGGCTCCCCTTTCCTTTTCGAATCAGTCACCGGCGGCGATAAGCTCGGCCGCTACAGCTTCTGCGGAGCGGCTCCGGCGATGACGCTCACCGCCTGGGAAGATCGCACCGAAATCACCCAACGCGATGGCTCGAAGGAAACCATCCCGACTCCGGCCGACCCGCTTACCCTGGTTAAGAAAGAACTCTCGGGCCTGCGCGTCGCCAAGGTGCCCGGGCTCCCCCCTTTTGTCGGCGGCATGGTCGGCATGGTCAGTTACGAATACATCCACCGCGTGGAGCCCACCGTCCCGAAGCCCGCGAAGGATCCGGCTGGCACGCCCATCCTTCACTTCATGCTCGTTGATCGCGTTGTCGCCTTCGACAACGCTCGCCAGACCCTTCGCCTCATCGTCAACGCCCGCGTGAAATCGCCGGCCGAAGCAGACGCCGCTTGGGATGCCGCTCGGCAGGAACTGGAAGCCCTCCGCGCCGTCGTGACCGGACCTCGGACCGCCGTAGCCGCCGAACTCCCGGCGATCGCGGAATTCGCCACGGGTACGGCTAATGTCAATCAGGCCGACTTCGAAGCCGCCATTCACAAGACGCAGGAATACATCCGCGCGGGCGATTGCGTGCAAGTCGTACTCTCGCGCCGCACGGACGTAGCCTTCAAGGGCGACCCGCTCGACCTCTACCGCGTGCTCCGGCATGTGAACCCGTCTCCCTACATGTTCGTGATGGAAACCGGACAGGGCTTTGACGTCGTGGGAGCCTCCCCAGAGGTCAACGTCCGGCTAACAGGACGGCATTGTGAAATCCGCCCGATTGCAGGGACCCGCCCACGCGGGGCTGATGAAGCCGCCGATCGCCGACTGGAAACCGAACTACTCGCGGACCCCAAAGAACGCTCCGAGCACCTGATGCTCGTGGATCTCGCCCGCAATGACCTCGGCCGCGTCTGCGTCCCCGGCACGGTCAAGGTGCCTGATTACGCCATCGTCGAACGGTACTCGCACGTGATGCACATCGTCTCGCAGGTCGAAGGCGATCTCGCGGCAGACAAGGATGCCTTTGACCTCTTCCGGGCGACTTTCCCCGCCGGCACTCTTTCTGGTGCGCCTAAAGTGCGCGCCATGCAGGTCATCTCGGAACTCGAAGGGGAACGACGCGGCGTCTACGGCGGCGCGGTCGGTTACTTCGGTTTCGATGGAGGACACGATTCCTGTATCGTGATCCGCACGGCCTCGCTGCGTAACGGCGTCGCCAGTATCCAAGCAGGTGCCGGTATCGTGGCTGATTCAGTGCCCACTTCTGAGTTCGAGGAAACCATCAACAAATCCAAGAGCGTGCTCCGAGCGCTGGGACTTGCTGCCGGCCTACGCTCCTAGCCGCCTTCCCGTGCCCAAGTCGAAGCCACAGAAGAGCGCCAAAGCAAAGGCGGTAGAGGCATCGGCCCTTGAAAACCCATTAGTCAAGCCGCCGCTCTCGGTGCTACCCGCCGAGTCGGATCCCGTGGAGCCAGGCTTACCTTGGGAAAAACTCTCCGCGGACGAACGCTCGCCGATTCGCTATTACCTCGATCAAATCGGCAAGACGCCACTCCTCACCTTAGAAGAAGAAACCGCCCTCGCTCGCCGGGTGCTCAAGGGCGATGAGGCCGCGCGACTGAAGATGATTCAGTCTAATCTCCGCCTGGTCGTGCGCATCGCCAAGGACTATGATGATTTCGGCCTCTCGTTGATGGATCTCATCAGCGAGGGAAACTTCGGTCTCATCAAGGCCGTGGAACGCTTCGACCCGGATAAAGGCGGGAAGCTCAGCACCTATGCGGCATGGTGGATCAAGCAGGCCATGAAGCGCGCCCTCGCCTCCAACGGTAAAACTATCCGCCTCCCGGTGCACATGGTCGATCGCATCGCCCAGATGCGCCGCACCGTTAATCGTCTGACGACGGAATTAGGCCGCGAGCCCCATAACGACGAGATCGCCCAGGCAATGGAAATCCCCTTGTCGAAGGTGGTGCACATGAAGTCGGTGGCCAATCGCGCCGCCTCGCTTGACCAACCCGTGGGCGAGGAAGGCGACGCCACCTTGGGCGACTTGGTTAAAGACGAATCCGCCCGCACGCCCTTCGAGACCCTCCGCGGCAAATCCGATAATGACGAGATTGGCGAAATGCTATCAGCCCTCGAGCCTCGTGAAGCGGAAGTGCTGACCCTGCGATTCGGCCTCAACGGCGAAAGCCCGCTGACACTCGAAGAAGTCGGCGAGATGTTCAAACTTACCCGCGAACGCGTCCGCCAACTCCAGCAATCGGCGCTCATGCAGCTGCGCCGCATCATGACCGAGCGCCAGAAGCTCCTGACCCCGGAAGATGTCCGTAAGAACAAGATGGCCGAAGCCCGCACCGAGGTACTCAGCGAGTTCTTCCGCTCCAAGGGAATCCAGTCGGACAAAAGCCGTAGGCCCCGCGAAGGTCTCTGACGGCGGCTACTTTCTAGCATCGCCCACCGGGCGGACCGCCGTAAGGTGCACGTCGTTACGCGGCCCGCT
>CAISXT010000069.1 GCA_903889525.1 uncultured Opitutia bacterium | reverse complement strand
GGTCGTGAACACCGTCAGGGTGTCGCCATGGCCATCGAGCTTAAAGATGACTTCGGCGCCTTCGGATTTGCCGATCCAGTTCTTTTGGAGGCGTTTGGTGGAGTCAGGCCAATCGACGTGGTCGAGGCCTTCGATGAGCTTGTCGGCGTAGGCGGTAATACGCAGGACCCACTGGCGGATCGGGCGACGTTCGACCGGGTGGCTGCCGCGATCGGACCGCGGGCCTTCAGGCGTGTTCAGGACTTCTTCGTTGGCGAGCACCGTGCCGAGGGCGGGGCAGAACCAGACGGGCTTCTCGGAGACGTAGGCGAGCCCGTGGCGGAAAAGCTTCAGGAAGATCCACTGCGTCCAGCGGAAATAATTTTCGTCGGTCGTGGAGAGCTCGCGATCCCAGTCAATGGCGAAGCCGAGCATCTGCAGCTGGCGCCGGAAGTTGTCGATGTTGCGCTTGGTCTGGACGGCGGGGTGTTCGCCGGTGGCGATCGCGTGCTGTTCGGCGGGGAGACCGAAGGCATCCCAACCCATCGGGTGGAGGACGTTGAAGCCGTTGGCCTTCTTGTAGCGGGCGAGGATGTCGGACGCGGTGTAGCCCTCGGGGTGGCCGATGTGCAGGCCGGCGCCGGAGGGGTAGGGGAACATGTCCAGAACGTAGTACTTCGGCTTGCCGCAGGTGATGGGCTCGGCGCGGAAGGTGGCTTGGGTTTTCCAAGTGGCCTGCCACTTCTGTTCGAAGGCGGGGAAGTCGTAGCTCCCGGGTTTTGTTTCCGAAGTGTCCATGAATGCGTGCAGATAGAAGGCTTGGGACGATGCTGGCAAGGTTTTGGAGCGTCCGGCGGCCCTATCCCGCTTGCCTAGGCCGTCCGGCGAGGGTTATCTGCGGTAATGAACGTGCTCGTCGTGGGCGGTGCCGGCTACATCGGCAGCCATTGCGTCCGGCAGGCGTTAGCCGCCGGGCATCAAGTGGCCGTGCTGGATAATCTTTCCTACGGCCATGCGGAATCAGTACCTGAGGGGGTGCGCTTGTTTCGTGTCGATATGGGTGATCAGGCTTTGGTCCGTGACGCTTTGCGCACCCACCAAACGGAGGTAGTCATTGATTTTGCTGCTTTCACCAATGTCGGCGAATCCGTCCAGCAGCCCGAACGCTATCACGAAAACAACGTCGTGCGCACCGAAGGCCTGCTCCAGGCGATGCTCGCCGAGGGCGTCAAGAAACTGGTCTTCTCGAGCACCTGCGCGACCTACGGCATACCAGACAAGATGCCGATGACAGAGGATCTTCCGCAGAACCCGATCAACCCCTACGGCGCCACCAAGCTCGCGGTCGAAAAGCGTCTACGCGAGCTAGCCGCCTCGCACGGCCTTAGCTTCGCGGCCTTCCGCTACTTCAATGCCGCCGGTGCTTCGGCGGATGCCGCCATCGGCGAAGACCATTCGCCCGAAACGCACCTAATCCCGCTCGCGATCGCCGCCGTGCTCGGCCGTCGCCCGCCGCTGAAGGTCTTCGGTTCCGATTACCCGACCCCGGATGGCACATGCCTACGTGACTACGTCCATGTGGACGACCTTTCCCGGGCCCACCTCGACGTGCTGCCTCAACTGAATCAGCCCGGGCAGGCCTTGTTCTATAATCTCGGCACGGGCACCCCGTATTCGGTCAAAGACGTCATTGCCAGCGTTGGCCGCGTGCTCGGGCGACCCGTGCCGTATGAATGCGCCGAGCGGCGCGAAGGAGATCCGCCCGCGCTTTACGCCGATGCTTCCAAGGTCCGCCGCGAACTGGGCTGGGTCCCGCGCTACGACACGCTCGACAGTATCGTCCTGACGGCATGCAATTGGCACCTTGCCCGACCGAAGGGCTACGCTTCCTAAACCGATGTCCGAACAGCTTCACCCGCACTGGCGCATCCAGTACATCCGCTCCCGCAAGGAGCCTGGCGCTGGCAGTCCGTTCGCGGCGCTACTCGCGGCGAACGACGACGAGGCGAATCTGATTCTGCATCGCGGCGCCCACTGCTTCGTCATCCTCAACAACTCGCCCTATAATCCAGGGCACCTGATGGTGCTGCCCAATCGCGAGGTCGGCGAACTGGCGGATCTCACCGCGGCCGAACGCGCCGAGATGATGGACCTACTCGTGCGCTGCCAGGCCGTCCTGCAGAAGGTGATGAGTCCGGCCGGTTTCAACATGGGCCTCAACCTCGGCAAGGCCGCCGGCGCCGGTATCCCGACGCATCTTCATTTCCATATCGTGCCGCGCTGGGATGGGGACCATAACTTCATGCCCGTCCTCGCCGACACCCGGGTGCTCCCGCAGGCACTCGGTGAACTATGGTCGCGGCTTAAGCCCGAATTTACTCAAGCATGAGCCGTATCGTCGATGTCTCCGTCCGCCACCCGCGGACCAAGGTTTCGACCATCTCAGTCGTGCGGCTTGTGCACGCCCTAGATAAATTGCGCGGCTACCGTTGCCCCGAAGGTTCGCTTTCCATCGCCTTCCTCGGCGACAAGGAGACCGCCAAGCTTCATGATGATTTTCTCGGCGATCCGACGGTGACGGATGTAATTACCTTCGTCGGTGAAGATCACCCCGGTGAGCCGTTTGCCGGTGAGATTTGTGTAAATATCGATCAGGCTCGCCGGGCCGCCAAGGAACATAAAGTTACGCTCTCCACGGAGCTCAGGCTCTACGTGGCCCACGGTTGGCTGCATCTTTCCGGCTTGCGTGACAGTAATAAGAAAGAGTCGGCGGCCATGCGCGTCGGTGAGGCGGTGGCGATTTCGCATCTCGATAAACTCGGGACGAAACTGACGGTCCGCGATTAAGTTGCTCGCCCTCGGCCCCGCGGCCGCCCAATTTCCCCGCTGATGCAGCGTACCGTCATCATTCACTCCGGCGGAATGGATTCCACCGTGCTCCTGGCGCACTTACTGGCCGAGGGCAGGGAAGTGCATGCGCTTTCCATCGACTACGGCCAGCGCCACCGGCGCGAGCTTGTCGCGGCCGCGGAAATTTGCACCCACTACAAGGTGCCCCACCGTATCGCTGACCTGCGCGGCCTGACGCCGCTCTTCGGAGCCAACGCCCTGACGGATTCCCACATCGATGTACCCGAAGGCCACTATGAGGAAATGAGCATGAAGGCGACCGTCGTACCCAATCGTAATATGCTCCTGATTGCGACGGCCGCGGCCTGGGCGATGACGCTCAAGGCCACGTCCGTTGCCTACGGTGCTCACGGCGGCGACCATACCATCTATCCGGACTGTCGCCCCGCTTTCGCCGATGCCTTGGACAAGGCCATCCGGCTCGCCGATTGGCATGAGGTCTCGCTCGAACGTCCCTTCGTGGGCATGGATAAGACCGCGATCGTGCAGCGCGGTGTCGAACTCGGCGTCCCCTTCGCCCTGACCTGGTCGTGCTACGTCGGCGGCGACAAGCATTGCGGTAAGTGCGGTACCTGCGTCGAGCGTAAGGAGGCTTTCGTGCGCGCCGGTGTGGTTGACCCAACCGTTTATCTGGGCTGATTGGGTCGTTTACGTGATTTTGCGACGAATCGGGCTCGGTTGTGCCTTGCGGCTCGCTGGGCCTATCCTCTATTTCGGAGGACGTCCGTATGTTCACCTGCAGCAAAATCTACCGCGACATCCCGTTCGCCCACCGGCAGCACCGGCATGACGGGCATTGCTCGTTTCTGCACGGCCATAACTGGGGCATCGAAGTCGAATTCGGCTGCCAGCAGCTCGATGAGCGCGGCTTCGTCGTGGACTTTGGCGGCCTCGGCTTTCTGAAGGCTTGGATTGCCGAGAACCTCGACCACGCCTGCCTTTTTGCGAAGTCGGACCCAGTTCGCGAAAAACTCCTGCAGGATTACCCGAAGCTTTTCCGTCCGCTCATCATTGACTCCGTCTCCACCGAAGGCATCGCCCAGTTCCTCTTCGAGACTTTCGACCCGATGGTGCGTAAGGAGACGGGTGGGCGCGCTTGGGTTCGGCAGATTATCCTGCACGAGGATACTAAGAACAAGGCGAGCTACCAGCCTGACGCCTAACCATGGCCGAACTCTACCCCGTCAATGAGACGTTCCTCAGTTGGCAGGGGGAAGGGGTGCATCTTGGCCGTAAGGCCTTCTTCATTCGCCTGCAGGGTTGCCCAGTGAAATGCGCTTGGTGTGACTCAGCGTCCACTTGGCATCCTCAGTTCGTCCCCAAGCAGGTCCGCAAGGCGTCGGCTGGTGAGTTGGCCGACGAGGCCGCCGCCGCCCGCCCAGAATTCGTCGTCCTGACCGGGGGCGAGCCCTGCATCCACGATTTGACCGCCCTGTTGGCCGCCATGGCCTCCGTTGGCCTCAATGTCCACCTTGAGACCTGTGGGGCCTACCCGATTGCCCCCGGGTTCGCCTGGGTGACCGTTAGTCCCAAGTGGGCAAAGCCCCCTCTGGCCGCCGCCTTGGCCCGGGCGGATGAGGTGAAGCTCATCGTCGAGGCCCCGGACAGCATTGCCCGCTGGACGGAGGCGGTGGGCGGCAAGTGGCTTTGCCCGAATGTTTGGCTGCACCCAGAATGGTCGCGGCGGGCGGCCCCCGAGGTTTTAAAGGCAATAACCGAGCAGGTGAAGCAAGTCGGTGCGCCTTACCGGGCAGGTTGGCAGGTTCATAAGCCCTATTCCGCTGATAGTCTGGATCCGCGAGCTCGTCCGCCGGCCCCCTTGGGTGGCGATCTCGGCAAGGGTTTTTGAGTTATCCCGGGTAGGGGTCGTCGCTGATGGCAGGGTGGTGCCTGGAGACTATCTTCGCATGGGAACTTTTTTTGCTTCACACGGGGGCGGAACCGTCATTCAAAACGACCTCATGAACCGAACTGCTGTGCTCGCTCTTGAAGATGGAACCATTCTTCGGGGCAGGGCGTTCGGGGCAACGGCCACCCTCTGCGGGGAAGTCGTGTTCAATACGAGCATGACCGGCTACCAGGAAATCCTCACGGACCCTTCTTACTTCGGTCAGATCGTCACCATGACCACGCCGCAAATCGGCAACTACGGCGTCAACGAAGATGACTTCGAATCCGCTCGCCCGCATGTCGCTGGTTTCGTCGTGCGGGAACTTTCGCCGATCGTCTCCAACTGGCGCGCCACGACCGACCTCGGTACCTGGCTCGCGAAGTATGGCATCCCCGGCATCGAAGGCGTCGACACCCGCTCGCTCACCAAGAAGCTGCGCTCCGCCGGCGTGATGAAGGCCTGCCTCTCCACCGAAGGCATCACCGACGAAGAAGCCCTCAAGCGCGCCCGCGCTTGGACGGGCACCGTCGGCGCCGACTTCGTTAAGGACGTCACCTGCAAGGCGCCTTACCATTTCAACGCCACCGCTGGCGACTGCGAGGCCTTCACCGTTCCGGGTACGCACCTCAATAAGCCCAAGGCCCGCGCGACCAAGTATCGCATCGCTGCTTATGACTTTGGCGCCAAGACCTCGATCTTCCGTCGCCTCGTCGCCTCCGGCTTCGATGTGCATGTCTTCCCGGCGCGCACGCCATCAGCGGACATCCGCAAATTTAACCCCGATGGCGTTTTCCTATCGAACGGCCCGGGCGACCCTGCCGCCTTAAAGTATGCGCACGAGGCCGTCTCGGATTTGATTAAAACCTACCCCGTTTTCGGTATCTGTCTCGGTCACCAGATCATCACCCACGCCATCGGGGCAACGACCTATAAGTTGAAGTTCGGCCACCGCGGCGGCAATCAGCCCGTCAAGAACACCGAAGAGGGTCGCGTGGCTATCACCGCCCAGAATCACGGCTTTGCTTCGAATCGCGAAGACCTGGAGCGCTGCGGCGCCATCGTCACGGAGGTTAATTTGAATGACAATACGGTCTCCGGCCTGCGCCTGAAGGATAAGCCCGTTTTCTCCGTTCAGTATCACCCTGAGGCCGGTCCTGGCCCGAATGACGCCGATGTGCTCTTCGATCGCTTCTACGAGCTGATCGCCAAGAGCAAGGGCGCCAAATAGACCGCTTAAGATGGCTGCGCGACTTAAGGCAGCCTTGCTTCTGATCGTCGCAGCCTTGCTGGCAGGCTGCACCTCTGCGCCCGCCACACCCGAAGCAGCCTTGGGTGAGTTGATTGAAGATGCGGTCTCCGGGCGGACGCCGGATGGGCAGTATCAGAATATCACGCCGACGGATGAGGCCGCCGCCGCCCAATTCATCTACGTCGAGGAGTGGCTCGATATTAACGGCGAGTCCGTCGTGGGGGTCGTACCGATGTCGCCCTCTGCTGAGGGTCCTTTTCGTTTCACTCGCTCACGTGACGGCAAGATTACCTATCTCATTTCCTATGGCTGGCCGGGGCCGTTCATTCGTTCCAAGGTACTACGTCCGGCCGCCGGAACGGTCATCAGTATGCTTGGCTGGCCGGATATCCTGCCGTGGGAGCAGCGCGGAGGCACCTTGGTCATCGAGACGCCCCGCGAGATGGCCGACGAAGAGAATCACCCCTGCAAGCAGGCGTTCGTTTTCAAGATCGAGGCAGTGCGCTGAGCGCCGAGCTCAGAGCTCGACCTGCATGCCCAACTCGACCACGCGGCCGGGTGGGAGGTTGAAGTAAGCCGTCGCCGAGAGGGCGTTGCGGTTCAGGACTTCAAAGAGTTTTTCCTGCACCGCGTTAAGCGTGAAGCCGGTCGTCGCGCGGACAATCGTCTCGCGGCTGAGGAAGTAGGTCGTCTCCATCATGTTCGGCGTGATGCCGAGCTCCTTGTAGGCGGCGTCGAGCACCGGGAAGACGTCCTGCTTCTCGCGGAAGCCGAACTTGCCCGTCACGCTGAGGACCGATGGAAATTCTTCGTGGCTGGCGACCTTGCAGAACTTCGGGCCGCGGGTGTTGAAGCTGATGCGGTCGGACGCGGGCACGATGGCCCGGTCTTCATCGACCTTGAGGGTTACGACGATGATGTGGTCGTGGAGGGCCTTGTTGTGCTTGAGGTTATGGGCGAGGGCCATCGGCACCGACTTCGTCGAGCCAGTCATATAGACAGCGGTACCCTTGACGCGGCTCAGCTGGCCCGCGATGAAGCGATCTTCGACGCTGTCCAAGAAGTTCTCAAAGTCGTCGATCCCTTCACCTTCGCTCATTTTCTCCTTCATGACGAGGCGGCCTTTGTTCCAGACCGCCATGATGTAATAGACCAGGGCGCCGGCGGTGAGGGGTAGCCAGCCGCTCTCGAAAATCTTCGGGACGTTGGACGAGACAAAAACTAGCTCCAGCAGGATGACGGGGGCGATCAAAACGTAGGCCGTGACGGAGGGGATTCCAAAACGTTGGCGGAGGTATTGACCGAAGAGAATCGTGGTGACCAACATCGTCATGCTCACGGCGATACCGTAGGCGCTGGCCAGATGTTCGGAGGACTTATACTGGAGGACCAGCAGGATGGAGCCGATCATCAGTAGCCAATTGATGATGGGGATATAGATCTGGCCAGATTCTTGGTCGGAAGTGAACTCGACGCGCATTCGTGGCAAGTAGTTCAGCTGGATGGCCTGCATCGTCGTCGAGAAGGCCCCTGAAATCAGGGCCTGTGAGGCGATGATGGCGGCGAGGGTCGCGATGATGACCAGCGGGATTTGCGCCCATCCCGGGGCCATGTTGAAGAACGGATTGAAGCCGCGGATGAACTCAGACGCTGGCTGCGCCAGGGCCCAGGCGCCTTGGCCGAGGTAGTTCAGGATGAGGGCAGGGAAGACGATGAAGTACCAGCCGGCTCGAATCGGTTTCTGGCCGAAGTGGCCCATGTCCGCGTAAAGCGCCTCGGCGCCGGTGACGGAAAGGAAAACCGCACTGAGAATGATCATCGCCAAGCCCGGGTTGGTGATGAAGAGCCCGATGGACTTCAGGGGATTGAAGGCGTGAGCGATCATCGAGGCTTGGGCTGGGTGGGCGATGAGCGCACCGATGCCGGTGGCGGCAATGCAACCAAACCAAGCGAGGGTGATCGGGCCGAAATACATGCCGACCTTGCCGGAACCGCGCCGCTGCAGGGCGAAGATGCCCACGAGGATAAACACCGCCACGGCCGGAATCAGGATGGTCAAGAAATGGTCAGAGATCGGCCCTTTCATGCTCTCGTTGGCCTCTTTGATGCCTTCCAGGGCCGAGAGCACCGAGATGGCCGGGGTGATGACGCCGTCTCCGAAGAGCAGGGCAGTGCCGAAGACGCCGAGGAGCACGAGCACGCTGCGGTGCTTACGCTTGGCTTGGACGTGGGTGCGGTCTTCTTCGGTCTTTTCGTCGGCCTTCTGTTTCTTGCTGGCCAGGGAGACCAGGGTCATGATGCCCCCTTCGCCGTCTTCGTTGGCCTCCATGATGAAGAGGACGTATTTCACGGTCACCACGCAGATGAGGGACCAAATAATCATGGACACCGCCGGGACGACAATCTGTTCGACGGGGGCGCCAGCGTGGAGGCCGTTGCGCAGGCATTCGCGGAAGGCGTAGAGTGGGCTGGTCCCGATATCCCCGAAGACCACCCCGAGGGCGGCAACGGTCGCAGCCATGGTGAGCGGCTTGACGAGTTCGGAGCCTTGGTCTGACTCCTGGGAGGGTTTGCTCATGTAGAGTTATTCACAGTGACGGCTCGCGGGGTCTAATCAAAGCCAATCGGGATATGCCGGGGCTTGCTTTTTTGCCCTCAAATCGCATTTCCAGACCTTCCCCTTTAACGCTTTCCAAACAATACAAACAATGAATAAAATCCAAACTGTTATTAATCAATGGCTTGCACAGGCTGCGGGTGGTGGTGCGGGTGACCAGGGTCCAGGTTACTCCGGCCTTATCATGATGGTGCTCATGATGGCCGCCATGTACTTCCTGCTCATCGCGCCCCAGCGGAAGCGCCAGAAGGAGCTCGAAAAGCTCCAATCTGCCCTCGCGGTGGGCGATGAAGTGCTTGCTGCGGGCGGCATCTACGGGCGCGTCGTTTCCATTAAGGAAGATCGCGTGACGGTCGAACTCGATAACGGCCGTATGACCGTGCACAAGTCCGCCATCATGGGCAAGGATGCGGGTGCCGTCGTCGCCCAGGCCTAACCCTCACCCCCTGAATCACATTATGAACTCCAGGTCATGGGTCTGGAAGCTGGCGCTTTCGCTGGTTTTCGTTGGTTGGGCTTGCTGGCGCATGGTGCCAGTCGCACCGGTACCTTTTGAGGTTTACGCTCCCACTCGCGTGCTTTCGGCTAAGGCGGACGAATTCAAGAAGCTCGATACGGAAGCCCGCGCGCGCATGCTTAAGGATAGCTCTTCTTATTATAAGGCCCTGGGTGATATCGGCGAAGGCGTTGGCCGTGATAAGGGCGTCGATCTCCTCCCGTTCTTCTACGACGAAGCCAAGTTCGTGCGTATTCCCAATCAGTCTAAGCGTAATGCGAAGGTCATCGCCGAGCTTTACAAGGAATGCCAAGGCCGGCTGACGCTGGGCCTCGATCTGCAGGGCGGTGTTTCCTTCACACTGAAGATCGACCCGACCGGCGTGGAATCCAATCCCGCTGGTGCCACCAAGGAGACCGCCATGTCTCACTCGGAAATGGTGGCTCAGGCGCTCAAGGTTATGGAGCAGCGCGTGAATTCCGCAGGTCTCGCCGAGCCGGTCATCCGGCCAGTCGGTGACCTTTCCATCGAAATTCAACTCCCGGGAGCCGATGCCGCCAATGACTCCCAAGTAATGGATAAGTTGAAGGCCCCAGCCAAACTCGAATTCCGTCAGGTTTATCGCTATGGGACCCCGGCTGATACCGAGAAGGAGCACTCCTTTAAGTCGCTTCCCGATGCTGGCCCCGGGAGCGATGGCTCGTCCTATTCCCAGTACGAAGTCCTAGTTCAAGATTCGGAGCCTTCCCGCACGGGTGAAGTGCGCCAGACGCGTTACTACGTTCGCCGTCGCGCCGATGCCGATGGCTCGATCATCCAGAAGGCTGCCGGGATGCCTAATTCCGACGGCGTCTCTTTCTACGTCGACATGCGTTTCACGGATGAGGGTGCGAAGAAGTTTGGCGATCTGACCGCCAAGATTGCCGAGGCTAATAATGTTCGCTCCATCGGCCAGCTGGCCATTGTGCTCGACGGTAAACTCCAGTCCTCGCCGACGGTTCGCGAAGCTATCCGGAGCTCGGGTGCGACCATCAGTGGTAATTTCAGCCGCGAAGAGGTTATCAGCCTAGCCAATGTTTTGAACAATCCGCTCCGGTTTCCGATGATCACGCAGGACGTGACTTCTGTGGGTCCGACGCTGGCTAAGGATGCTCAGACCAAGTCGGTCATGGCCTCGGCGGTTGCGGTCGGCCTCGTCGTCCTCTTCATGGTCGGCTTCTACGTCTGGGGCGGTTTCATTGCCGTCTTCGGCATGGTGGTCAATCTGGTGATGATGCTCGGTGCCATGGCCATCGCGGGTGCCACCATCACGCTTCCGGGCGTGGCGGCGTTGGTGCTCACCCTCGGCATGGCGGTGGATGCCAACATTCTCATCCTTGAGCGCGTCCGTGAGGAAGCCCGCGCCGGCAAGGACCGTGCGATGGCTCTCCGCGAGGGCTATAACCGTGCGACCTGGACCATCGTCGATGCCAATCTCACGCACTTACTGGTCGCCTTGATCCTCGCCTTCATGGGTACGGGGCCCGTGCGCGGCTTCGGTATCACGCTGATTATTGGTATCTTCACGACGCTCTTTACGACCCTCGTGACCTGCCGTGGGTTGCAGGAACTTGCGCTGGCGCGCGGCATCATGGCAAGAATCTTTGGCCTGCCGGTCTTCAAGCCGACCCTTTCTATCCAGTTCCTGGACTATGCTCGCAAGGCTTTCATCGTCTCTTGGGTGATTGTCGCCCTGGGCATCGGCGAACTGGCCGTTAAGGGTAAGGAAGCTTTCGGTAAGGATTTCCGCGGTGGTGAGTCGACCCTGGTCAATATCGCCCCTGGCTCAAAGGTGGATATCGGTCGGGTCGTCAAATTGGCCAGTTCCATCGGATTGCCTGATACCACCGCTACGGTGCAGACTCCGATTGGTGGCGGTGCGCCGACGCTGCGAATCGAAACCGAACTCACGAAGGATAAATCGAAGGGCGACTTCGCCAATCTTAAGAAAATCGTCACCGCGCTCAAGAAGGACTATCCTGAGATTCTGAAGGATAAGGCCGCGACTGAGGAGAATCTGATGCTCAATCGCGAGTCCATCGGTGCCTCGGTGAGCGGAGAATTGCGCTATAACGCAATCATCTCCGTGGTCCTAGCCCTCGTGGGTATCGGCATCTACGTTTCGCTCCGCTTCGAAACCGGCTTCGGCGTCGCGGCGATGATCGCCACGTTGCACGACGTGTTGATGACCATCGCGCTGTTCGTCTTCTTTGGCGGCCAGTTCAACTCGGGCCTGATTGCCGCCATCCTGCTCATCATCGGTTACTCGGTGAATGACACGATCGTCGTCTTCGACCGAATCCGCGAAGAGCTCGGGCATAACCCGGGACGCACGTTGAAAGACGTGATCCACTTCGCCATCAATCGCACGCTTTCCCGTACGGTCCTGACTTCCTCCACGGTCTTCCTCTGCGCTGTCGCCCTCTGGGCCTTCGGTGCCGGCGATGTCCGTCTCTACGGCGAAGTCTTTATCTACGGCGTGCTCACGGGAACCTTCTCCTCGATCTTCATTGCCAGCCCCATTTTCTATTGGTGGCACAAGGGTGATCGTAAGGGTGTGGATGCGGCGGAACTTCCGCGCACCTACTCCTGGGAAGCTGGCTCCGATACCAAATAAAGCTGCCGATTATGGCCGCCTGGTCTCACCGGGCTGCGGACGCGGGTCTTGCCCGTCGTATCGTAGCCTCGCTGGGGGTTAGTGAACCTCTCGCCTTTGTCTTGGCTCGTTCCTTCGCGGATGAAGCCTCGGCGGAGCAGCATCTCCGCCCGCAGCTGGCCCATGTCTCCGATCCTTTCGCGGTCGGTGGACTCCGGGAGGCTGCCGAGCGTCTCGTGGCTGCGGCCGCCAAGGGGGAACGCATTGCCATCTTGGGCGATTACGATGTCGATGGCGTTTCCAGCACCGCAATGCTCGTGCATTTCATGCGCCGTCTGGGGGCTCAGCCGGAATACTTCGTGCCCCGACGATTGGAGGAAGGTTATGGCCTTTCGATGGCCGCCTTGGAGCGGGTGCTGGCCGAAGCTAAGCCGCAGTTATTCGTGGCTCTAGATTGTGGGACGAATTCCAAACCAGAAGTGGATCGTCTCCGCGCCGAGGGCGTCGATGTCATTGTCGTTGACCACCACGTCGCGAAGGAGACCCGGGTCACCTGCACGCTGGTCAATCCGCGCGTCAATGATGCGGAAGATGCGCCTTGGCAGTCTCTCTGCACGGCGGGCTTGGTGTTTAAACTCGTGCATGGCATCTTGAAGGTGCTGCGTCTCGCCGGCGACGAACGGGGCACGAGTATCGCGGTAAAGGAATACCTGGATCTGGCCGCATTGGGCACCATCGCCGACTTGGTGCCGTTGCGCTCAGAGAATCGGATTCTGACAGCCCATGGTCTCCGGGCCCTCGGCGAGGCTCGTCGGCAGGGGGTGCGTGCTTTGATCAGCGTCAGCGGCATGGAGCCAGGGGGCGTCCTGACCTCGGTGGATGTCTCTTATCGGATCGGTCCGCGTATCAATGCCAGCGGCCGACTGGCGGATGCTTCGTTGCCCCTGCGCTTGTTGCTCTCAGATGACCCCGATGACTGCATCCGCGATGCGGCCCAGCTCGACGCCATCAATCGCGAGCGTCAGGAGATCGATAAGAAGGTCACCGAAGAAGCCACCGCTCAGGCTAAAAGCATGGGGGATCTCGCGGGCTATGTGGTTCACGGCGATTGGCATCCCGGCGTGGTCGGGATTGCCGCCGGGAAAATTTGCCGGGCGTTGGATCGCCCGGTCATCGTCCTCGGCAAGGAAGGGGAGAGCGCCAAGGGTTCTGGGCGCAGCGTGCCGGGTACCAATCTCGTGGAGGCACTCGGTGCCTGTGCAGACCTGCTTAAGACTTATGGTGGTCATCCGATGGCCGTGGGCGTCTCCCTAGATATCGTCGATGTACCTGCCTTCCGCGAACGCTTCGCCGCTGCTATTGCCGCCCAGCGTTTAGCCGGTGGTGTGCAGGTCGATGGTCGTGATATCGATATCGCCCATTGGATTAAGCCCTCGGAAGTCACCGATAACTTGCTGGATGACTTGGATCTACTGCAGCCCTTCGGCGAAGGGAATCCGGAGCCCGTCTTCGGTTTCAAGAGTTTCGTCTTTGATCGCATGCCGACGCCTTTTGGGGACGGCAACTTCCGCCATCAATTGTCGCTCAGCGGTGGCCGGCGCCTCAACTTCGTTGCTTGGCGTATGGCCGAGCGTCTCCCTGAGCCCGGCAAGCCCGTGGAGATGGCGGTACGCCTTCAGTGGAATCGGTGGCAAGGGCGCCGTATTCCGCAGGCGGAGATCCTCGACTGGCGCTACGTCAGCTGAGGTTATTTTTTCTTACCCTTCCGGTCAGCCGCCGAGGCGGCGCCGGGCGGTGGGCCGGTGAGTCCAGCTCCTTTGCGATCCTGCACGCCTTTGATCTGCGTTTGGCCGGTGTCGGGCGGCCCTGGCGTCACGAAGTAAAGAAAGCGGGTATCGTCCTGCTGGAGTGCGTGAAACGAATAACCTGAACGGCGTTCACCATTTTCGAAGGTGAAGATTTCGCCATCGAAGTAACTGCCTTCCTCTACTCCTGATTTAATTACCCCGGAGCTGCGCGGCGCGATTTTCGTCAGGGTTTTGCCAGTCTGTAATTCAATGTGGTAGGGGCAGAGGTTAAAGAAGCGCCAGCTGCCGTAAGGGAAGCTGCCCGGAGTGTCCTCGATGACGCTGATGCCGCCCTCAGGCTTACCCGTGGCGACCAGCAGAATGAGGTGATGAGGGCCTGGGGTGGTCGGGAGGTTGACCCAGGCTGTGGGCGCGCTGTCGCTCTTGGCTTCGAAGTCGGCGGACCCCTTGTTATTGGCGTTCCGGGGTGGGCTGCCTTTGGTGGCTTTGGTCGGGTCGTCTGAGGCTTTGGTGCCCTTGGGTTTGATCGGCACTAGCTCGAAGCGGGCTGGGCCTTTGTAGACGATTTCTTCGGAGAAGAAGTCGGGGGCGATGACGAGCGGGACAATCGTGCGGCCTTTACGGTAGCCTTGGGCCAGGATGGGGCCCTCCAGTGAGATGAGCTTCATGCGGACATCGACCTGGGGGCCAGACGCCTCTTGGGCGACGGCTGCGGTGAAGAGTAGCGTCAGCAGAAAACTGACAATGGGCTTACACTTCATCAGGCTTAAGCCAGCGGACATTGATAATTTTGAAACGACGGCCGAGCGCATGGTTGAGAGGGGTGAGCGCATTGCTCAAGGCGGGAATGGCCGGGGGGGTGGCATCCCAATCGGAGGTTGTCGCGGAGGGCTTCGGTGCGGCCGAACCCGTTTCGGGGGCGTTGGTATTCTTAGTGACTCCACTGTCGATGAAGTCCGGGATACGTTGGACTACGGCCTCAATCCAACTACGTCCCATACCGGTTCCGATCGTGCCTGCTTCGCCGTAACAGCGAATCGTGAAGGTGTCAGACCGGGTGGCCAGGGCAGGGCCGAGCAAGGCAAGGACATCAGATTGGATGAGGTTACCGGCCGCGCCGAACGCCGTGTGGGTCCGGCTGGTGCCGGTTTGCGCGGTGAGTTCAATGTTCTCGGGATTGGAGGCGAAGCTGGCCGCGGGCTTGGCGAGGTCGGCTTGATAGATTTTGCCGAAGGTCATGCTGTTGGTGAGCCGGTCGCTTAATCCGAGATTATCGGTTTGGTCTGAACGGAGGATGGCGGCCTGAATGGTGCCGCATCGCGACGCCCAAGTGCTCGGAGTCAGGAAACGGTTCACGAACTCGCTTAAGCCGAGGTAAGGGGTCGTTGCCTGGCTGAGGCCGCGGAAAAGGCGCGGCATCGGGGTGGTCACGGCAGGAGAGGTTAGGGTGTTACCGAGTTCCCGTTCCGAGCGCGCGAGGACGGTGAAGCGAGATTTGTTCTCTGCGACGATGGCCTTAGCTAGGCTAACGATTTGCGCGTCCGTCAGGTTGACGAAACCATTCCAGTTGGCGGCGTCCGTCATATTCGCACTCGTTGCCGGGGTAGCGGTGCCCGTTGGAATGCCGCGAGGGAAACGCGCCGATGCGGTGGCCGGAAGGGTTGAAGTCAGGCTGCCGATGGCCATTTTTTTCGCGGAGCCGAGGAGGGCGGTCCACGCTTCGACGGAAGTGGAGTTAACGTTGAAGGCGCCATCGTTGAGGAGGACGGAGGAGGATCGGCGATAATCCTGCAGGGCAGCGAAAAGGGTATCGCTCGATTGGCCGTTGCGATGCAAGTGCAGGCGCGGGTTGTCGAGCGGGGCGACGTCGGCAATGAAGTCGTCTAAGACGCCCGGACTGCTGGTGGTGCCAATGAGGGGTTTTTGTTCGACGAGGCCGGGGTTAGCGAAGACGGAGGCTTGTGCCGTGGCGAGGCCGGCTGCCGCGGTGGGATTGGGGCCGCTCGCGGCTTGACCGGGTGGCACGGTGGGATCCGTCGCCTGAGGCTCCGCCGGGGTGGTCGAGATGGTCATGCGCGGTGCGGAGCCGGAGAGGAAGAAGCCATCCCATAGGGCAGTGTTGAGCAGGTAGGTTTGGTCATACTCCGTCCAGTTAGGGCCATTGTCCTGGAGGACTCGGTCGGATTTCACCAAAGGGTTGGCGAAGCTATTGCCGATGCTCAGGAGGGGTTGTTGGTCGCGGACGCCGAAGTTGGCGTGGGCGTATTGCGCCAGAGAGGTCGGCTGAAAGAGTGGAATCTCGGTATGAATCGACTTGGTCATCGTGCCGCTCGAAGTGAGGGTATAGCCACCATAGGTCGCCGTACCGCTTGAAGCGGTTTGGATAACTTCCGGCCAACTGGCAGGAGTCCAGACGCGGGTGCGGTAACTGGGGGAGGCGCCGTTCAGTCCTTGAGCCGACCCGGTGCCTTTTCGTCCGGCTCCATCGGCGCGAATGGTCGCTGCCATGGGGTTCGAATGGGTGAAGGTCGGGAACGGGCTGGCGGTCCAATCCGCAGTTTTGGCCGACATCTCGATGGCCGAAACGATGGAAGGTTCGCGCGGGGTGACGCCGTTCGAAAAGAACTTAGGATTGATATACGAGTAGTTGTTGAAGAACTTTTCGGGAGGGGTCCCGACGACCGTTGGATCTAGCCCGCGTTGCACCAGCTCGGTATGTTCGCTGTTCTTGTAGTAGAAATTGAAAGTCGTCTCGGTGTCATTGATGCGATCGCCGGGCCAGCATGCCATGGTGTGTCGCACGCGGTAAGTGGTCGCCGGGGTCACGGTGAAGCCGAAGGCATCGGTCCAGTACCAACCCGAATCATCGCCGAAGCCCCACTGGTTAAGGTCATCGTTAAATCCTCCGGTGGTATTAAAAGTGTTATTCAGGGTGACGGCCTGCTTCCAATTGGTCATGCCGGCGGGGCAGGAGAAGACGCGGTATTCCCCGGGGGCGATGGTGAAGGTGGACGGCAGGTAGATTCGGAACATGTCCTTATCGTTGGCCCGCCCGGTGAGATCCTGCAGCTTGAAGAAGTCGCTGAGCTTGATGTTATATTCAGTCATCGCGCCGGCACCGTAGTTGGCGTACTGGCGGTAGCGGAAATTCCAGTCATTCCATTCCGTGAAGGAGAGGGCCATCGCGTATTCACCTGTGCCGGACTGCGTCGGCGACCAGGTCATGGATACGTTGTAGGGGTTATGCAGGACGACAATCGGGGTGATATTCAGCCAGATGCCGCCGTTCCAATAGTTGACGCTGAACACGAGGGTGACTCGGTGCACATACGGCGTGGCGGCGCAGTTGATCGGGCGAGGGACCACCCGATTGGCATTGCCGGAAATTTCCGCGAGGTCCGTGGCGTTGGGATTGAAGGGGGTCGGTTGGTCTCCGCTGTAGACATCCGAAAAACTATAGATGCGGTTACGGATGTTGTTGTCGGCGCCGGCCGCTGGGCTGGGGTGGACGCGGCCAACATTGGGGTAGAAGGTACGGGCGCGCAGTGAAGGGGTGTTGGCGGTGTTCCAGCCGACTTGCTTGTAGAGGCGGTGGAAGTCACGGAGGGCCCACCACGTCGGGCCGCGCACATTCCCGTCCGCGGTGGTCCGGTTGAAGATCGGCGCGGTGGTGATGGTGCTGTTGTCCATGGGGATGGTCATCGCGACCGCCCCGTAGCCTTTTTCCGTCATCGTGGCAGCCGCGCCGGCGGCACCACCGCCGAACTCCGTGCGGGCAAAGTCCGCATCCGGTTTTTCGAAAGCCAAGGAAAGGTCGCGCTTCAGTGCACCGTTATAGGAGTCGGCGATGACGCCGGACGAACTGGTGGAGATGTCGTGGAAGAGTTGTCGGGAATTAAGGATCGTACCCGTACCCTGATCGAAGCCGGTCAGCAGGTTGATGTTTCGCGTTGCATCGATCCGCGGGAGTTCCGCAGGTAAGGACACCGCCCCCATGCCGGTCAGGAGCGAGTACCCCGCATTCATCGGACTGCGGAGGGCAAGCAGGTTGCCGAGGGTGTTGGCGGTGGCGACGGTTCGAGGGTCCAGCAGGTTGATGCGGGCTTTCAGGCCTTCGTCGCCAATCCAGTAGGCGAAGGTGCCGGTCGTGTCGGTCGGGATGGTGTCTCCGGCGACCGTGGGTCCGGGTAAGTCGACTTTGGGCAGTGTCACTTGGCCGCTGGGCTTGGTGGCCGTGGCGGGAGCCGACGAACCAAAGCCCACCAAGTCGACTAAGCGGTCCGCGGGTGGGGTGTAGTCAGTCTGCCAAGGGGCGAGGGAGGCGAGAGGGTAGTCCCCGTAGGGCCGCACGCCAGCGGTCAGGAAAGTGATGGCTTCACTGGGGGCAGGCCCGAGCGTGACCGATTGGCTGCCGGGGTAGTCATGGCGACCGCTGACGAGCCAGGCGGGTGGGCTATCCGGGAAGTCGGAGCGCCAAACCCCGGTCCACATCGGGTTCTTAAGGTTGGCCGCGAGCACCCCAGGCTGAGTGATATCAGCCCGAGCGGTGGAGCGGCGGTCTGGTCCGGCTTCTTGTTGCAGGTGGGCGACGGCGAGCTTGAGCGCCACGATCGCGTTGAGTTTAGCCCGGGTCGCCTGTTGGCTTTGCGTCGCCATCCGTGCTTCGATGGAAATAAACGAAGCGGTGACGATTGTGCACAACAACAGCATGGCCATCACGGTCAACGTGAGGATGAGGCTGAAGCCTGAACGATGTTTGCTTTTTTTAAGCATGGGTCCCGTTGAGGAGCAACATGGGTAATAGTACCCATAAGGAAGAGGGTAGCAAGCCCCATGACCCCTCTAAAAGGGCCATAAATCCGCCTCTGGGTTTTGCTAAAAATATGTAAACATAACCGCCCTTGGCCGCGGGGAATCTGGATACGCTGACTCATAATAGCCGGTTAGTTATTTTAAATAATCGTTGGCAGCAGGTTATTTGCGGGTAGGTTAATGGTGTCATGAAAACCCTCGTCATGTGCTCGGTCCTCTTCGTCGGATCATCGCTCTTCGCCGCTTCCACGGCGGTGACGCCTCCTCCGGTGGTCACCCCTCCTACCGTCGTGGTGGTAAAGCCGACCTGCAACCATGTTGAAGTCAAGAAAGTCGAAGTAAGGAAAGTTGAAGTGAAGAAGGTCGAAGTGAAGGCCACGGCGCCCACCCCAGCGACCAAGTCTGGTACCTGCCAGAAGAAGTAAGCGGTTCATCCGCTGATTTAAAAGGGCCGACATTTTGTCGGCCCTTTTTGTTTCCAACGGTTCAGCAGGCTTTGCAGTATGGCCCCTATGCCCCGAAAATTATTCCTCATCATCTTCTCTCTAGGTGTCGGTGTGCTTGGTGCAGCCGATGTGCCTTATGGTGCCTGCAAGCCTTCCAAGGATGGGATTGGTCGCACTTATATGGGACGCGAGATTGCCCAAGTGATGGGCCATCCTGGTATCGGTTGGCTGGAACGCAGTGATCGCGAGAAAGAAGAGGCGCCCTCCAAGGCCATCGCACTGCTCGATTTAGCTCCGGACGCAGTGCTTGCCGATATCGGTGCGGGTTCGGGGTACTATTCTTTTCGTATCGCCCGCAAGTTGCCGAAGGGAAAAGTGGTGGCCGTCGACATTCAGCCGGAGATGATCGATTTTCTGAAGAAAGAGTCGGACAAACTAGGCGTTAAGAACGTCCAGCCACACCTAGGCACCATCGAGTCCGTCCAATTACCGCCCGCCTCGATTGATGCGGCTCTGATGGTCGATGCTTATCACGAGTTTGATCATCCAGTAGAAATGCTGGCTTCGCTCCGGATTGCTTTGAAATCTAAGGGGCGCATCTACCTTTTAGAATATCGCGCCGAAGACGATAATGTGCCCATTAAGACGCATCACAAGATGACGGAAGCGCAGGCGCGCAAGGAATTCGAGGCCGCGGGCTTCAAGTTCGTCGTCAATAAGCCAAATCTGCCGTGGCAGCACCTGCTGATTTTCGAAAAGCCCTGAGCGGGGCTTAGGCGCCGACGTTCTTCTTGATGTCCTTGAGCTGCTGAAACTCCGGCTTGGCGGTGTAGAACTTGTCGAGTGGGTAGCAGCCCGATATCAAACCGTTGCGCGGCGCGGTCGTGCAGTCGCTAAAGGTCCGGCAGATAAATTTGGTTTCTATGCTTCCGTTCTTGGCCGCATCGGCCAGCATGCTGGGGTAGCTGAGGACGGCCCGACCAAGACCGATGGAGTCGCTACCGCCCGTGCGCAGGATGTGCTGAGCGAGGTGCGGGAGGTATTCCTGGACGTAACTGAGCCCGGAGCTGACGACAATCATGTCGCGGGGTGCTCGTTCACGGACGGCCCGAACCGCCTGCACCTGGCGGGCCACATCTATGAGGGGATCGTGGGCCGCCTGATAGCCATCGCTGGGTGGGTAAGCCGCGGGTCGCTGGAGGTGTGGCGTAGAATAAGGCGAGCCCGCCGTGGTGTTGAGGATCTTCACTCCCAGTTCGCCGAGGAGCTGTACAAAGGCAAAGGTTTCGGTGAGGTCGATCTCGGTGGGCTTAGCCGGGTTGACGCCAAAGGCGAAATGGTAGGGGAGAAGATGGGCGTGTTCCTCCGGGATGCCGGGGCCGAGCTTGCCGGGGACGCTCAAGGCGAGGTCGGGTCGGAAGGGTACCATATCGAACAGGCTGAGGCGCACGCCGATATCGATGGCGTTATCGTCCGCGCGAATACCGGCGATGATGTCGCGCAGAATGCGCGTACGATTTCCGAAACTCCCACCGAACTTGCCGGGTCGGGTATGGGCGCTGAGGAATTCGTGTAAGAGGTAGCCGTGGCAGTGCTTGAGGTCGACGAAGTCGGCCCCGCAATCGCGAGCGATGCGGGCGGCGCGGACATAGCAGCGAATCAGTTCCTCGACGTCGGCGTCGGTCAGGACTTGGTCGTCGGAGGTGACG
The DNA here is from genome assembly GCA_903889525.1 of uncultured Opitutia bacterium. GTDB lineage: Bacteria > Verrucomicrobiota > Verrucomicrobiia > Opitutales > UBA953 > UBA953. The sequence continues at coordinate 55,344 of CAISXT010000069.1, read as the reverse complement.
TTGAACTTCTTGTCGAGGAGCGGGTGGCGGTAGGCTACGCGGGACTCCCAGCGCTTCTTGTCATGGGGCCGGCAGAAGCGGCCGGAATGGGTGAGTTGGAAACCGATGACGAGGTCATCGACCGAACCCCAGCGTGCGAGGTGCGCGGCCTTCAGGATGCTGACGAGTTCGGTGATACCGGCTTGGTTCGTCTCGTTGATAATTAACTGATTCATGTTCGCCCGCCCATCGGCCCTCACGGCCATGGCTTCTGCCCCGCAAATAAGTTTCGCTCCGCTTGCCCCGAAGCGTTGCCAGCGCCGCTTCATCTCCTCGGAGATCCCGCCGGTGGTGGTACCGTCCCAGCCTTCCATGGGGTGGATGGCGATGCTATTACCAATGGTCTTTCCGTTGATCATGCACCGGGTAATTGGCTGCAAGAGCGGGTTGCCCGGCCCGGCTTCGATGGAATCCTCCAAGGGGAGGTCGGCGCCAATGGCGGCGCAATGGGTGCGGAAGTCCGCGACGGTCTTGAGGGACGCGACTCGGGTGAGTTTAAAGGGCGTACTCATGGCTCAGCGGAGCGCTTCGATTCGACGGGCGAGGTCGGCGAGGATCTCACGGTCGGATTCCGGACGCTTGGCCGAGCGCGGGTGGGTGTCGTCGCACCCAATCCAGCCCCGAAGTTTCAGGAACATCGCAGCAGAGTGTTTATATGCAGGGACAGGCGGGCGGAAGGCGAGGAAGCCGAGATACTGAAGAAGGTCGTTAATCTCGTAGAAGGAGGCGTCGCCGTTTTCCCAGGCTTTGTCCCGTAAGGCAAAGGCTTCGGGAGCGAAGGTGCTCAGCCCGAGAAGGTAGTCGCTGCCGTACATCACCATGTCGATGGCGAGGTCGTTGCCAGTGTAGACGCGGAAGTCCGGGCGGGTGGCATCGCGCAGGGCGAGGCGTTCCCATTCGAGGTCGCGGCGGAGCGATGAATGCTTGGCGCCGATGCATTGCGGGATGCCCATCATGCATCGGTAGACTTCGAGCGAATAAATTTTGCCGAATGGTGCGAACATCTGGCCGAGCTCGAAGCCCACGAATCGCGGCGCATGGCGGCCAATGGCGGTATAGGCTTCCACGACTTGTTCGTCGGATTGATCAGTCAGGCCGTAGCTCTGAAAGATGACCGGTGTGCCCCCGTACTGTTGGATCAAATCAATCTGGCGAGCGTAGGCGGCGAGGTCGAAGGCGGCCCCGGGTTGATCGAGGACGAAGGCGCCAGCGACAAACCATTTACCGCCCGTCTCCGCTTGGGTGATTTGCAGGGCTTTCCGCCGGATCGTGTCGTCGATGAGATTGCCGAAGCCTGTATCCATGTTTACGGCCGGAGCCAGGCCCGCTGCAACGGTACGGCGGACGTGCGCCGTGAAGCCCACCCAGTCGATATCACCGTTGGCGTGGAAGGGGAGTAGGATAGCGGAGCTGCCTTCGATGCGGCGCTTACGGCGAATCATGCCGGTGGGCTCGGGGTGCGTCGGGGTGCTCATGCGTGAAGGATTGATATCCGCCCATTAACGCCAAACCCGCGCGACGGAACAAGTCCCAACCGCCGTAGGGTAAATCGTTCCTTGAAGGGTCGGGATATCTCCTTCTGATGGTGCCATCCCTTATGACCACTTCTGACGACACCAAAGACGCGATCACCAAGGGCATGCAGATGACCCTGCTCGCCGGCTTCCTCGGCTGGATGATGGATGGTTACGAGCAGGCGATTTTTCCGCTCTTAGCCAGTCCTGCGCTCAAGAGTATGGTGCCGGCCAATATTATTGCCGAGGGGGCCCAGGCGATCAATGTCTGGGTTGGCAGTTGGATGGGTTGGATCACTTCGGCGTTTCTGGTTGGCGCGGCTTTGGGTGGAGCCGCTTTCGGTTGGCTGGGCGATCGCATCGGGCGGGTGAAGGCGATGTCCATTAGTATTCTTTTCTACTCAATTTTCAGTGGAGTCTGTTACTTCGCCACGGACCCGACCCACCTGATGGCCGCCCGTTTCATGGCTGCCCTCGGCATGGGCGGCGAATGGGCTCTGGGAGTCGCCTTGGTGATGGAGGCCTGGCCGGAGCGCCATCGCTCCAAGATGGCTGGCATGATCGGCATGGCTGCCAACTTGGGGATGGTTCTGGTGGGCTGTGTGGCCCTGGCCTATCCCGCTTCCAATGAATCTTGGCGCATCCATTTCCTCATCGGTGCTTCCCCTGCGATCATTACTTTGATGATCCGTTTTTTTGTGCCTGAGTCTGAAAAATGGGAACGCTCTGCACGGAAGGAAGCCGAACAAGCCCTGCTGCCGAGCGCCCGTCCGCCGCGGGCCCGCCTGGCAGAAATTTTCAGCGGTGAACTGCTTGGTTCGACGGTCGGAGGGATTATGATGGTCTCGGTGGTTTTCGTGAGCACTTGGGGTGCGGTGCAGTGGTTGCCACTCTGGGTTTCCGAGCTTGCTGGCCCTGCTAATACCCGGGCAAAAGCTTTTGCCCTCGTGGTGCTCTCCTCCGGTGCCTGTGTGGGGACGGTTATCGCCCCGTTACTTCTGGCGAAGCTTCCTCGGCGTCGCGGCTACCAGATTCTTTGTGCCTTAGGTCTGCTCGTCACGGCTTGGGTTTATCGCACTCCCTCGGATTGGACTGGCACGCTAATTTTCGGGGTCTTTCCAGTATTGATGACCCTCAAGGTATTCCTGCTCGGCATGGCTACCTCAGCTTTCTTCGGCTTCTTTCCGTTATACCTCCCGGAACTTTTCCCGACCCGCGTGCGTGCCACCGGACAGGGTGTGTGCTATAACGCTGGGCGCCTCGTGGCCGTGCCATTTGTTTTGCTTAGTGGATCGTTGGTTAAACAGCTGGGCGGGTACCAGCAAGCCGCGGCGGCGATTACCTTGGTCTACATCGTCGGGTTCTTTATCGCCCAGTTCGGTCGCGAGACCTCTGGTCAGGCTTTGCAGGAATAATTTCATGAACCCTCGCGATATCCGAATCAGCGCGGTGCGCTGGCATGCCTTGCCGGTCACCCTGCGACTTCCGCTTAAGTTTGGCCATGAGACGGTGACGAGCGTGGTCTGCGCGCGCGTCTGCGTCACGGTCGAGAAGTCCGATGGCTCCCGGGCTGAAGGGTGGGGCGAAACCCCGCTGAGCGTGCAATGGGTCTGGCCGTCGCCGGTGGCCTATGATGTCCGACTGAAGGCCTTGCAGGATTTCTGCAATGTGCTCACGGAGGCCTACGCCTCTTATCCTGTCCGCGGCCACGCCATGGAGGTTGGCCATGAGTTCCTGGAGCAAGCGATGCCAAGACTGCTCCAGAAGTTTAACACCACGCTGCCCGAAGGCGTCGTTGTCCCGACCCTTGCCGCGCTGGTTTGTTGCTCGCCCTTCGATCTCGCCCTGCACGATGCCTATGGGAATGCCCACGGCGTCCCGACCTATACGACCTATTGTGCTCCTTGGATGAATCGCGATTTGTCGTCGTACCTCACTCCGGCGACTGACGCCCCGCAGGTGAATTTCGCCGGACGCTATCCGTCTGAGTATTTCCGCTCTCCGGTCACGACTAAGCTGCTGGCGTGGCATCTCGTGGGAGGGTTGGATTTCCTGACCCTCGCCGAGGCGGGGGCCAACGTGCTCACCGATGGCTACCCGACCTCGCTGGATGAGTGGATTCGTGTCGATGGACTCAAGGCACTGAAGGTGAAGCTGCGTGGTAATGATGCGGCTTGGGATTTTGAGCGCCTGAAGCGCATCGCGGCCATCGGCCTGCCGCTCGGGGTCGAACTCTTCACGGCCGACTTCAATTGCACGGTCATGGACCCGGCCTACGTCAACGGCGTCCTGGATCGCGTGAAGGCCGAATTGCCCGAACTCTGGCAACGCCTGAGCTACGTCGAACAGCCTTTCCCCTACGAGCTCGAGGAGCATCGTATCGATGTCCATTCAGTCAGCGCTCGCATGCCGCTCTTCCTCGACGAGAGCGCCCATGACTGGCGCATCGTTCGACTCGGACGCGAACTTGGCTGGACGGGCGTGGCGCTCAAGACCTGTAAAACCCAGACGGGTGCGGTTCTCAGCCTGTGCTGGGCGCGTGCCCACGGGATGCAGCTGATGGTCCAAGATCTGACAAATCCGATGATGGCGCAGATGACGCACATCCTCCTCGCCGCCCATGCGCCGACCATCGCCGGGGTGGAAACGAACGGCATGCAGTTCTATCCCGCGGCATCGGCCGCCGAAGCCAAGGTGCATCCCGCGCTCTATTCCCGCCGTGGCGGGATGGTCGATGGCTCTAGTCTACGCGGTAGCGGTTTCGGTTATCGATTAGCCGAAATTACCCGCGATTTGCCGCCCCACCGCTGTTCCTCAGGGCTTTAAGCCCCAATCGGCTTGCTTGCGAGGGTGGGGTGGGTTTGTTCGAACCCACCCCAATCCCATGCTGACCCGCTCATTCCTCCTCTGCCTGCTGGCGCTCAGTGCCCTCGCTGCCGACGCCCCTAAGCGCAAGGTGCTCTTCTTCACCAAGTCTTCGGGCTACGAGCACGAGGTGATTTCCTACAAGAAAGGACAACCTAGCTTCGCCGAGAAACAGCTCCTTGAAATGGGGGCCGCCAATAATATTGAATTCGTCTTCTCCAAGGATGGTTCGAAGTTCTCGCCCGAGTATCTCGCGCAGTTCGACACCGTAATGTTCTACACCACCGGCGACCTTTGTTCCGAAGGTACGGACAAGAATCCTCCGATGACGCTCGCGGGCAAGAAGGCGCTCTTTGATTACGTCCGCAGTGGTAAGGGCTTCGTTGGCACGCATTCCGCCGCCGATACTTTCCACACGGATAACGAATCCGCCAAAGGGCCGGAGCGTTTTAAGAATCACGGCGATAAGGCCGATGATTATGTGCATTTCCTTGGCGCTGAGTTCATCCGCCACGGCAAGCAGCAGGTTGGTCGCAATCAGGTGATTGACCCTTCCTTCCCTGGCTTCGCCAAGGTGGGGGCTTCGTACGAGTTCATCGAAGAGTGGTATACGCTGAAGGATTTCGTCGCCGATATCCACGTGCTCGCCGTTTTCAATGATCCTGCCCTGGAAGGCGACGACTACAAGCGTCCGGCCTATCCGAACACCTGGGCCCGCCTAGAGGGCAAAGGCCGCGTCTGGTACACCGCCATGGGTCACCGCGATGACGTTTGGACCAACCCGACTTTCCAGCAGATTCTCGTCGGTGGCCTCAAGTGGGCCATGGGTGATACCAAGGCGGCGGATATGACGCCTAACCTTCTCAAGGTCGCCCCCGGTGCCATGACGAATCAGCCCTTTACGCCTTCGCCGGCGCCGAAGGCCAAGAAGGCCGACGCCAAGAAATAAGTCCTCTTCGCAGGGCGGGCCGCAAAGCCCGCCTTGCTAATTTCTAGGCCGTTTCAACTGTCACTCCATGAGCGAGACCCCCGCCGAAGCCACCAAGTGGAGCGAGCTTTCCACCCATCAGAAGAAGTCTGGCTTCGCCGCCTGGCTTGGCTGGTTCTTTGATGGTCTCGATCTCCACCTCTACACGCTCGTCGCGACGGTCTTTGTGGCTGAGTTGCTGGTTACTTCAGAGGCTGACCCAGACGTTGGTCGCTATGGCTCCTATGTGCAGGCGGCCTTCCTGCTCGGCTGGGCGCTCGGTGGCGCGTTCTTCGGTATCATCGGCGACCGATTGGGTCGCAGTCGTACGCTCGTCCTCACGATACTGACCTACGCGCTCTTCACTGGACTGTCTTTCTTTGCACACACTTGGTGGCAGCTCATGATTTTCCGCTTCCTCGCCGCGCTCGGGATTGGCGGTGAATGGGCCGTCGGCGCTTCGCTGCTCTCCGAGACCTGGCCGAAGAAGTGGCGCCCTTGGATCGCCGCGGTGCTGCAGTGTGCGGTTAACTTTGGCATCCTCGCCGCTATCGCTGCCGTCTTTCTCCTGCAGCAGGTTCCCGGTTACGTCCCGCGCTGGGTTTTCCTGATTGGCGTCCTCCCAGCGTTCGTGACGCTTTGGATCCGCAAAGAAGTCCCCGAGACCGCCGAGTGGTCGTCCGCGAAGGGTAAGCGGGAGGCTCCTTCGATGATGGGGCTTTTCGGCAGCGACATCCGCCGCACCACGATGATTGCCTCGTTGTTGTGCGCGATTTCGCTAACCGGACACTGGTGCTTCATGTTCTGGCAGCAGGCGTTCATCCGTTCACATCCTGCAGTAATGGCACTTACGTCCGGCAAGCCCGAGGTGGAGGCAATGGCCATCAAGGCCAAGATTGTCTCGGTCGCTCTCTTCTGGGTCATCTCCGCTTCCGTGATTGGCAACTTCGCTTCTGGCTGGGCGGCGCAGCGTTTCGGCTACCGCCGAGCTTTGGCGGTTTTCTTCGGCGTCTACTTCGTTCTGATGGCCGTCACTTTTGCCATGCCATGGAGCCTGTCCGCGACCTATGCGCTCTATGCGGGTATCGGTTTCTGCCAAGGGGTCTTCGGTCTCTTTACGATGGCCTTGCCGCCGCTCTTCCCGACACTGCTCCGCACGACGGGCGCGGGCTTCAGCTATAACATCGGGCGGGTCTTCGCCGCAGCGGGCACGGTCTTCTTCGGCATCTTCGCCAAGCCCTCTGATTTTAGCTCGGTCCTGCTTTATGCCTCGTTCCTTTTTCTGCCCGCCGCCATCCTGGCGATGTGGCTGCCGACTGAAGAGGCTACTTCCTGAGTCCGCCTAGTCCAGCGATTGCCTTGAACTCCGCGGCGGTCACGGGGGTGACGGAGAGTCGATTGCCTGGTCGGAGGATCAGCATCTCCTTGAGTGCTGCGCACTCGCGGAGGTCGGGTAGGCTGACGAGCTGTTTGAATGATTGGTAATACGATACCTCGATGCAACTCCAGCGGGGATTATCCTTGGTCGACTTGGCGTCGTAATAATCAGACTTGGGTTCGAATTGCGTCGGATCGTTGAAGGCTTCCTTGGAGACCTTGGCGACGCCGATGATGCCTGGCTCAGTACAGTTGGAGTGATAGAACAGGACGAGGTCTCCCAACTTGGCCGAGCGCATGAAATTACGGGCCTGATAATTACGCACGCCGGTCCACGGTTCCTTGCCCTTGCGTTCGAGTTCTTGGAAGGAGAACTCATCGGGTTCAGACTTCATCAGCCAGTGGTGCATGCGGCCAAGGTGCAGGGTGGGGCGTTATTTTCAAGGCCGGGCTGTGGTCTTGCCCTTTCATCGCCGGATAGCCTAATCACCCCGTGCGCCTGTTGGACTCCCATTGTCATCCCGAATCCGTCCTCAAGGCGGGTCGGCTCGCTTCATGGGTGGGCGAATGTCGTGCGGTGGGCGTCGAAGGCGTGGTCGCCATCGGTACTGACCTCAAGGATTGGTCGGCCTACCGAGAGCTAGCTTCAACTCAGCCAGATTTCTTTCGCCATACGGTGGGCCTGCACCCTTGTCATGTGGAGGAAGGTTGGGAGGAGACGGTTGCCGCCATCTCGCCTTACTTCGCCGACGCCACGCATCCCGCCGCTCTCGGCGAAATTGGCCTCGATTATTTTCGACTGCCGACGGATGAAACCGAAGCCACTCGCGTCAAAGGCTGGCAACAGGAGGCTTTCCGACATCAGCTTTCGCTGGCCTATCAATTTGGCTGTCCAGTGGTGATCCATTCGCGCCATGCTTTTGATGACTGCGTTCGGCTCATTGATGGCAGTGGGGTCGATTGGCGGAAGGTGGTCTTCCATTGTTTCGTCGAGGGGCCAGAGCAGGTTCGCCAGATTAATCAACGCGGCGGCCGCGCCTCGTTCACCGGGATCATCACTTACGCTAAGTCCGAAGAGATCCGCCAGGCCCTCAAAGCGCAGGGACTCGCCCGCTTGATGCTGGAGACCGATTCGCCCTACCTCGCTCCGCAATCCGTCCGTGGTCAGGAAAATACGCCGGCCTATCTCCCCGAAATCTGCGCTAAGGCCGCTGAATTGCTTGGGTTGCCGGCGGATGAAGTCGCCGAGGTGGCTACACTTAATGCGCGTGAGTTCTTCGGCTTCCCTTCTGCCTGACACGACATTGTCACGCGGTCGCCGCTGGTTGCGTACACGTCTGTGGCATACTCGCCATAGATGACGCAGAAGGCCATAAAGAGTAATGCAGATGAACTGCGGGTTAGTCTCGGCCGATGGGGTTGGACTGAGCCCGTGTTGGACGGGTTCTTTAAGGTGCGTGCCTTTGATGCTTTTCTAGCCCGTATCCTCGCGGCTGGGCGGCCGGATTTCTTTACTTCAGCGCTTGAGCAGGCCGGCGTCACCGCTTCGTGGGCTGATCAATGCCTGGCCCGGATTCCGCGGAGCGGTCCGTTGATTGTGATGGCCAATCACCCCCATGGGTTGGCGGATGGGCTGGTGGCGATGGATTTTCTCCTGCGCGTTCGCCCAGATACTTTGATTGTTGGTAATCGTTGGCTGCAACAGATCCCCGGTATCCGACCCTGGTTGATTGAGGTTAATCCCTTCGACCCGAAGTCTGCTGATCCTGCCAATATCGCGGGCACGCGCCGGATGCTGGCGCATCTCCGGGCGGGCGGCTGTATCATGACTTTCCCGGCCGGCGAGGTCTCGAGTTTGAAATTACGCGAACGTCGTGTCACGGACTCGGTCTGGTCGCCCTTGATGATTCGCATGGCCCGCAAGGTGGGCGCATCTATCTTGCCTTTGCGGATTGAAGGAAGGAATTCCAATTTATTCCAAACCCTCGGGCTGGCGCACCCGCGGATTCGCACGCTCCTCCTGCTGCGGGAGTTTCAGCATCATCGCGGGAAGGTGATTCGGCTAAGGACGGCCAATCCAGTGACCCCTGCCCAATTGGCGGACCATCCCGATGATGATGAGGCCACGAGTTTCCTGCGTTTGCGCTGCGAGCTGCTTTCCAGCCGGAGCGACCGCGAGAAGGTCGCGGGCGCCAAGCCGGCGGGCCCGCGGGCTCCGATCATTGCACCGGTGAATCCGCTGCTCTTGCGTGCCGAGTTGCAAAGCCTGCCAACGGAAGATCTTCTGCTCACCAGCGGTGACTTCAAGGTCTACCGCTTCTTGGGCAAGGACCTGCCGCATACCCTCCGCGAGATTGGCCGCCTCCGCGAGACCACCTTTCGCTCGGTTTCCGAAGGTACGGGCTTGGACTGCGATCTCGACGCATTCGATGCTTGGTATGACCAGATCGTCCTGTGGGATGATAAGGCGGCCCAAGTTGTCGGTGGTTATCGTCTGGGCCCGACCGATCGCATCCTCCCCTTGCAGGGTAAGCATGGCCTCTACACTTCGACGCTCTTTGAATTCAAGGGCGACTTCTTCCGCCGCATGGATCCCGCGCTTGAGATGGGGCGTTCGTTCATCCGGCAGGAATACCAGCGTAAGCCCACCAGCCTGCCGCTGCTCTGGCGGGGCATCGGCCGCTACGTCGTGCGTTTTCCGAAATATCACCTGTTGTTCGGCCCGGTGAGCATCAACCCAGAGTATGGGCAGGCTTCCAAGGAGCTCATCCTTTCTTACCTAAAGAACAATCGTTCCGCCGACGACCTTCTGCCGTTGGTGCGGGCTAAGAATCCGCCCCGCTCCATGAGCCTGCACGATGCCGACCTCGACGTCTTGCAGCGGTGCGCCTTTGACCTCGAGCACGTCTCGAGTTTGGTGAGTGATCTTGAGCCTGACGCCAAGACGGTGCCAGTGCTGCTCAAGCATTATCTTAAATTGAATGGTCGACTCATCGCGTTCAATGTCGATGAAGGTTTCGGGGGGTGTCTCGACGGCCTGATCGTGGTGGACCTCACTCAAACTGACCCGAAACTCCTCTCCGCCTACATGGGTGACGAAGGTGCCCGCCAGTTCCTCGATTATCATGACTTCGACGGGGCCAAGGCGCGGCCATAAAAAAGGGCGAGCCTTGCGGCCCGCCCTGAATGGCGTCGTGGGAAGTTTGCTTAGGCCTTGGCCAAGGACTGCTCGAGATCGGCGATGATATCTTCGATGTCTTCGATGCCCACTGAGAGGCGAACGTAGTCATCAGTGACGCCCGCGCTCTGGCGCTCTTCGGCGGAGAGCTGCGAGTGTGTCGTGGAGGCCGGGTGGATCGCCAGCGAGCGCGCATCTCCGATATTCGCGACGTGGCTATGTAGCTCGAGAGCATTGATGAACTTGCTGCCACCTTCGAAGCCAGACTTGAGGCCGAAGCCGACCAAGGCGCCGTAGCCGTTGGTCAGGTATTTTTTAGCCAGATCATGGTACTTGGAGGATTTAAGCCCCGGATAATTGACCCACTTTACCTTGGGGTGGGCTTCGAGGTACTGGGCAACCTTTAGGGCATTGGCGCAATGACGTTCCATGCGCAGGTGCAGGGTCTCGAGGCCCTGGAGGAGTAGGAAGGAGTTGAAGGGCGAGATGCAGCTACCGACATCGCGTAGGAACTGCAGGCGCATCTTCATGATGAAGGCGATATTGGCGCCGCCAGCGGGAGCGAAGGCCTTGAAGGCCTCCCAGTGCGGCAGGCCATGGTAGGACATGTCGGGTTCAGTGAAGCCGGGGAACTTGCCGTTGCCCCAGTTGAAGTTACCGCCGTCGACGACAATGCCGCCGATGGAGGTGCCGTGGCCGCCGATGTGTTTGGTGGCGGAATGGACAACGATATTGGCTCCGTGTTCGAACGGACGATTCAGGTAAGGCGAGAGGGCGGTGTTGTCGACGATCAGCGGCACGCCGACTTCCTGGGCAATCTTACCGACCTCGGCGAAGGGAAGGATGTTGAGGCGCGGATTGCCCAGGCCTTCGCCGTAGAAGGCTTTGGTGTTCGATTTCACGGCTTTGCGGAAGTTCTCAGGATCGTCACCGTCAACGAAAGAGACTTGGATGCCCAGCTTGGGCAGGGTGTAGTGAAAAAGATTGTAAGTACCGCCGTACAGCTGGGCCACGGAGACAATGTGGTCGCCGGCACCGGCGATATTCAAGATCGACGCAGTGATGGCGGCTTGGCCGGAGGAGTGGGCGAGTGCGCCTGAGCCCCCTTCGAGCGCGGCGACGCGCTGCTCCAGTACATCCGTCGTCGGATTCATGATCCGGGTGTAAATGTTACCGAGTTCCTTTAGGCCGAAGAGGTTCGCGGCATGTTCGGTGTCGCGGAACTGGTAGCTGGTGGTTTGGTAGATCGGTACGGCGCGCGATCCGGTGGTCGGGTCGGGCTTCTGGCCGGCGTGTAGGGACTGCGTGCCGATACCCGGCTTTTTGGATTCTTTCATGGGGATGAGGGTGGGGTTTATTTATCGGGTTTTGAGGCGGTTTAAACAAGCCGTTTTGGGTTTATGGGGTTGTCGAATGTTGGGGTTTAGGTGCAAAGTAGGCCATGCCCCGCCTATTAGTCCTACTCTTCATGGTGCTTTCCGCTGCCGCTGCCGAATGGCGTGAGGTCTGGCGCGATGACTTCAACGGTAAGGAACTCGATTGGACTAAATGGGCGGTCGAAGAAAACGGCCATGGCGGCGGCAATAATGAATTACAATATTACCTAGATCGTCCGGCCAATCTGCGCGTCGAGAATGGCCATCTGATCATCGAGGCTCGCCGCGATAACTTGAATGTGGCCGGGGTGCAGAAAAACTTTTCCTCGGCCCGCATTCGGACCAAGCGCCGCGCGGACTGGCTTTACGGGCGCTTTGAGATGTCCGCGAAGCTTCCGGCCGGGAAGGGCCTTTGGCCAGCTTTCTGGATGCTGCCTTCCGACGAGAAGTATGGCGGCTGGGCTTCCAGTGGCGAAATCGACATCATGGAGTTCAAAGGTCAGGAGCCCCAGCTGGTGCACGGTACCATCCATTACGGGAATGCCTGGCCTCATAATAAATTTAAGGGACAGACCTACCGGCTACCGAAGGGGGACTTCTCCCAAGATTTCCACCTGTTCGCGGTGGAATGGGAGCAGGGTGCGATTCGCTGGTTCGTCGATGGCGTTCAATATCAGGAGCTCAAAGAGTGGTCGACGGTGGGCGGGCCGTTCCCGGCGCCCTTCGACCAGAAGTTCTATATGGTGCTGAACTTGGCCGTCGGTGGCGGCTTCGGGGGTCCGGTCGATCCAGAGACGCCCTTCCCGGCGCAGTTTCAGGTGGATTACGTCCGCGTCCTGCAGCGCTAAGCTCCCTTCAGTTCCGTCTCGCCCCGGGGGGGCTGAGTTTGCTAACTCACACGCCTATGGCCGTGTTCCTGCACGATACGATGTCCCGCGAGAAGCGCCCTCTGCTGATGAAGCCCGGGCACGAGACTTTCGGCATGTATTGCTGCGGTCCCACCGTCTACGGGCCGGCCCATATCGGTAATTTCCGGACCTTCGCGGTCCAGGACGTCCTCCGCCGAACCCTCGAGATTGCTGGGCTGCAGGTTAAGCACGTCCGGAATATCACCGACGTCGATGATAAGACCATCCGGGGGGCCCAGGCTGCCGGGCAGACTTTGGCCGAATTCACCCGGGGCTGGACGGATAAGTTTCATGCAGACTGCCTAGCGCTGGGCCTGCTCCCTCCCCACGTTGAGCCGAGTGCGGTCGTCCATATCCCTCAGCAGGTGGAGATGATCAAGTCTTTGGTCGATCGTGGGCACGCCTACGTGGCCAAGGATGGTTCGGTCTATTTTAAGGTCTGCAGCTGCCCGGATTACGGGAAGCTTAACCACATCGACTTCTCCAAACTCCAAACGCAGGCCGAGAACTCTGCGGGCGAAGCGAACGATGCAGACGAGTACGAGCGCGAGTCAGCCTCGGACTTCGCCCTCTGGAAGTCCCGTAAGCCTGAGGATGGCGCCAACTTCTGGCCCTCTCCCTGGGGGGAAGGCCGCCCTGGTTGGCACATCGAATGCTCCGCGATGTCGCTCGCCCATCTCGGTGCGACCTTCGATCTGCATGGCGGCGGCATCGACCTCTGCTTTCCGCATCACGAGAACGAAATCGCCCAGTCAGAATGCGCTACGGGCGTGAAGGGCTTTGCCGCCCACTGGTTCCATAGCGCCCACTTGATGGTCGAGGGCGAGAAGATGTCCAAGAGCAAAGGCAACCTCTATACCTTGTCACAGCTAGTTGATAAGGGGTTTACTGCCAATGAGTTAAGGCACACCCTTATTAGCGGTCATTATCGTAGTTCCCTGAACTTTACCTTCGCAGGTTTAGAGAGCGCCCGGTCGGCCATCGCTAAACTTGAGCGATGGACGGATCGGTTGCTGGCGGTTGCAGGTTTCTCCCGCACGGACTTCGTCGCCCCAGCTGTCCAAGAGGTTCAGACCGCTTGGGGTCGTTTCGCGCCCGCGTGGGAAATCTTACAAGAAGATCTCAATGTCCCTGGTTGCCTCGGGCAAATCTTTACCGTGGTGGGAGAGAAGGATGAAGTTTCGCCCCACCAAGCCCGCGAGGATGTTTGCGGTCTCGCCAAGATTCTGTACGCCCTCGGTATCGTGCTGTTCGTCGCCAAGGAGGGCGTGGCTTTACCGGCTGCCGTCGTCGAGCTCGGTGCACGTCGCTGGGCGGCGAAGCAGGCAAAGGACTTCGCGGCGGCCGACCGTCTCCGCCAGGAATTGACCGCCGCGGGCTGGACGATGCTCGACCGGAAGGATGGCTACGACCTCCGGCCGCTCTGAGTCGGGGTGAATAGATTTTTAGAATAGCCCATTGTAAGTAGTTTATGAACACGGTAGGTTTGGCGGGCTATGTCCAATACCACACCACCCCGTCCGGTTAGTCCCACCCTCTATCCATCGCTCGCCTTTCTCCTCTTTGGAGTCGTGTTGGCGCTGGGTTTCGTCACCGCCACCGATCGCTTCGGTCGCGTGATTACTCAATCCCGCCAGAATCGCCCTGAAATCAGTGTGAAAGGCGTGGCGACGCAAGATTTGCGTTCCGGTCAAGGAATGATTGGCGGCGACCTGAATTGGCGCGGCGAGAATTATGAAACCGGTCGTACGGCTATGGCCACGCAACGCGAAGCGTTGGCCAAACTGTTGCGCGCGGCGGGTTTCAATGACAAAGAAATCATCTTTGAAGTTACGAGCGTCCGTCGACTCGATCCGGCAATTTACGTCGAGCCTCCGGTGGTCGCCGGCGAGAAGCAATTGCCGCGCACTCGCCAGATCATCGATCTCGAGGTGCACGCACGCGGGCAAGTTCCGGAATATGTCTTTAGTCAGCATCTCACGGTTGAGTCCGCCGATGTCGCGCGTATTTTGGCTTTCTCCCGGCAGGAGATTTTTCCCGCCGATGGCGTTTCCTTTAATCGCGGCACGCCCGTTTTCCGCCTCCTCAATCTCGCCGAGGTGAAAAAGGATTTACTCGAGTCAGCGGCGAAGGATGCCCAGCGCCGCGCGCAGACGATGGTCGGCGGTTCCGGTAGCCGCTTGGGTTCGTTGCTCGAGGCCGCCCAAGGTGTGATTCAAATTAGCGCCAAGGACCGGATCAATGAAAGTGATTCCGGTAACGTCGATGTCTTCTCCATCGATAAGACCATCCGTGTCGTCGTGACGATGCGCTTTGAAATCGTGAAGGAGTAAGGCCAGCCGGCCCGGACCAAGGGCAGGGCGGGGGTTCTCCTCCGTCCTTGCCCTCCGCCCCGGGAGTCCCTAGCGAAAGAGGAGCTTTTAACGACATGTCCTCCCGCCCGCAGATGACTCCCCTCGAGGAGATTCGCCATTCCGCCGCCCATATGCTGGGTGCTGCGGTTCTCCGCCTGTTTCCGCAGGCCCAGCTCGATATCGGTCCGCCCACCGATAACGGCTTCTATTATGACTTCGACCTGCCCCATGCCTTCACGGCTGAGGACCTGGTGAAGATCGAAGAGGAGATGCGTCGAATCTCGAAAGAGAATCAGAAATTTGAACGTTTCGAGTGCACCCGCGAAGAAGCGGAGAAGCTCCTCACCGAACGTGGTCAGACCGGCTACAAGGTCGGCCGTCTCGGCGATATTCCGGCCGGCGAGATCATCTCCTTTTACAAGAACGGGGAATTCGTCGACCTTTGCGCGGGCACCCACGTCCGCTACTCGTCTCAGGTCAAGGCGTTCAAACTTCTCCACGTCGCCGGCGCCTATCATCGCGGCAACGAGAAGAATAAACAGCTGCAGCGCATCTACGGAACGGCTTACGCCACCAAGGATGAGCTCGAACAGTCGCTGGCCCGGGCCGAAGAGGCCAAGAAGCGCGACCACCGTAAACTCGGCAAGGAACTGAAGTTATTCCACATCGACGAAAAGGTCGGCCAGGGTCTTATCCTCTGGACGCCGAATGGCGCCGTCGTCCGCCAGGAACTTCAGAACTTTATTTCCGAACGTCTTTTCCTGACCGGCTATAAACAGGTCTTCACTCCCCATATCGGTAACCTCGACCTCTATCGCACCTCGGGTCACTTCCCTTATTACAAGGACGCCCAGTTCCCCCCCATCGTCGAACGCGAAGCGCTCGAGCTGCTCGCGAAGGAAGGCTGCGGTTGCGGTGAACTCACCAACCGCCTCGCCGACGGCACGGTTCAGGGGTTTCTGCTGAAGCCGATGAACTGCCCGCACCACATCCGTATTTTTGCTTCGCAGCCACATTCTTACCGCGATCTCCCTGTGCGCCTGGCCGAATTCGGCACGGTTTACCGCTGGGAACAATCGGGTGAACTGAACGGGATGACCCGCGTCCGCGGCTTCACTCAGGATGACGCCCATTTGTTCTGCACCGAAGACCAAGTCCTGCCGGAAGTGCTCGGCTGTCTCGAATTGGTGAAGGTCGTCTTGAAGACCCTCGGCTTGAATGATTATCGCGTCCGGGTCGGCCTGCGTGATCCGGATTCAAAGAAGTACACTGGCACGACCGAGAACTGGGATAAGGCCGAGGCCGCTTGCCGTGCCGCCGCCGCCACCCTGGACGTCGCTTTCTCCGAAGAGCCGGGTGAGGCCGCATTTTATGGCCCCAAGATCGACTTCGTCGTCAAAGACGTCATCGGTCGCGAATGGCAGCTCGGCACCGTGCAGGTCGACTTCAACCTACCAGAACGTTTCGAGCTCACCTACAACGGCGCGGACAACAAGCCGCACCGACCCGTGATGATCCATCGCGCGCCGTTCGGTTCGATGGAACGTTTCGTCGGTATCCTGATTGAGCACTTCGCTGGCGATTTCCCCACTTGGCTCTCTCCGGAGCAGGTCCGCCTCATCCCGCTCAATGACGACCTCAACGCCGATTGCGAAGCGATGGCCGAGATCCTTAAGGTGGCTAAAATCCGCTGCAGCGTCGACGGTTCGTCCGACAAGCTGGGGGCCAAGATTCGCCGGGCCGAGATGTCTAAGGTCCCGCACATGCTGGTGGTGGGCGCCAAGGAAAAGGAAGCTGGCCTCGTCAACGTGCGTTCCCGCGCGGACAAGTCCTTCGAGGGTAACCGCACCTTGGCTGAGTTCGTGGCCTTGGTGTCGGCCGAAATCGCCGAACGTCGCCTCAAGGCGCATGTCCCCACGGCTCCCGCAGCTCCTGCCGCCCCCGCTGCTCCGCAGGCCTGACCGTCACCGGCTTTTAAGGGGCCTTCCGGCAACTACTGTTGCTCGGCAGGGTCTTTTGAGCCTATACCCGTGGGATGAGCCCGCCCCGTTCCCCCTCGCGCCGTAATTTCCTCAAGCTCGCCGGACTCGGTAGCTTGGTCTTCGGTGCCGGCTCGACCCGGGCGCTCGGCGAAGACCATCGTGAGGCCGCTGCCAATTCCGCCAAACGTCAGGCTAAGAACGTGATCTTTATGGTCTCCGATGGGATGTGCTTCTCGGTGCTCACCGCCGCGCAGACTTTCCTGACCCGCACCGAGAAGCGCTCCTCTAACTGGATGAAGATGTATGGCGAATTGCCAGTGGTGCGTTCGCTCTGCGAGACAGATTCCGCCAGCGGTATCGTCACCGACTCCGCTGCTGCCGCCAGTTGCTGGGGCATCGGTGAACGAATCAATAATGGGGCAGTGAATGTCACCCCTGACGGCCGTAAGCCTGCTACCTTAGTTCAAAAGATGAACGCCGCTCGTAAGCGTTGCGGCCTCGTGACCACGGCCACCGCCACGCACGCCACCCCGGCGGGATTTGCGACGACCGTTGCCAAACGGTCCGACCAGAAGGTCATCGCCGCCCAGTATTTGGAGCGCGGCGTCGATGTCGTCCTCGGCGGCGGCACGATGTATTTCAACGAGGATCTCGTGGCCGCTTATCGCAAAGCTGGCTACGGGGTCGTACTCAATCGCGGCCAATTACTTGCCGACACTGGTAAGGCGCCGTTATTGGGACTTTTCAGCCGGAGCCATATGCCTTTTGAGATCGATCGACTGCAGTCGCCAGAACTCCAGGCGGCCACCCCGACACTTTCCGAGATGACCAAGGTCGCCCTCCAACGACTCAGCTCGGCGCCCGAAGGTTTTTTCCTGATGGTCGAGGGTGGTCGGATCGACCATGCCGCTCACGGTAATGACGGGGCCGCGGCCATTCGCGATCAGATCGCGTTTGACGAAACCATCGCCACCGTCCTCGCTTTCATCGGTAAGCACCCAGACACGTTGCTGATCATCACGACCGATCACGGTACCGGAGGTTTTAATGTGAACGGACTCGGTAGCGAAGACTTTGATACCACCGTTCCTTCTTACGCTGAATCCTCCCCTGCTTTTGATCGCCTGGCTGGCTTTAAGATGTCGCTCGAAGTCCTTAAGGTGGCGACGAAAGATTTTTCACCCAAAGACTTCCTCGCCGCGGCGGAGAAGGTAACAGGATTGAAGTTCAAGCCCGCCGATCAGGTAAAAATCATCGACCCCAAGACGCTCTCCGCGGCTTTGATGAAGTATACGTCAATCGGCTGGACGAGTAATAATCATACGGGCGAGATGGTTGAGTTCTGCACCTATGGGCCTGGCTCTCAGCTATTCACGCCGCACCTACGGAATGATCAGGTGCACGCCAAGCTGCTGCAGGCGACCGGGGTAGCCTAAGCACGGCCTTCTCAGCCAATAAAAAGGGCGTCCTTGCGGACGCCCTTTTGTTTTACCCGTTGGGGTTGGCTTAGAGCTTGTTGTACTTCACACCGCAACCGTAAGGCTTGGTGTTGCTGACTTCCGGCTCCTTGCCTTCCTTCACAGCCTTGACGGCGGCGAGGACGTAGTTCGTGGACTTGTCGAGGTCAGCCACCGGGGTATTGACCTTGCCGCTGTCGATGGCGCCTTTGTAGACGACCACGCCCTTACCATCGATGACGAAGCAGTGCGGGGTGACCTTGGCGTCGAAAGCGCGACCGATGCTCTGGTTGGTGTCCTGCACGAGGGTGCCAGGGTAATAGGTGCTGCTTTCCTTGATTTCAGCGCCGTTGGTGTTGATGATCAGCCAAGCACCGCCGCTGGCGATAACCTGCTTCTGGAATTCCTGCATCTTGCCGGCGTCGTAGAACTTCTTCACGACTGGGCAACCAGGGTTATACCATTCGAGGACGACGGTCTTGCCCTTGAAGTCGGCGAGGCTGACGGTCTTGCCGTCGAGGGTCTTGCCGGTGAAGTCAGGAGCAGGCTTGCCGACTTCAGCGGCCGCAAAGGCGGCCACCGCGGCGAAGCACGCGAGGAGGGAGGATAGGATACGCATGTGGGTGGTTGGGATAGGAGGGCATTTGTAGGGGGTGGCTCACAGGTTTCAACCCCTTCAGCGGATTTATTTTCAATTTTAACAATAAACCTGCAATTTTTACGCTTAATTGACTCGCGGGTTGCCAAATTGAACGAAAACCACGAATTAAAACGTGTCTATGGCTGACGCCCGTTCCATCGCCTTGGTTTGCGCCAACGAAGCTTCCCTTTGGGAAGAGCTCCGTTCTCGTGCTAAAATCGTCGCCCAAGCTGAACCAGCTCTGGCGCCGATGCTCCATCGCTATGTCTTGGACCGCGAAAGCTTCGGTGCGGGTATGGTGCAACGCCTGGCTGAGCGTCTTGCCCCCTCGGGGCATGATGTCTCCGTGATCCTGCGCGTGCTGGGTGAGGCGGTCGCAGCGGATGCGGAAGTGCTTTCTCAGATGCGTGCGGATATTCGCGCGACGCTGGAACGCGACCCAGCCACCGAACATGCCTTGATACCGTTCCTTTGGTTTAAAGGGTTTCACGCGATTTCAACCCATCGTCTGGCCCACGTCCTCTGGAAGGCTGGCCGTAAGGAGCTCGCTACGCATCTGCAGTCTCTTGCCTCGGAGCACCTGGCGGTCGATATTCATCCGGCCGCCCGTTTCGGCGTCGGTATCCTTCTCGACCATGCCACGGGCTTCGTCGCGGGTGAGACCAGCGTGGTCGCAGATAATGTTTCTTTCCTGCACGAGGTGACACTCGGGGGTACGGGCAAGGCTCGGGGCGACCGCCATCCGAAGATTCGCTCGGGTGTACTGGTCGGTGCCGGCGCCAAGATTCTTGGTAATATCACCATCGGAGAAGGTGCCAAGATCGGGGCCGGGTCGGTGGTGCTGAAGGATGTCGCCCCGCATACCAGCGTGGCGGGCGTGCCTGCCGTGGTCATTGGACAGACCAATGTTGACGCACCGGCGCTCGACATGGATCACTCGCTCTGAGTCATGCCTCAGTCGCATCCAGCGCAGGATCGTCCCGGTGACGCGCGCGTCTTGGACTGTCTCTATCGGGTCGGTGCTTTTGTGAATGAGACCGAAGACCCGCGCGAAGCGCTGGATTTCATTCTGGCGGAGATTGTCCGGACGCTCGGGGCTTCCAGTGCGTCCATCGCACTCGTCGAGCCCGCCACCGGCGCACTTCGGATCGAAGTCAGTAACGGCCTCAATGACCAATCCGCTAAGCAAGTGATTGGGCAAGGGCAAGGTATCACGGGTTGGGTGGCGCTCTACGCCAAGCCGCAGCGGGTCCCCGATGTGTCTAAGGATCAGCGTTACGTCGAAATCCGGAAGGGCATCCGTTCCGAACTCGCCGTGCCGATGGAACTCATGGGTAATGTCATCGGGGTCGTGAATTGCGATTCTGATCGGCTCGATGCGTTTACGGAACAGGACGTGGCGTTTCTTGCGCTACTCACCAATGAGGCCTCCAAGGCGGTCGGCCGTATCTGGTTGCTTCGTCAGCTTCGGTCTAAGGCTGCGCAGCTCGAAGCCCTGGTGAAGGCTGCCCAAGGTCTCGCGCGGGAACGCGATGAGCCAGGTATTTCGCAGGATCTCGCACGGCATACCCGTGTTTTACTGGGCGCCCGGGCGTGCGCTTATTACAAGTTGGTCGATGATGTCCTCTTGCTGAAAAGCCTCGATGGCGACTGCGCGGACAGTGTGCTGACCCCAAGCATCGGCTTGAATCAGACTTCTTTAGGTACGGTGGTCAGTCGCGGTCGTCCGGTGGTGGTGCCTCTGGCGGGTAAGACGGAGGAGCATCTCTTCGAGAAGCTCAGCGAGCCCATTGCCTCTTCATCGCTTCTGGCTGTGCCCGTGCGTTATGAGGATGAGACTTTTGGCGTCGTGCTTTGCGTCGCGATGGGGGCCTACCGTTTTTCCGATGACGATAAGCATCTGGTGACGGCACTTTCTTCTTTCGGGGCTTCCTCCATCCAGAACGCCCGCCTTTACGCGAAGGTCTTCTCGGTCGAAGAAGGCCTGCGTCGCAGCGAACGATTGACCGCCCTCGGGCTACTCTCCGCTGAGGTCGCCCACGAGATCCGCAATCCACTGACGGTGATGAAACTTCTTTCAGATACGTTGTCGCAGGGCTTGGCGGCGGACGACCCGCGGATGGAAGACTTGGGCGTCATGCGGGATAAGATTGCCTATATGGAAGGCGTCGTCTCGCGCGTGCTCGGCATGAGCAAGGCGCAATCGGGCGCATTCCGTTCGGTCGACCTACGTCAGGCATCAGAGAACTCCGTGTTACTTCTCCGGCTGAAGCTGCAGCAACTGGGCGTTAAGGTGTCCATCGACTCGCCGGGTGAGTTGCCGTTGGTGCAGGGGCATCCTGGTCAGATCCAACAGGTATTCCTCAATCTGATGATGAACGCCGTGCAGGCCATGGTCGGGGGAGGGTCGCTCCAGTTACGTCTCGGCGTGGAGCCTGGCCCGCAGGGGGAAGTTGTGACGGTGCGGATTGCCGATACCGGTGCGGGTATCCCTGCTGAAATCCTCCCCAAGATTTTTGAGTCGTTCTTCACCAGCCGCGAAGACGGTACTGGCCTCGGTCTGGCCATCGTGAAGCGCATTCTGCGCGATCACCGGGGCGATATTGTCGTGGAATCTTCCGGCCCCGACGGTACGACCTTTAAGTTTTGGATTCCCGTCGCGAAGTAAGCCAAGCTTTGGCGGCTTTATAGACGATGGGGAGGAAGGAAACCGCGATGACCGACCCCGTCACGACGCCGAGGTTCTTGGCGAGCGGGGTTCCGCCGATGACGTGGCCGAGGCCCACAAGTGAGCCAATCCAGATAACCGCCCCGAGGATATTCCAGAAAAGGAACCGCTCGGCGGGCATCTTGCCCATGCCCGCGACGAAAGGAACGAAGGTGCGAATGACGGGAATGAAGCGGGCCATGACGAGTGAGGTGGCTCCCTTGTCGGCGTAATAGCTGCGCGCGGCCTCAAGATAGCGGCGCTTATAGAGCCATCCGTCTGGCCACTTTTCGACCCGCTCGCCGAACTTCAGGCCAAGCCAGCGGCCCAGTTGATTGCCGATGATGGCGGCGATAATGAGTGTGGTGGTCAATGTCCACGGGTTGAGCAGGGCGTTGCGCTTGGCTTCGAGGTTGGGAGCGGTTAGCACGCCCGCCACGACGATCATAGAGTCTCCAGGGAGAAAGAACCCAAAGAGTAGTCCTGTCTCGGCGAAGACGATGAGACACATCACGGGGATGCCGCCGATGCTGATCATCTTCTCAACGTCGGACATTGACTGCAGCGCTGTCTTTATTTGAACAAACCAGGAGTCCATACCCGATAAAAGGACTTTCAGGTTAGCTTGGCAATGACCTTGAACGTCCGCTGCTTTGTCTGCACGGTAGGCGTGTCGCATGTCGCCTGAATTCGAATCCGCCGCCGTTACCCTCCGTCGCTCCGCGCTGCAGCATGGATTAGCAGGGGAGGCCGCCATAGAGGGTGAATTTCTCCCGCGAGCTAAACTCTTTATTCAGGTCGCCCGCGATATCCAGCTGGCCGCCCACCGTGCCGGCACTCCCGGAGGTGAAGTCGCCAAGTTACGTTCCGATGCCATGGATATTCTGATTGAGGCGCTTTTCCTCCGGGCTGGGCCCACTGCTTCGACTATTTCCTTGGTGGCCACCGGCGGTTATGGCCGCGCCGAACTCTGCCCGCTCAGCGATATCGACTTACTGGTGCTCGTGCCCCGTCATTCGGCGGCGATGAAAGCCCTCGTGGAGGCGATTCTTTACCCGCTTTGGGATTTAGGACTAAAGGTGGGGCAATCGGTTCGTACGGTCACAGAGTCGACTAATTACGCGAAGGATGATCTTCATCTGCACGTCGCCCTGCTTGAGACGCGTCACCTTTGCGGTTCAGCCGAACTCTACGCCCAGCTCGAGTCCAAGACGGCGGCCCTCCTCGCTGGTCAGGCTTGGCGTCCGTTTGCCCGGGCGATTGTCGAATCACAGCGCAAACGTCGTGAAAAGGCGGGCGGAAGTGCCTACCTGCAGGAGCCCGATCTCAAGAATGGCGTAGGTGCGCTGCGGGATGTGCAAGGTTGTATCTGGATTGCCCGGACGGCACGTAATGGGGTCGGTAACGCCGGATTAGCCTCCTCCGGCTTCTTGCCTTCGGTGGATCTGCAGAAGTTTGAAGAGGCGAAGGCCGTCCTCCTCCGTCTAAGGTGTGAACTCCATTTCCAGGTGACGCGACCAACGGAGCAACTGTCCCTTGAACGTCAGGATTTAATGTCCGAGTCCCTTGGTTATCCCGGTACGCTGACGGAACGTATCGGTGCAATGATGCGCGAATATTTCGACGCCGCGGATCACGTCCGGCGCTGTGCCGAGATTGTTGAGGGTGCCGTGATGGGCGAGCCAGAGCCAGAAGGGTGGGGTGCTCCATTCGTGATGGATGGATTGCGGGTGGTCCCGGGCGGCACGGTCACGGCGCAGCACCGACTGGTGTTCGAAGAGGATCCGGGCCGATTGGTTCGCCTCTTCAGAATCTGCCAGATTCATGAAGCCCGCCCCGACCGGGCGCTTTCCCTCTTGGTGCGCGAACGTGCGCATTTGCTTACACCGACGATTGCAGCTTCCGAGGAATCTTCCAGTGCCCTGCGGGCAATGCTCACCGAGGGCGGTCGCGTTTATCCGGCTCTCAATGCGCTCCGTGAGCATGGTTTGCTCTACCGACTGGTTCCTGAATTCGCCGGATTGCACTGCCTAGTGCAGTTTGAGTTCTACCATCGCTGGACAGCCGATGTGCATACCCTCCGCTGTCTGATGGAGTTGGATACGATTTACGCCGGGGCGACGTCGGTTGATCAGCGATACCGCGAGGTCGTCCTCGGTTCCGAAGCCCCTTCGTTACTTTACGCGATTCTTTTCCTGCACGACATCGCGAAGTCGGGCGGCATCGAAGGCCATGCGGTCCGGGGTGTCCCTATCGCTGAGGTGGTCTTGGAGCGTCTCGGTTTCGATGCGCGCGAGCGGGAAATCGCCGCGGGGGTCATTCTGCATCACCTGCTGATGGGGCTCTACTGGCAGCGACATGATATTGATGACCCGGCCAATATTGACCGCTTCGGTCGCTTAGTCGGCGATGAGCAGGTGTTACGCAGTCTTTTCGTCCATACGCGTTGTGACGCCCGGGCCACCTCACCTGATCTCTGGACGGACTTCAAGGACGGCCAGCATTGGACGCTCTATCGTCGCACCCTTGCTCGTCTCGCAGGAGGTGCGGAAATCGACCATGCCTCCGTCATTGCCGAACTGCGTGCGGCGACCACCGCCATCGTGGGCGACCGTGTGCCGGACGATGAGTTGGTCGCTCACTTCGCGACGATGCCTCAGGGGTATTACCTCCACGCCGCGCCGGAGGATGCCGCTCACCATTTGTTAATGATCCACCAGTTGATTGCTTCGGTCTCGGAAGCGGACGCGGAAGTTTCGCTCCGTCCGATTGTGGAATGGCATGATGATGTCGGCTCAGCCCAGTCTTCGGTCACCGTAGTCACCTGGGATCGGGCGGGCCTCTTCAGTCGCATGGCCGGCGCTTTCGCCGTCGCCGGAATCAATATTGTGTCCTGTCGCGCCTTTTCGCGTGAGGATGATGTGGCCATCGACTTCTTCAAGGTGATGTTGCCGCTCGGCAAGGAGCCGCAGTCCAAGGAGCGGTTTACGGCCGCCCTCGCAAAATCCCTGCTCGAGGGGACGAATCTGTTGGAGGATGTCTCGGCCGAAGAGGCCCACGCACTCTTAACCGCTCCGCGCCGCAAGGCGTATGTGCCCTTGGCGGCCAAGGTGGAGGTCTATTTCGAAGAGGAACTGCAGCGCACGGTGGCCGAGATTCAGTGTAATGACCGCCTCGGACTACTCTTCCACGTCGGTCGAGCGATTCGGGAAGCCGGCTATACCATTACCTTCGCCAATGTATCGACCGAGCAGGGTTTTGCCCTGGATACCTTCTACTTGGTGCCCGAACGTGGTCTCACGACCGACCCGCACCCGCCCGAGGTCCTCGCTGAAGCGCTCCGCGGGCAGGTTTCCTGAATTCCTCCCACCTTGCTTTAGACCAAAAATCCTCCAAAGTATGGGGGCACTGCCATGCCCAAGCTTCTTTCCTTCCTGACCCCTCTCCTGCTCGTCGGTGTAGCCGTTACCGCCGCCGAGCCCACCGCTGTTTCTTCCAAGCCCATGCCCACCGCTCCCAAATTCGAAAAAGCCACTTACGGCGCCGGTTGTTTCTGGGGCGTTGAATACCAGTACGCCAAAATCCCCGGGGTGATTTCCGCGGTTAGCGGTTATGCCGGCGGCAAGATTGCTAATCCTACTTATGAGGATGTCTGCTCGCACACTAGTGGCCATGCGGAAGTCATCGAGGTGACCTTCGACCCAGCCAAGGTGTCTTACAAGACTCTGACGGAATATTTCTTCCGCATGCATAACCCGACGCAGGTCGACCGGCAGGGGCCAGATCGCGGTGATCAATATCGCTCGGTCATCTTCACCCACTCGGCGGAGCAGCAGAAGATGGCCGAGTCGATCATGACCGCCCTCACGGCGGCCAAGGTCTACTCTCAGCCGATTGCCACGAAAATTCAGGAGGCCCCGAAGTTCTGGCGCGCTGAGGAGTATCATCAGCGTCATTATCAGCTCCGCGGCACGAAGCCTTACTGCCACTTGGTGCCGTTCGCCGAGGAGAAGTAATCTTTGTGGCTGAGCGGCGCCTTGGGTCGGATGACGCCCTTCCTGGCTTGAGTCAGGGCGTGCCCGATGCCGTGCCTGCCCGCCGCCGCCCACTGGCTGCGCGCATGCGCCCGCGTAATCTTGCGGAAGTTGTGGGACACGCTGGGTTGCTCGGCGAAGAGGCATTGCTCCCGAGGTTGATCAAAGCCGACAATTTCGGGTCCTTGCTTTTTTACGGCCCCCCCGGTTGCGGGAAGACCACCCTCGCTGAAGTTATCGCGGCCGAGACCGACTCGCATGTGGTCCGCGTTAACGCCGTCCTTTCTGGGGCTGCTGAGCTCCGCGAAGTGCTCGCGCAAGCTCGTCGCCAGCCGTCGCGTAAGACCGTCTTGGTGGTGGATGAAATCCATCGCTTCAATAAAGCGCAACAGGACCTGCTCCTTCCCGACGTTGAGGCGGGCGTCGTTCGCCTGATCGGCTGCACCACGCATAATCCCGGGCTTTACGTGGTGCCGGCCTTGTTGAGCCGTAGTCACTTATTCCGACTTGATCCGCTTTCCGTCGGCGAAATCGCGACATTTCTCGGCACCGCCTTGGCTGATGCGGAGCGCGGGCTCGGGGCACTTGGCATCAAGGCCTCCCCCAGAGTCTTACAGCAAGTAGCCGAAATGGCCTCGGGCGATCTCCGGCGCGCGCTGAATTGCCTCGAGACGCTCGTGCTCTCGGCGCCAGCACTCGGTACCGTGACCGATGAGGCTGTAGCCTCCTTCGCCCGCGAGCGACGCATCCGTTATGATGACGGCGGTGATGACCATTACGATACGGCATCCGCCTTCATTAAGTCGGTCCGTGGCGGCGATCCTGATGCCGCTTTATACTGGCTCTTCCTGATGCTCGAAGGAGGGGAGGAGCCCCGCTTCATCGCTCGCCGACTGGTCATCTGTGCTTCCGAAGACATCGGTCTCGCCGATTCCCGTGCACTCGGGGTGGCGACCGCTGCTTTCCAGGCTTGTGAGCTGGTTGGTCTGCCAGAGTGCGAATACGCCTTGGCGCATGCGACCATCTTGCTCGCACTTTCGCCGAAGAGTAACAGTACGACGCTGGCCATCTCCGCCGCCAAGAATGCCGTCCGTACCCAGCCACGGCAGGAAGTCCCGTTGCATCTCAAGGACGCTCATAATTCGACTAACAAGCGTCTGGGTAATGGCGGCACCTATCGCTACAGCCATGATTATCCGGAGGGCATCAGTGGGCAGGATTATTTGTCGAAGCCGCTTTCGCTTTACCAACCCGGCGAGGCTGGGGCTGAAGTTCAGATCGCCGAACGTCTCGCCCATTGGCGCCAGTTGAAAGCCGCCCTGAAGAAGAAGGACGGTCGTCCGTGAGTAAGCTCGCCCCCCGCCTGCCGTGGTTTGGCCCGGGGAAGTTCCCTCTCTACCTCGCGCCTATGGCCCGCCATACGGATGTAGCCTTCCGCCAGCTCTGTAAGGAGCAGGGGGCTGACGTGATGGTGACGGAGTTCGTCCAATCCGAAGCGTTGATCCGTGATAACGCCAAAGCCTGGGAAATGGTCGATTTCACGGAGTCTCAGCGGCCGATGGGCGTGCAAATCTTCGGGGCCACCCCCGCCTCGATGGCTAAGGCCGCCCGGCTGGTGTGCGATCGCATGCGGCCGGACTTTCTGGATCTAAATTTCGGTTGTCCCGCCCATAAAGTCATCGAGCAAAATGCCGGCTCCGGTTTACTGCGCTGCCCGCCGCTCCTCTATGACCTCGTGAAGGCAGTGAAGGATGCGATTCCCGACATCCCGCTCACGGCGAAGATGCGCCTCGGCTGGGATCATTCCACCATCGTGGCCGTCGAAGTCGCCAGTCGCCTTGAGCAACTCGGGGTCGAGGCCATTGCGGTCCACGGCCGCACCAAGGAGCAAGGTTACTCCGGGGAAGCTCATTGGGGCTGGATCGCCCAGGTCGCGGCGGCGGTTAATATTCCCGTGATTGGTAATGGTGACGTCAAGGATGGGGCCTCAGCCATGCGCCGTCGGGCCGAGACCGGCGTCTCCGGCCTGATGATTGGTCGGGCGGCTCTCGGTAATCCTTGGGTTTTTGCCCAGATCAAAGCTTCGATGGAGGGGAGAGAGGCGGAATCGTTGGTCGTGACGACGCGTCAGCGCTGGGATTGTATGCTGCGCTTGGCTGAACTGACGATCGAAGTGCATGCGACGCGACTGGGCTCGCGTGATGTGCGCTGGATGCTCGATCGACTCCATCCGCTCACGCATGGACTGCCCGGTGGACGTAAATTACGCGATCGGCTGAGGTACTGTTTGACGCTTGACGACTTGCGGCACCTGCGGGACGCGCATCTCGGGGAAGTCGCCGCATGAATTAAACTCCCTATCCATTGGGGTTCGGTGATTGGGTGACAGGCGTGCAACAGAAACCTCATTTTCTTATCTACAGGGGTCTTGTTAATAACCTGTGCAGGGCTTGCACTTGTCCCTCTCTGGAACGGGTTCACAAATGCGCTCCGATTCGTCCTTCTGGGATGCATCGCGGCCCCTTCACCCGATCCTAAATGAAGGAAACCACTTTTAAGCACCGCAACCATCCTTTCAGCAACGACTTACATGACGCCTTAGCGTGGCCTCTTCCCGTCGCGCAAAGCCCGTCCAGTCGCCCATCGAATCCCTTCATACCCCTTTTATAAAAAATACCTCACTTTCGGGCTTCCAAAGAGCCTGTGAACAACCTTTCTCAACCTTCCCCCTTTCCCATGTCCCCTTCCGTCAGCCACCTTTCCCTCTGGGAGACCGCCAAATCCGAACTGAGCAACACTTTGCCCCGCGCCGATTTCGAAACTTGGATTTCCGCCCTCAAGCCGGTTTCCATCCTCGAAGGTAAGGTTCTCGTCCTGGAGGCGCCTTCGGTTCTCACCGAGGCTTGGGTTAATAGCAACTATGGCGAAGTGCTCCGTCGTCAGCTCACCCTGGTTGCGGGTCGCAACATGGACTACCGCTTGACCGCGATCGCCGACACATCGCGCGAAGCCCCGATCGCTTCCGCGCCTGTGACGCGTTCGGTGCGCCAAGTCGCCACCGCTTCGCCAGCTCCGGCCATCAAGGCGACGAACACTTTCGATAATTTCATCGTCGGTCCGGAAAACGAAATGGCGCACGGTGCTTCGCTCGCCGTCGCCAAGGAGCCTGGTCATTACTACAACCCGCTTTTCATCCACGGTCCGACCGGTCTCGGTAAGACCCACTTGATGCACGCCATCGCGCACTCGGTCTATGCCGCTAATCCGCAGGCTCGCATCGCTTACATTTCCTCCGAGACTTTCACCAACGATTTCATCCAGGCCCTGCAGACGGGAAGCGTGGCTTCCTTCCGCCGCCGTTATCGCGAACTCGACCTGCTCCTGATTGACGACATTCATTTCCTCGCGGGTAAGGAGTCCACGCAGGATGAGTTCTTCCACACCTTCAACGAGCTGCATAATAATCATAAGCAGGTCGTCCTCACGAGCGATCGTCCGGCTTCGGAGATCGCCAAGCTCCAAGAGCGCCTCGTTTCGCGTTTCCAGTGGGGGATGGTCGCTTCCATCCAGGCTCCTGGCCTTGAAACCCGCATTGCGATCCTGCGGAAGAAGGCCGCGGCCCGTGGCCTCGACCTCCAGCCCGAAATTGCCGAGTTCATTGCTTCCCGCGTCGCCCGGAATGTCCGTAACCTCGAGGGTGCCGTCACCCGTATTGTCGGCCTCACCGGCATGACCCGTAAGCCCCTCGAACTCGCCCAAGTCGAGAAGCTACTCCATGACATCCTCGTCGAGGAAGCCAGCCACACCCTCACGGCGGAAGTCATCCAGCGCAAGGTGGCCGAGCATTACCGTATCCAGATGTCCGACATGACCTCCAAGCGTCGCATGCAGAACATCGCTTTCCCTCGCCAGATTGCGATGTACCTTGCCACCCAGCTCACCGGGATGTCGCTCGTGTCCATCGGCCAAGCTTTTGGCGGTCGCGATCACGGCACCGTGATTCATGCCCGCAAGACGGTGGTGAATCAGATGGAAGTAGATGCTAACGTACGTCGCACGGTCGAGTATCTCCGCGCCCAGCTGTCGATGAATCGCTGATTTCCGGTTATCAAAGACGTCAAAAAGGCCCGACATATTGTCGGGCCTTTTTGTTTGGTGAACTGAGGGGAAGGGTGGGGATTGTGCTTACGCCTGACGGCCGTGGTCTCGGTCATAAACTCAGCCGAGAGCCGAGCAAGGTCTTGCTTCCCCAGGGTAGTCGGTCTTCATTAAGACGTTCCTTCCTAGTCTTTCCCAGGGGAGTCCGCTACCGGACTGAGATGAGGCTTGGCCTCGAACCCTCGTACCTGATGCGCTTCGGCGCCGTAGGAAGCGGATTGTGCAGTCATAACATCCCCGTTTCCGTGAGCCATCTCAGGTCCGCGTGGACAGTCTTTTCCTTTGCCGGCCCTCGGGCCAACCCTCTCTCCAACCCTCCAACCTTCCATGGTCTCCGACAATAAGCCTACCACCTTCCCGAACTCGACGCGTGTTTACGTGCCGGGCTCGCGTCCTGATATCCTCGTGCCGATGCGCGAGGTGAAACTGGCCGATACTTCTCGCCCGGATGGCGCGAAGTCGGCCAATGAGCCGGTTCGGATTTACGATACCTCCGGGCCTTGGGGCGATTCTGCCTTCCATGGCGACGTCGAGAAGGGCCTGCCGGATATCCGCGCTGCTTGGATTCTTGAGCGCGCCGATGTGGAAGCGGTCCCCGGTCGCGAACTGAAGCCAGAAGACGACGGCTACCTTTCTTGGAAACACGCGGAGACCGCCCAGCGAGCGACCTCTCGTAACCGCCTGGTTCAGTTCGACCGAGCCGACCGCAAAGTTTATAAGGGCAAACCCGGGGAGCGCCCTACCCAGCTAGCCTACGCCAAGCGCGGCATCATCACCCCGGAGATGGAATACATCGCGATTCGTGAGAACATGCATCTCGCGACCGCTCAGCCTGAGTCGACCCGTCGGCATGACCTGACCTTCCAGCACAAGGGCGAGTCCTTTGGGGCCGCCATTCCGAAGGTCATCACCCCCGAGTTTGTCCGCTCCGAAGTCGCCCGCGGCCGTGCCATCATTCCGGCCAACATCAATCACCCTGAGCTCGAACCGATGATCATCGGCCGCAACTTCCTGGTGAAGATTAATACCAACATCGGCAATTCTGCCGTGGCCTCGTCCATCGAGGAGGAAGTCGAGAAGATGCGCTGGTCCATCAAGTGGGGAGGCGACACGCTGATGGACCTTTCCACGGGTAAAAATATCCACCAGACCCGCGAGTGGATCCTGCGTAACTGCCCAGTGCCCGTCGGCACGGTGCCGATCTATCAGGCCCTCGAGAAAGTTAACGGCCGCGCCGAAGACCTGACCTGGGAGATTTTCCGCGACACGCTTATTGAGCAGGCTGAGCAGGGCGTCGACTACTTCACCATCCACGCCGGCGTCCGGCTCGCCTATATCCCGATGACCGCCCGACGCGTCACCGGTATCGTCTCCCGCGGTGGCTCGATTATGGCGAAATGGTGCCTGTCTCACCACAAGGAGAACTTCCTCTATACCCATTGGGATGATATCTGCGATATCATGGCCGCTTACGACGTGAGCTTCTCCATCGGCGACGGGCTCCGTCCCGGCTCGATTGCTGACGCGAACGACGACGCTCAGTTCGCCGAGCTCAAGACGCAGGGTGAACTCACCACCCGCGCCTGGGACCGCGGTGTGCAGGTCATGAATGAAGGCCCCGGCCACGTGCCGATGCACATGATCAAGGAGAACATGGATAAGCAGCTGGAGTGGTGCCATGAGGCGCCATTCTACACGCTCGGGCCCCTTACGACCGATATCGCCCCGGGCTATGACCACATCACGTCCGCCATCGGCGCCGCGATGATTGGTTGGTATGGTACGGCGATGCTGTGCTACGTCACCCCGAAGGAACACTTGGGCCTGCCGAATAAGAACGACGTCCGCGAGGGCGTCATCGCCTACAAGATCGCCGCCCATGCGGCCGACCTCGCCAAGGGACACCCCGCTGCCCAGATTCGCGACAATGCGCTTTCGAAGGCCCGCTTCGAGTTTCGCTGGCAGGATCAGTTCGCCTTGGCCCTCGATCCCGAGCGTGCCCAGGAATACCACGATGAAACCTTGCCGCAGGAATCCGCCAAGACGGCCCATTTCTGTTCGATGTGCGGCCCGAATTTCTGCTCAATGCGCATCTCAGATGACATTCGGAAGTTTGCCGATGCTCAGGGTGTTTCCGAAGCGGACGCCCTGGCGAAGGGTATGGAAGAAAAGTCCAAGGAATTCCGCCAGCAGGGCGGCGAGATTTATCAGTAAGTCGAGCAGGGGCTCTGCTGGCATGGTGAACTGCTGCGAAGCAGCTCATCATGACGGTGAATTCCATTTAAATTCCTACGATGAGTAAGTCTTCTGAGAATTCCGCCACGGCGTGGTATGACTCCCCGTTGTATTACGACATGGTCTACGCGGACTATACGCCGAAGGAGACCCGCTTCATCGAGGGTATCATAAAGAAGCATGGGCCGAAGCTGGATGGTCCGATGAGGGTCTTCGAGCCGGCCTGTGGCTCCGGAAGATTGTTGGAGTCACTTTCCGTCCGCGGCCATGTCGTTCATGGGTTTGACTTAAATCGCCATCAAGTGGCCTTCGCGAAGGATCGACTCAAGGCGAAAGGGCTCAAGGGCAGGGTGTGGCGCGATCGCCTCCAGGATTTCAAGGTGCCCAAGGCGGCACGTTACGACGTCGCTCACTGTTTTGTGAGTACCTTCAAGTATATCGACACGGAGGCGGGTGCCGTCCGTTCGCTTCGTCGGATGGCCAAGGCGCTTCGCCCGGGTGGTCTGCTCATGCTCGGGCTGCATCTCACGGATTACAAGCACACGCCGCCCGACCATGAACGATGGATCGGGCGCAAGCCAGGTATCCGCGTTGTGAGTGATACTTGGTCTGCTCCTGCCAATCGAAAGTCACGCACCGAAGCGATGCGGACACGCATGCGTATCACCGAGTCCGGCGTCACCCGAACCGAGGAGACACTCTGGAATTTCCGAACCTACTCACCCCGGGAAATCCGTGCCTTGCTTGCCCGCGTGCCTTCGCTCGAACTCGTCGTCTGCCATGATTTTCATTACGACTTAGCTTCCACGCGTAAGCTTGATCTTGAGTACTCCGACGTGATTTTGGTCCTGCGGCGAAACTGAGTGCCGAGTCTACTGGGGTGTTTTGAGTGCCGCTAGCCAAGCTTATCAGCCCTTTAATGGCTAAATGGTTGCGGCTTAACCGCCTCTTGCGTCCTCGGCTGGTGTCCTCATCGTCTGGGTAGCCCCCTCGCTATGTCTTCCCTCAAATTGCTCATTATTGCCACTGTCTCGAGTCTCGCGGCTGCGGCCTCGGGTTTTGACCTGATTTATGATGCCGGCTCGAAGTCCGTGATTATCTACCCCGACAAACCCACGGACGTCATTCGCTATACGCTTAATGGCAAGGATCCCGATTTCAGTGCCGGCAATTATCTGGCCCCGATTGAGTTGCCGCTCGGCGGCATCGTGAAGGCTGCACAATTCGATGAGAAGAATATCGTCGGTAAGGTTGTGACCAAGTCACTCCCCGTTGACCCTTCGCGCGCCCCCAACTCCGCCGAGACCCCGCTCACGCAGAATCGTGACTGGCGCTCCTATGATTGGGTGACGCGGCACAATGAGATTCTCGCCCTTAATAAGCCTGGCGCCATTCAGGCCGATGTCGTGTTTATCGGTGACTCGATTACCCATTTCTGGTCTGGCGAGCCCAGGGCCAAGCGCATTGCGGGGCGTGAGTCGTGGGACAAGTGGATTGCCCCGCATCATCCAATCAACCTCGGTTATGGCTGGGACCGTACCGAGAATGTCCTCTGGCGTTTGCGCCATGGTGAAGTCTCCGGGCTCAAGCCCAAGGCGTTCGTCGTGCTCATCGGCACCAATAATCTTTCCGGCGCCACCCAGACCGTCCCGGAAACCGTCGATGGCATTTCCGAGGTTTGCCGCGAAATCCGCCGGCAGGCTCCACAGGCCAAAATCTTGCTGCTGGCCTTGCTTCCTCGTTCTGAGCGTCCGGATGCCACGCGTAATCGGGTCATTGATACCAATATGTTCCTCAAGGAACGCGCGGCGAAGATCTGCGATGCCTTCGTCGATGTTTCCCCCAAGTTGCTCGTTTCCGATGGCCGCATTGCGAAAGATATCATGGGCGATTTCCTGCACCCGACGGATAAGGGTTATGATATCGTGGGTGCCGCCATTGATGTGCAGTTGAAGGCTTGGGGTCTTTAATCGTCGGCGGGAACAAGCCCCCCGCTTAGTCTTCATCCCTTTCTTGCGCTAACGATGGAGGGGCCTACGTTGACGCAATGCGTTATACCCTTGTTGCGGTGATGCTCGGCTGGCTCCTTCCCGTGAGTCCTGGGGTTCTGCTGGGCGCACCAACGACGCCGACCGTGCCAGGTAAGGCACCCGTCGCCGAGACAACCTTCGCGCAGGTGAACGAGTTGCTCGGAGTCGAACTCTTCACGGATGACAAGCTCTGGAATGACGAGGCTTCGGTCTTGGCTGATCGTTTGCGTTGGCCCCTTGAATCTAAGACCGAAAGTGAGCTGAGCTTCCGTTCTTATCCTGATGATGCGGCCCGACTCTTCGGCTGCCGACCTTTCTCTGTCGCCTTATATGCGGACAAGAATGGCCCGTCGCTCCTTTCACTCATCTTCGCTAACAAGGGAGATTCGGTGAGTTACGTACCGAAGGCGGGTAAGCCCGATAAAGAGGCCCTCGCTGCCCGCGATGGGCAGATTAAGGATTTCAAAAAGGCGATTGCCGATGATAAGAAAAACCTGACCACCGCACTCACCAAACTTTTTGGGGCACCGGTCGCGGAGCGCATGGGGCAGGGGAAGCAGACGAGCGAGGTCTCGACGCGTTGGGACTGGAAGGAACACGCGTTCCTTTTGAGCGCCCCGCGGGATGAATATGTCGCTTTGCGGGTGATGCCCTCCGCCACCGCCGATCTCGGCGGCAAGTCCCGCATCTCGGATAGTGAATTGATGGCGCGCTCGAAGACCCGCATCTTGCGTCGTGAGAACGGTGATGTGCTACTAAAGGACATCCCCATGGTCAACCAGGGCCCCAAGGGCTACTGCGCGCCGGCCACCTGGGAGCGAGCCCTCCGTTATATGGGGGTTCCGGCCGACATGTATGTCCTCGCGATGGCAGGACATAGCGGGGCAGGGGGCGGCACTTCCCTCACGGCTCTGGCCGCCGGGGCGCATGATGCCGTGGTCGCCGGTGGTCGGAAAATTGAGGGAGGCTCGATGGCCAAGGTCGACCCAACTTTTGTTGCGAAATATGTCGATCGGGGGTTGCCCATCATCTGGGGGATGTTTTCGACCAAGGAATATAACGCCCTCGCCAATGAGCGGATGAAATTGCGCGTCGATATGAAGGATCCCAAGGCGTGGAAAAAGGAAATTACTCCGGCGCGCAAGGATGCCAAGCCACTCAAGGTAGATCGTGCGACCGCCCATGCGTGCATGATCATCGGGTATAACAAAGAGACCGGAGAGATTGCCGTTTCTGATTCCTGGGGGCCGGAATTTGAGGAACGCTGGGTTACGGCGGCTGAGGCCACCGCCGTCAGTCAAGGGGTGTTCCAGGTCGTCTCTTACTGACCCGACTGGCATTGGGTAATGCTCTCGGGAGCTTTCTCTAGATCGACTTAACGACGGACTTCGCGATGCCTTGGATTACGAGCGACTGCACGGGCGTCAGGTCTGGGTAGTTCTGATTAGCGGCCTGCAGGTAGGTTTTGTTCCCCTGCTTGATCAAGCGCTTGAGCGTCGTTTCGCCGTCAATCAAAGCTGCGACAATGTCTCCGTGTTTCGCCTGACCGGGCTCGATGATCACGGTGTCGCCATCGTGGATGTCCGCATCAATCATGGAGTCACCGCGGACACGTAGCGCAAAAGCTTGCGGAGCACGACGGCGCGAGCCTTCGGAAATCGGAGCCTGCATGGTATTGAGGACGCCGGAAGATTCCGTATAGTCTGGGAAGCCAGCGGCGATATGGCCGACCAACGGAATCCCATTCAACTCGATGGCGTCCTCTCCCGGGCCTTCATAGCGGATGATATTATCTGAAAGGTTCGCAACGATTTCGGGGACGATCTTGTAGGCCCGAGCGGCGCCGGGAATGCGCTGGAGCACGCCCTTACGCTCTAGGGCTTGGAGGTGGCCGAAGACGGCATTGGTCGAGGCGAAGCGGAACTTGGCCTGGATGTCGCGGATGCTTGGCCAATAGGTGTGCTCGGCCACATGGGCTTTCATGTAGTCAAGGATGGCTCGCTGCTTCTTGGTCAGTTCTTCCATAGTGAACGCATGTTCTATGAAAACTTGTTCACTGTCAAGCCTAGCCCCTAAACCCCTTATATTCAGCATTTATTGGGATTAAACCTTCCTGGATTGGGTGGGAACTCGGCCGAGGTTCCCGTGTCTAATCTTATACCCTACCCTAAATATGAAGCATACCTATAGCCTCGGTTTCCTCACCCTCATCGCTGCGTCCGCCTCCGCGGTGGCCCTGCCTACCGTCGTCGCTCCGTCGACCCAGTTCGCGAGCAACGTCTCCCTGACCTACGGCCAGGAAAGCACCTCGGGCGTCTCTGGTCACCAGAACGGCTGGTCTCTCGGTGCCACTGGTTATCTTGGCGGCTCCGACCTCTTCGTCCAAGGCGCAACCTCTGTTGGCGGCGACCTCGGTAACGGCCAGGACCTCGTCCAGCTCGGCTACCGCTTCAAGAATGTTGGTGGTATCGCTGATGCTGCCCTCGCGATCGGCTCGGATGAGCGCTACACGCTCAGCCTCCACCGAGCGCTTGGTGGCGGTTTCGGCGCTTGGGCCACCTACGTCCGTCAGGGCCATGACAATCAGTATGGTCTGACGATCAGCAAAATGCTGAACCACGATTACTCGCTCGATTTGAGCTTCACCCGCGTCGAAGTTTCCAGCGTCAATTCGGACGTCTGGGGTCTCGGCGTGCGTCGCAAGTTCTAAGTCTTACTGTACCGGTTGACCTGCTTGGTCAGCCTAACCGCCGCCGCTTTACCGCGGCGGTTTTTTTGTGCCTAGGCGGTTCGTTGGTACCGAGCCTCGAAGGTCCCCACGCATTCCGCTAAACCCGGATAGCACCGTTCGGCGATGGCCAAGGATGCCTCTCGAATCTCCGTCGGGATGCCCCATAACGCTTCGCTGACCGATCCGGTAATCGCCGCCAAGGTATCGGCATCGCCTCGAATGGAGCAGGCGAGCCGCACCGCCGCTTCAAAAGAATTCGTGCCGGCGGCGATGGCCATGCACTCGGGCACGCAGCCTTGGCAGGTTTCGTTATAACGATGGGTGGCCTTAATCTGCGCCAGGGAGGGCAGGGGGCCGTAATATTTTTCGGCGGCCGCCCGCATCGCCTGCGGATCGCGGGTCTGGCGGGCCACCCAGATACACTCGGCGGTGCATTGCGCACCTTTGATGCCCTCCGCATGCCCGTGGGAGGGTTGCGCACTTAAGCGGGCATGCTCGAGGACGTCTACGAGATCGGTGAAAGCCCAGGCGACGGGTGATACCCGCATCGCCGAGCCATTGCCGTAGGAATCTCGTTCGCCGACGGCACCCGCATAGACCCATCCGCTGAAGCCGGAGCCGAAGGCGGCCGGTAGCGGAGCCCGGTGGGCATTCTTTTCGTAATAGCCGACTATACCGACGAGATAAGGCTTATAATCGGGATCACCTTTGAGCAAGGCCTGCGCGATTGCCCAGGTCAGGAGTGAATCATCCGTCGGGCATGATCGCTCCGTGAATAGCGGAAACGTCGGGTCATTGTTTGCGCTAAACTCATGGACGGAACCGATGATATCTCCGGTGATGGCACCTAGCATACCCGGGACTATTCCCATTTGGTCGCATCCTTCCATCCTTCTTTGTGTCATCCGTGGGCGGACGGTGTTTTCCTCCCGCCCGACATCGGTCAAATACACCTCTCGCCCTCAATGAGAATGTCGGGCATCTTTGCACCTATCTCGCCCGCCCCGCTATCCAGATGACTATGCTTTTGAACCTGCGCACCCTTACTCGCAAATTGCCCCTTACTTGGGCGGTGCTGGCATGCGCGCTGTGCATCCTGTCCGTCGCCGACGCCGCCAGCCCCACGGTCGGGACCGCCGCCACGACCGCCGTCCCGGGCGCCTTGCTCTCTCGGGATACTTGGCTGCGCACTTGGGTGCGCGTGGATGATTCATTCTTCGCCAAGCATGAGCGTAATCTTTTCGAGGAATCGGTGGGCGTGCACTTCCGGGATCTCGAGGGAGTCCACGAACTTTTTGTCAATGGGGTGAAGGTCGGCACGGGCGGCACATTCTCACCCTACAAGAGCGCCCGGGCTGAGGTCTTCCGTCATAAGGTCCCGGTGGGCACGCTCAAAAAGGGCGAATGGAACGAACTCCTTTTTCATATTCATCACGAGGCCGGGAAGGGCGGCTTCCTTGGCGAAGCTCCGTTCATCATGAACTACTTCATGGAGTGCGTCCTCGAAGGGCCGTGGGAAATGTCGTCGACGGCGTTGTCGCCTGGTCCGTCGCTGAAGGTGCAACCGACCACCACTTCCTTCGCGACGTTCCGCGAATCCAATCGTGTATTGGGTCGCGCTGAACAGTTTCACGGGCAGGCGCTCTCACCGGCCGATGCCTATGCGAAGATGCGTTCCACGCCTGACCTCGCCGTTGATTTATTGCTAGCGGAGCCGCTCATCGCTCAGCCAACGCATTTCAGTTTTGATACCCGCGGCCGCCTCTGGGTTACGCAATACCGTCAATATCCTTACCCCGCCGGGGTGACCATGATCAGCCGCGATAAGTATTATCGCTCGCACTACGATCGCGTCCCGCCCGCTCCCCCGAATCACGATCGCGGCGCCGATATCGTCTCCATCCATGAGTCGACCAAGCATGACGGGGTCTACGATAAGCACACGGTCTTCCAGGATGGTCTCAACATGGCGAACTCTGCGGTGCGCGCCCAGGGCGGCGTTTGGGTGATGAATCCTCCTTATCTCCTCTTTTATCCCGATGCCAATGGTGACGACATCCCGGATGGCCCGCCGGTCGTCCATCTCGCGGGCTTCGGGCTCGAAGACACGCACTCGGTCGGCAATGGTATTATCCTTGGACCCGACGGCTGGATTTATGGTGTCCATGGCAGTACTTCCTCCTCGCGCGTCACCCGCCCGGGTTTCGATTCCGCGGATTCGTCAGCCGTTCATTTCGAGGGTTGCATGGTCTGGCGCTATAATCCGAAGACGCGTGAATACGATATCTTCAGCGAGGGTTCGGGGAATCCGTTCGGTCTCGAGTTCGATGGCGACGGACGCATGTACTCGGGTCATAACGGCGGCAACACCCGCGGCTGGCATTACGTCCAAGGCGGTATCTACCTGAAGCAAGGCGTCGATCCGGGTAAATTCGGGCCTCCGCGCAGTCCTTATTCCTTTGGCCAGCTTCCCATCCTCGGCACCAAGAATCCGGTCCCGCGTTTCGCCCACTTCGGTTCCTTCATCGAAGGCACAGCGATGCCCGCCAAATATCAGGAGCACCTCTTCTCCCTCGATCCGTTACACAATACGGTCACTGACTCGGAGCGCATTCCGCAGGGGGCCACGTATGTCACGGCCGACAAGGGTATCGCCCTGTGGTCCGAGGATGTTTGCTTCCGCCCCCTCTACAGCGCCAATGCGCCGGATGGATCGCTTTTCGTGTCGGACATGTACGAATTTTATATCGCCCACGGTCAGCATTACCAGAACCAGATCGATCCCACGACCGGTCGACTCTACCGTCTGCGCGGGAAGGATGCGAAGCTTGAGACCGATACGAATCTGGAAGGTAAATCCACGGTTGAGCTCATTGCCCTGCTGACCCATGCGAATAAGTTCCACCGCACGGCTTCCCTGCAGCTTCTCGCCGAACGTAAGGACCCGACGGCCCTGCCGCTCCTGCAACAGCTCTTGAAAGACGATCATGGTCGCGGTGCCCTCGGTGCGCTCTGGGCTCTCTATCAGGTGGGCGCCCTGAATGATGCCCGCGCCCGTGAATGCCTGACACATGCCTACGCGCCCGTCCGCTTCTGGTCCACGCGGTTTCTCGGGGATAAGTATGGCGTGAACCGTGGTCTTGGCGTGCCCGGACTGGATGCCAAGCCTGCCCGCGATCTGCCGGCGGCCGCTTTCGCAGATATCCTGAAACTGGCCCAGACCGAGCCCGATGCCGAAGTGCGTTCGCAGATTGCCTCGACGGCTCGTCGTCTGCCGACCGCCCAGATGTTGAAACTCGTGGCTGCCCTGGCCGCCCGCGATGAGGACGTCGCTGACGCCTACTTGCCTCTGCTGCTTTGGTTTGCCCTCGAATCCCATATCACGCTCGACCGTGATGCGGTGGTGAACTTCGTGAAGGATCCCGCGATCTGGGATCGACCGCTGGTCCAGCAACATTTGTTGCCACGTCTGATGCGCCGCTTTGCCACCGAAGGCCGCCGGGCCGATCTCTTGGTCTGTGCCCAGCTGCTTCGCCTCGCCCCGACACCCGCACATAGTGTCTATTTGATGAAGGGATTCGAAGATGCCTATCGCGGCCGCGAGCTTGCCGGGCTGCCGGACGAACTACTCCAGGCGATGGCCGCGTCCGGGAAGGCGCCGATTATCCTCCGGGTGCGCCAAGGGGATGCCGCCGCCATTAAAGATGCCCTCGTCGTCATCGCTAACCAGAAGGCGGACGTGACCGAGCGACTTAATTATGTGCGGGTCTTTGGGGAGGTTCGCCAGCCCGATGCCTTGGCTGTGCTGCTGGCCATCGCTGACTCTGCCGAGCCCGTTCCGCTCCGTAAGGCCGCTTTGATTTCACTGATGTCCTACGACAGGCCGGAGATTGGCTCGAAAGCCGTGGCCCTGCTTGCGAAGTCCGCAGGGGAGGTCCGCCTCACTGCCTTAGCGCTGCTGGTCAGTCGGGCTGAATGGAGCCTCGACCTCTTGAAATCCATTAAGGCCGGCGAGGTTGCCGCCAACACCGTCCCGCGTGACATGGTCGACCGGATTCGCCACCACGAGCCCAAGCAGCTGCAGTCGCTGCTCGCCGAGATTTACCCCCAGCAGCCCGCCGCGGGGGCGACGGATTTTATCGCGAAGATCGCTGACGTTGAAGCCAAACTCAAGGCCGGCTCTGGCAACCCATATGCCGGTGAGCCCATCTTCATGGAGAAGTGTGCCCCGTGTCATAAACTCTTCTTTAAAGGTGGCCGGATCGGACCCGAGCTTACGGCGTATCAACGCGACAACCTCGGCACGATGCTCATCAGTATCATCAACCCTAATGCGGAAATCCGTGAAGGGTTTCAGTATTACTCGGTGAGCACTAAGGACGGCCGTTCGTTGAGCGGCTTCCTGGTCGAGCGAGACGCGCAGATTCTGGTTCTCCGCGGGCTCGAAGGTGAAGATATCACCTTGCGCCAGGCCGACGTTAGCCTGCTCACGCCCATGGGGCGCAGCCTGATGCCCGAAGGCCTGCTCGATACCCTTTCGGACCAGCAGCTCCGCGATCTTTTTGCCTACCTGCGCATCTCCCAGCCGATTTCCAAGTAAACCCTGCGGGCGGCGGCGCCAACAGACGCCGTGAGCGCAAGTTCTTGGCGTTGGTCCTGCGGGCCGCCGCCGAGGCCGTCCAAAGCCTGTCGAGTTTTATTTTGGATATTACCCCCTTTAGGGGGAGCTCGGCACGACGGGTCGCCGAGGGGGTGTTTTGAGGAGACGGGTGTATAGTGCCGCTCTCATGCCCCGCCATACCCTCCAGTCCGCCGCCATCCAGCAGAACACCCGCTCCATTATCTGGTTGGACGTGGAGATGCGTAAGGCCGATGTCTTGCCCGCCCTGACGTCGGTGCTTTGGGCCGAGGGGCTGATGACGTATGCCCATGACGCCATTCTCGCGGAATCGGCGGAAGCCCGGCAGCTGGTCTTCCTCCCGTGGAAGGAACTGGCGAGCCAGGTTGTTCAGCAGGCCATGGCGTCGGGTAGTCTCATCGCCGGCTACAGCATCCCTGAGCGTGACGTGCTGATGGCGGCTTGCCCTGAGCACGCCGAATGGATCAAGGAGAACTACTTTAACGTGAATGCCGCGAGGTGGTTTAGGAACAACCGGCCAGAAATCTATGCGGAGGCTTGCCGTCTGGCCGGTGAGCGGCGGAAGCCTGGCCTGAAGAACTTCCTCGTCCAGGCCGCGGTCGGCTATCCCTATAAGCGATACCTCCTCGCCGTGGAGCCGGGTGCGATCCTTGGGCGCTTACGTCGGTTACTTGCCAAGCGGGATGGCACCCATCGCGAACTCACCCCGGAGGCTAAGCGGGATTGGGCGCGTTTAATTGAGTATAACCGTGAGGACGTCATGGGTATGCGCTATCTGGCGGAGTATGTGCAGCGGGGCTAGGCGGATTCGGCAGATCGTTTGATTGAGACTTTATTATATCAGGCGAACGGGTAGGGTGGGGTTGACGATGAAACCCCACCTCGCCCGCCTCGCTCTCTTCTTGTTCTTGCCGTTCATGGCGCTCGCCGCCGGGCCGCAGCCTTTTGGCGAGAACGTTCAATTCCGCGGAAGCCTCGATAACTCCCGCTTGCAATTTGAGCGCACGAAGCGCGGCAACGTGGCCTTCTTAGGCGGTTCCATCACGGAGATGAATGGCTACCGTCCGATGGTCTGCGAAATTCTCCAGAAACGCTTTCCGGGGACAGAGTTCACCTTTACGAGCGCGGGGATCAGTTCGACTTGTTCCACGACGGGGGCTTTCCGTCTCGAACGCGATGTGCTCTCGCATGGTCCGATTGATCTACTGTTCGTGGAGTTTGCCGTCAACGATGACCAAGATGCCCATCATACGAAGGCTGAATGCATCCGCGGGCTCGAAGGCATCCTTCGGCACGCTCAACAGAATAACCCAAACATGGACATCGTGGTGACGTTCTTCGTGAATGAATTCATTTTATCGTCCTTCCAGCAGGGCAAGACCCCGCTCACGGTCGAAACCCATGAGGCAGTGGCACGGTACTATTCCCGCTCGACTATTAATCTCGCCCGAGAGGTGGCCTCGCAGATTACGGCAGGATCGCTGACCTGGAAGACTTTCGGTGGCGTCCATCCGGCCCCGGCCGGTAATCGAATCTGCGCAAATATGATCAATGACTTGTTCGGTCGGGCGTGGGCAGTCCCTCTGTCGGCGCAGGCCAGCTTAAGCCCGGCGAAGTTGCCCGCGTCTCCGCTGGATGCCTTCAGCTATTCGTCTGGACGCTTCATCGACCCGATGCACGCCAAGGTGAAAAGCGGTTGGACTCTCGGCGTACCCGAGTGGAAGAAACTGCCCGGCTCTTCGCGTGCGACCTTTGCGAAGTTACCCATGCTCTCCGCCTCTGAACCT
The DNA here is from genome assembly GCA_903889525.1 of uncultured Opitutia bacterium. Lineage (GTDB taxonomy): Bacteria > Verrucomicrobiota > Verrucomicrobiia > Opitutales > UBA953 > UBA953. The sequence goes on along the minus strand of CAISXT010000069.1, from coordinate 12,366 downwards.
GGAGCAGAGGCTACCCTGACCTTTGAGGGTACGGCCGTTGGCGCCTTCATCGTCGCGGGACCCGATGCGGGGATTGTCGAGGCGAGCATCGATGGCGGGCCGTTCAAGCCCACGGACTTACTGCATGCCTACAGCAAAGGACTCCATTATCCCCGCACGGTGATGCTCGGCACGGAACTCGCGCCCGGTGCGCATACGCTTACCCTGCGAATCTCCAGCGAAACGCATGGAACGGGGCATGCGATGCGGATCATGCAGTTTGTCGCCAACTAAGGGGTAGGGAGGTGCGACATTGAGAACACGACGCTTTTTGGGAGGATGAACCCTCTGACTCGTCGCTGACCTGGGGGGGTTTAATATAACATTTGAAACCCTCCGCCCATCTGGCGGAATCGAGCCACCCCGTGAGACCGCGTCTCCTCCATCGTTTCTTGCCTCAAGCGACCTGTCTGTTCGTTGGTGCACTCGGTTTGCTCGCCGCTGAGCCGGTCGTGCCAGTGCCAGCCAATATCCGGCCGTTCATTCAGAATCATTGCGTCGACTGCCATGATGCCGAGTCCGCTCGGGCCGGTTTCCGCATCGATCTCCTTAGCGCTGATTTTACGGCCGGGAATAATGCCAGCCTCTGGAAAGAGGTGATGGATAAGATCAATGGAGGCGAGATGCCGCCGAAAAAAAAACCTCGTCCTGACGCCAAAGAAGCCTTTCGCGTGACCTCGTGGGTAGCTCAGCAGTTGGATGAGACCACCAAGATTGCCCAGGGCGCGGGCGGCCGCGTCCCGATGCGCCGGATGAACCGGGTCGAATACGCTAATACCGTCCGCGATATCTTTTCCCTCGAGGAAGGTTTCGCCCGCCGCATCGAGAAGGAATTGCCGGCTGACGGGAAAGTGGGCGGATTCGATCGTGGTGGCGCCAGCTTGTTCATGGATGAGGGGCAGCTGACCCAGTACATGGCTGTCGCCGACCTGGTGCTGGATGAGGCAGTCTTCATCGAGAAGCCGGATGTGCAGAAATTTACCTGGAATGCCTTGAACGAAAAGCATGTGCATGGCATTGGGGCGGCCACCAAAGACGCCACCGGCAAGGTCGTGGACACGAACCCGCCGCCGGGAGTGGTGGCGGCCTTCAAAGAACCGTTGTCCAAAATCGCTGTCGACAATTTCGGTCAATGGAACGCCAAGGAGAATCGTTATGTGCCCCACGGCCCGTTCTATTGGACGGCCAAGAACGGCGGGATTGACTACCTTTCCGGCGGTAATAATTACCGTCGGCCGGGCAACCTGCGGAGTCCTTTCTACGGTGAAGATTGGGGGAAGAAAGGGGTGAAGCGAGATGGCTGGTATCGTTTCCGCATCAAGGCGGGTGCCTTCAAGGGGGAGGGTAAGGAAGAGCAGAAAGAGGTCAGGCTCGTCGTGGAGTATGGTTCGGGTAGTCCGATTGAGGTGGTGCAGAGTGCCGTGATCGACGCCCCGTTGGACGCCCCGAAGGAATATGTTTTCATGATGTACCTGCAGGCCGGCCCTCCTGGGATGAATCGGAGTTGGCGCATGGGCTGGGACAACGGGGACAAGGATGTCGTCATCACGAACCCTCTTTACCAGGATGTGCAATGGAAGCCGGTGACCATCGCGGGGGAGATTGAACGCGCCATCCGGGAGAAAAAGCCGGCCGAATTCATCGCCGAGCTGAAGAAGAAGTCGGAAGTGGCGTTGGCCGCTGCCTTGGAGAATCGCAAAACTTTCGCCGGTCCCCTGTGGGTCTATGATCCCAAGTTGGATATCGCGAAGCGTCCGCGGCTTTGGGTCGGCGAAATGAACTGGGAAGGACCGATTGTGGAATGGCCGTCCAAGGCCCGGCAGACATTATTCTTTGCTGGCGAAGGGCGGGAGGATGATGCTTACCTTCGCGAAATTTTCGCCCGCATTCTCCCCCATGCCTATCGTCGCCCGGCCGCCGCCTCGGAAGTCGAACGCATGGTGGCCTGGACGCTTCAAGTTAAAGCTGCTCGTACCCTGACGTTTAATCAGGCCGTCCGTGAAGGGGTGAAGAACCTGTTATGCTCGCCGGCATTCTTGTACCTCGGCAGCGAAAGCCAGGTGGCCGCTCCCTCGGCCGCTCCCGCTGCCGGCCCGAAGTCCATTGATGATTGGCAATTGGCCAGCCGTCTCTCCTACCTACTTTGGAGCAGCGCTCCGGATCAAGAGCTCTACAAGTTGGCCGCCGCCGGCAAGTTGCGCGACCCCTCGGTCATTCAGGCGCAGGTCAAGCGCTTGCTGGCTGATCGCCGGTCGACGGAGTTTGTCCGTAATTTTGCCGGCCAATGGTTGAGCGTTCGTAATTTCGACAACGGTAACCCGCCGAACCGCGATTTCTATCGTCAGTATGATGATGCCTTGCGGGATAGCTCGAAGCGTGAGCCGCTGGAATTCTTCCAGGAAGTCCTCCAGAAGAACCTCCCCCTGACCAACTTCCTTGATAGCGATTTCTTAGTGATCAATGAACGGCTGGCCAAACATTACGGGATCGAGGGTGTGGATGGGGAAAATTTCCGGCGAGTTCCCGCCCCGGCTGATGGTCGGCGCGGCGGTGTGCTGGGCATGGCCGGCTTGATGACCTATCTGGCGGATGGCACGCGTACGCTTCCCGTTCGTCGCGCCACCTGGGTGCTGGACATGCTGTGGAATCAGCCCGTGCCGCCGCCGCCGCCTAACGCAGGGGACTTGCCCGCCATTAAGGGCCGCCAGCAACTGACCGTCCGCGAGCGATTGGATCAACACCGTCTTTCGGAGAACTGTGCCAGCTGCCACGCCCGTGTCGATGCCTTCGGCTTGGCACTGGAGAATTATGACGCCATCGGCATGTGGCGCGATCGCCAGAACGGGGAAGGGATGCGGGGCGACAAGGGTTCGCCCTTGCTGGATGTGAGCGGCCAGCTCCCCGATGGGAGCGCTTTCAAGACCGTGCAGGAGTTCAAGGCTGCCTTGCTTGCCCAGAAGAAAGTCTTCGCCCGCGCCTTCGTTGAAAAGTTCCTCTGCTACTCCCTCGGTCGGCCGATTGTTTATGGCGACCACGTCGTGGTCGATCAGATCACCGCACAGGCGGCTGCCCATGACTATCGCCTGCAGGAAGTCATCCAGGCGACCGTCGCCAGTTCCTTTTTCCAAACCCAATAACCCGCCACACCTTCTCATGAATATCCAAAGCAACTCCTGGCTCATGTCGCGCCGTACGCTCATTAAGGGCCTCGGTGCTACGCTCGCCTTGCCTTGGCTGGAGGCCATGAGCCCCAATGCGAAGAAGATTACCACGGCCGGATCGATGGCGGATGGTGAGATTCCGCGTCGTAGTATGTTTACCTATTGGGGCCTGGGTTTGGAGATTCGCGGCTTCACGCCGACCGATACCGGCAAGAATTACACGATGACGCCGTCGTTAGCTCCGCTGGCACCGTTCAAGGATGATATGACGGTGCTGACGGGTCTGAAGGCGTTTTCGGGCGGCCACGGCTCCTGTAGCTGTTTGCTCACTGGGCTGAATACCATCCGGAACGCTCAGACATTGATGTCGGTCGACCAGCAGATCGCCGCCCATCACGGCAGTTCCACACGTTTCCCTTCGCTCGTCTTGGGGACAGTGCGCGAAACGGGTTTCGGCGGTCCTACCCCGATGACCCTGTCTTGGAGTCGTAATCGCACGCCCATCACCCCGGAGAACCGTCCGGAGGTGCTTTTTGAAAAGCTCTTCGGTAGCGAGAATAACACCACGCTGGCGGCCGCCAAGCAGGCGCTCGCGCAGCGCGGTAGCCTCCTCGATTCGATCAAGGAGCAGGCGGCCACATTGCAGCGTAATGTCGGCAAGGAAGATCGGGCCCGCCTCGATCAGTATTTTACTTCGATTCGTGATCTGGAGGATCGAATCAAGGTCGAAGGGGAATGGATTGATCGCCCCAAGCCCAAGGTGGCCCGTCCGGATTTCGGGTCGCACTCCACGCGCGAACGCATTGCTAATGATGGCCGCGGTTATTCCGAATACACCCGCCTCATGTTTGATATGGTCGCACTGGGCTTCCAGACCGACAGCACGCGCGTCGTCACCCACATTCCGCGTACAGAAGGCGATGAAGCTCGCTGCTTCGGTTATAAGACCAACAGCAAGTGGGACCTTCACACCTTGACCCACCACAACGAACAAGAGGACAAGTTGGTCTTCTGGCGTCAGATTGATGCGCTCTATATGGCCGAGTGGGCCTACTTCCTGGGCAAACTTAAATCCGTGAAGGAAGGCCACGGCACCTTGCTGGATAACACGATGGCAGCCTGGGGTACCACCAATGGTGGCTACAGCGCCCACGACTCCACGATGTTGCCGATGATCCTCTGCGGTGGTTCGGCCCTCGGCCTCAAGCATCAGGGTCACTTGGTGCAGAAGGATGTGCCGCTGGCGAATGTCTGGCAGACCGTCGTGAGTCGTATCGGCATGCCGTTGCCGACCAACTTCCAGGGTGGCGTGGCGACCGGGGTGGTGAAGGAGCTCATCTGACCGTCCACGGAGATGGGCAACCGTGGTTACCGTTACGGTTGCGCCTGCCTGCTTGCAATTGCCGGCCTGATGCCTGACCTAGGCGTACCTTTATGAACTTACCCCGTCTGCCGAGGCTGGTTTTTCTGTGCCTGTTATCGCTCGGGCTCAGCCCATGGCCGGCGGGTGCTGAAGCCATTGCGCCCGCGGACTTACGCACGCTCCCGGGCTTCAAGGTCGAATTACTCCGCGCGGCCGATCTCGCCACCGAAGGCTCTTGGATCTCGATTATTCAGGATTCGAAGGGGCGCTTGTTATTGGGCGGCGAGCGTCGTGACCCAATCACCCGTCTGACTTTACAGGACGGCAAGGTCATCTCCGCCGAGAAATTAAAGCTACCGCTGAGCGAGGTGATGGGGATGCTCTTCGCTTTCGATAGTCTTTATGTGCATGCCCATGGTCGTGATGCGAGTGGTCGGGAGATTTACGGACTTTTTCGCTGTCGCTCCACGACGGCGAATGATCAGTTCGACCAAGTGGAATTGCTCCGAGAGTGGCGGGGTGGTGGTGGGGACCATGGGGCACATACCATTCTGTTGAATCCAGATAAGAAGCACCTTGACATCCTCTGCGGTAATTTTTGCGATATCCCGCCGGACCTACTCCCGAGCTCGCCGCATCGTAATTACGCCGATGATCTGGTGCTCCCTCGCTCCGAGGACGCCACGGGCTTCGGAGCCGGTCGCAAGCCTCCGGGTGGTTTCATTGTCCGGATGGATCCCGACGGTACGCATTGCGAACTCGTCGCCAGCGGCCAACGGAATACTTACTGCGTAGCCCGTAATGCGGATGGAGAACTGCTGGGCTTTGACAGCGATTTCGAAGGCGACTGGGGTCTGCCGTGGTATCGCCCCATCCGAGTCTATCATATTACCAGTGGCGCTGATCACGGCTTCCGGGAGGGTGCCAGCAAGTGGCCCGAGTATTACCCAGACAGTTTGCCCAGCTCGGTCGTCATCGGCATTGGTTGCCCAACGGGGGTGATTTTCGGGACGGGGGCAAAGTTTCCTGCCCAATATCAGAAAGCGTTCTTCGTTCAGGATTGGAGTTATGGGCGCATCATGGCGGTACACCTTCGACCCGATGGCTCAACCTATACGGGCAACGCCGAGAATTTTCTCGTTCCCGCGGCGTTGCAGGACAAGAAGGGCAGGTCCCCATTTAATCTCACCGCGTTAATGATTGGCCAAGACGGCGCGATGTATTTCACGCTCGGCGGTCGGCATACGGCGGGTGCACTCTATCGAGTCAGCTATGTCGGCGATGCTCCGACCGACCCCGTTGACTTACATGAAGCCACGGGGGCGGAAGCCCGTGCGCTGAGGCATCAGTTAGAGGCTTTCCATGATCACGTTGACCCGAAGGCCGTAGGCACTCTCTGGCCTCAGCTCGGTTCCGCAGACCGTTTCACTCGTTACGCCGCCCGCATCGCTTTGGAGCGTCAGCCCTTAGCCGAATGGAAATCCCGCGCCTTGGTCGAGTCCGAGCCCGCCGTGGCGATGACGGCGCTCTTGGGGTTGGCTCGCGTCGGGGGACTCGAATCTCAAACTGAAGTTATCAAGGGGCAGCAGAAGTTCCCATTAGGCAGCCTCTCGACTGAGTCACTTAAGCTGGAAAAACTACGCATCATCGAAGTTGCCCTCAGTCGCCATGGTCCGCCGACTCCCGCGGTGGCGGCTTCGTTGATCGCTGAACTTACTTCGGAATATCCCGCGAAATCGATCGCCCTTAATCGCGAGCTTTGTCAGGTGCTCCTCGCGCTCGAGGCGCCAGGCGTGATTGATCGAACCATGGATCTGCTGGCTTCCGCCGTGACCCAAGAAGAGCAGGTCACTTATCTTTTCCATCTCCGGACGATCTCCCGTGGTTGGACTCCCGCCCTTCGCCGTCGTTATCTCAGCTGGTGGCCAGAGCAGTCCAAATCAGGCAAGCACCCAGAGGATTTATTGCGTTGGTTTGACGAGGCTGGTCGCGGCTATGGCAATGGGGCGAGCTACGAGAGCTTTCTCGTGAAGATTCGCCAAGAGGCCATCGCGACGATTCCTCCCGCGGAATTACCTAGTTATCAGTCGTTGATCGATTCATGGGCTGAGCCGTTGCATAACCTCCGCAAGCCCAAGAAGCCGCGCGGCTTCGTGCAGGATTGGAAAATGGCCGATCTCGAAGCTGACTTGCTGCAAGTCGGAGCCGGACGGAGTTTTACCCAAGGGCAGGATGCGCTGGCCTCCGCCCAGTGCCTCCTGTGCCATAAGATTGGCAACGAAGGCGGCTCGGTCGGTCCGGATTTGACGGCGATCTCGAGTCGTTTCGGCCGCCGTGATATTCTCGAGTCCATCCTCGACCCCTCCAAGGTCGTCTCTGAGCAGTTTGCGAATACGGAATTCACCTTAAATAACGGCAACCTTATCATCGGCCGGCTGGTCAGTGAGACGGACGATAAGGTCGTGATTCGGCCTAGTATGCTCGCCCCGCAGATGCAGACCATTCGCAAGAGTGAGATTAAATCGCGCCAGCTGTCGAAGATTTCACCCATGCCGCCGGGTTTGATCAGTACCCTGAATAAACAGGAAGTGTTAGACCTACTGGCCTATTTGGAGTCGGCCGCCAATCGGGACTCGGCCGTGTTCAAGAAGTAGGCGGGAGGCGAGGGCTACCGGATTGCAACTTACCCGAAGTCTGATTGTTCTAGATTCATCCCCATGAAGATTCTGCTCCTTGTCTTGCTTTGTCCGTTGGCCTTGCTCGCCGTCGAGCCAGTCGCGAAGCCTATCCGGAAGATCAATCCGGGCGAAGTGATTGTGCCGACGGAGGCCATGCGCCGAATCTGGGGCGAGCTGGTCAGTATGGATCTGCCCAGCCGCTCGGGGGTTTTCCGCAAGGAGGGCACCGATGAGTTGATGACCTTTAAGGTGCTGCCTTATGCCGAATTGCTCCACCATGCGGCTTTTGGCGACCTGCAGGATTTCCGGGTAGGCGAGCGGGCGATCTTCCGCATGCACGAGGACGCCACCGGCACTTGGACTTGGCTGACCTATATTCAGGACGAAATGAATATGATGAATGGCCATAAAGAGTTTTTTCATGTGGACGCCATTGATGCCGCCTCTGGCAAAATCACCTGCACGCAAGGAAGTGCGGACAAGAGTTACATCCGCGAGAAGGGGATTACCCTCGAGACGGAGACCGCCACGCGCTATTGGAAGGACGGCAAGGCGGCGGCGTTGGCCGATATCAAGGTCGGCGACAAACTGCGCACGCAGACCCACGGTATGGGCAAGGGCAAGGTGCGCATGTGCTGGGAAGTCTTTCTCGATGAAGCCAGCCTCCTTAAATTTCAGGCGACGCAACGGGCCGTGCATGCCAAGCGTATGACGGAAGAGGGCGCCCCAGGTTACGTTGATAAAGTGACGGGCCTGCAGGTCGAGTTGACGCTCTTCCAAGAGTCCGGCGACGTCGGCCGTCAATTGCGCGAAGGCTCCCTGATTCGTTTAGCCGGTGCTGGGCAGGATCGTAAGGCGATGGGCGAGTCGGCAGCTGGCAAGGTGAAGGCCGTTAAGTTCGCTGGCAACTTGTGCAAGGTGACCGTGGAGCTGGAGCAGGCCGCGACGGCGTTATCGCCCAAGCAGGTCGCCCGACTCTGGATTAAATAAAGCGGCCAGCCTCTGCCTTTCACCGTCGGTCTGGATTGCCCCCGCCAAGGGTTTTTTTTTGGGGGGGGGTATTTTATTTCTTAAACGACTCCCTTTAGGGTTATTTGTCCCCGTGTCTGACCTTTCATTTAACGTCCATCCCCCTTGCTATCCTGGGGGCATCACCCTAGACCTTCCGCTTGAATCGTACCCCTGCGATTCCCCCTCCATGACCTCCCTGCAAGTCGCACTATTTGTGCTGGTGCTCTCCGTTTTTGCGGAGTGGCTGCATGGCAGGCGTGTCCGGCGGGTAGCTCGGTTGGCTTTTGGCCCGGATGACGCCCCTCGGCCTTGGACTCGGGTGGCGCCTTATCTCCGCTGCCTCGCCTTGGTGGCGTTCGCGTGGGGCTTGGCGGTGATGTTCGAACTTCACCAGGCGGCGAAGGATGGGAAGCCGCGAGATTCTAAGCAGGCCGCTCGACTGATTTTTGTCTCTGACCTTTCGCCCAGCATGTACCTCAAGGACGCTGGGCCCGAAGGGAAGTCCACCCGCCAGGAACGTATGCGCGAAGAAGTTGAGACCGTGCTGATGCGTGTCGGGGGCGACCTCCGTTTCGGGGTGGTTGGATTTTATACCGATGCCAAAGCGGTGGTGATGGAGGCTCGCGACCCGGAGTTGGTCCGTAACGTCTTCAACGGCCTCCCGATTCAGTATATCATGAAGACAGGGGAGACCGACCTCGGCTCAGCGGTCAATGCCGCGGTGACCTTGGTGAAGGACCTGCCCGACGAAACGGTGCGCATGTTGATCTTTACAGACGGAGACACGATTCCGCTGCAACCTATCCTGCCGCGCCCCAAGTCGGTGAAGGAAGTCCTGGTCCTGGGTATCGGTAATCCGCGAAAGGGTACTTTCATCGCCGGGCATCAGTCGCGTCAGGACGCCGAGGTGCTGGCCACCATCGCACGGTCGTTAAAGGGTTCATACTACGACGTGAATGAGAAGCACCTGCCGACCGATGCCTTGGGGGATATGGTGATGCGGGCACCGTTGCCCAAGAGCGGCCTAGACCTGGCCCAGCTAGCCTTGTTAGCCATGACGCTCGGCGCTATCATCGTCGCCTTCCTGCCCGTGGCGTTGCAGTATTTCGGGACTCACTGGAAGGTCATCCGGCCACAAGCCAACCCAGGGGAGGGTGCCGTTTCGCGATGAGAAAGTTCCTGACCTTACTCTGGCTACTCTTTCCTGTCGGGGTGATTTATTATCATTTCAACGCCGGCGACGCCCAGCTCGCTCGGGAGAAAGCCCGCGATCACCTCGTGCAGATTCGGGCCTTAGAGCGCGTGAAGGAGCCGGACTGGATTACCATCGTCGAGGAATACAATAAACTCGCCGCCGAATTGCCGACCGACGAACGCCCTTCGGTGCGCCATCAAATTCGCCTCGCGAAGGCCAAGGCTCGCATCGAGATGCTGGATGTCGCCGGCGCCATCACGGATTTGACGCAGCTGCTCCTAGAGTCAGCCGCGGTGGATGGCGAGGATGGCTCGACGACCCGCGCCATCCGCGAGACGCTCGGCAAGGCTTACTTCTACGGCACTTCGTTACTGAAGGCCAATGGTGCGACCGAAGAGGAATGGCGGCCTTACGCCGAACGCACCCGCCAGGTTTTCCGCTACCTCGCGGAGCACCAAGATCCGGCCGCCTTGGCCGATTACGAGCGCCGCGTGCAGGCGGAGTTCAATCGTTCCGCCCGCCTGAATAATTTATGAAAACCCATCCGTCGTTTCGCACCCTGTGGCCACTGGCCCTCTGTCTCGCTGCCTTCGCGCAGAACAATCCCGCTCCGGCGGTCGTCGAGGGCGTGAAGGGCGTGCGCCAGGAAGGTTCCGGCAAGGTTCGTGAAGTCGAACCCGCCGCCAAGAACGTCGCCCCAACCACGGTGCAGGGCGTCGAAAAAGTTGATGGAGTGAAGACTCCAGACGGCACGAAAATGATCAAGGAAACCCCGCCCCCGGCGGCGGTTCCGCCGCCCACTCAGAAGGCCGTGAATGGCGTCCCCCAGACCGCTACCCCGGTCGAGCCGCCTGCGGCTAAGGGAACTCCGCCGCCTCCCGCCGTTAAGGGAGCTGGCACCAAGGGCACGCCTCCGCCCCCCGTCGCCGAAGGCACCCCGCCGCCGCCTACCGCCAAGGGCGTCGAGAAGGTTGAAGGCGTTCATCCTCCCGAAGCCGTCAAGGGTGCGGGCACGAAAGCCACCCCGCCTCCTCCCGTCGCTGAAGGCACACCTCCACCGCCCGCTGCCAAGGGCGTTGATAAGGTCGAAGGCATCCATCCCCCTGAAGCCATTAAGCCTGCCGCCGGTGGTATCATGCCCGTCGAAGGCGTCACCGGTATTGGCTCGGTTAAGCAGCAGAACCTCGAGGCCGCTCTCCAGGTGAAGCCCGCGGCCAAGCCTGACCCGAAGGCCGCCCATGCCGCCGCCGCGCTTCTGGGTGGTCCTGCTCCTGTCCCCAAGGGCCCAGAGAAGGATGCCCGCATCATCTTCGAAGAAGCTAAGAAAATCCCCGACAACGGTTCCTGAGTCCCCCCACTTTCATAACTAAAAATAAAAACATGAGACTGATTCGCCCCTTCCTGTTCTGCGCTGCCCTCGCCTTGGCCGCCGGCCTTTCCGCCCAGCAACCCCTCGATGCTAAGACGCAGAAGCAGTATGAGAACCTGCTGCGCCAGCGCTTCTCCCGCGACCTCAATGAGGTTTTCGCGGCCATGGAGCGCTCGGCTAAGTTGCAGGATAATGCGCCCGCCGACGTGCGTTTCATGCATGCCTTCCGATTGGGAGACTGGGTGGTGGTTCGCTCCGAACTCGCCAAACTGAAAGCGGACCTCTCCCGTGGCATCTACGATAAGATGCTCTCCGATCTGGCCGAACGCCCGAAGAACGGCGTACGCCTCGAGGATGTCTTCGCCCTGTCCGATGCCGTCACGGGCGAATTGACGGATATCGAAATCCGGAAGCTCGGTCAGATGCTCGGACAAATCGTCCCTCCCTCTGAAAGTTTCTGGGTCGCGGAACGTCTGGCCCGGGGTACGGAACACTTCGGTGGCAAGGATCCGGCCCGCCGTCTGGCGGCCGGACGTCTTTTATTGGCCGGAGGATTCAAGGAACTCGCCCGTACTTATTTCCCCGATGAGGCTAATCTAGAAAAGATCGCGGACGAAGGCCTTCGGGCTGAAGTGGCCGCGTTTCTCGCCGCGGAGCAGGCCACGGAGCTCGCTCAGCGCGATCAGGTCCAGCGTATCTGGGACGAAAACCTGAGCATCCTGAAGCAGGAACGCGTGAATGACTGGGAGAAGAGTAAGGCCGCCACCGCGCTCGTCCGGGTGCTCACCCAAGTGCCGAGCGCCGCGCTCAGTGCGACCTTTAATGATCTCATTAAAAATCAGCCAGACTCCGCGTTGAAAATCGTCGCCGGTCTGGAGCGTAAATTGCAGACCGAGTCCCGCAACGAACCCGGTACGCGCTTGGACAATCTCCGGGCCCAGACCGTCTTGGCTGGCCTGATTGCCGAACATGCCAATCTGGCCACGGGTAACTGGAAGCAAGTCTTGGGCCTGATGGCAGAGTCTTGGATGGCCGAAGCCGAAACGGCGTTCAGTCAGCGTGGCGCTAATCGTCAGCGCTTCCGCTCCAATGGTGCCGACGTCGACCCTGAAGAACTGCTCGCCTTGGCCCCGACGGGCAAGTGGCTCGACGCGCTTTCAGAGGACCTGCGTAACCGCTTCGACGCCAGCCTCTCCCGTGCGATTATCGCGAGCGCCAATTTTGAGAAGGCCGCCGATCGCATCGTCGACATCGCCCGCCGTCATCCCGAGGCAGGGCTGGCCTTAGCAGAGGACTTCCTGCAGGCTTGGGGTCAGGCCCATAATCCGCAGCTGCCCGAGGACCTGCGTAAGCGCTACGGCTTACCCGAGGATGCCCGCATCCCGATTACTCCGGTGATGATGGAGCGCAATATCGAGAGCCTTGCGCTCATGATGAACGTCTTCCGTAAGGCGGGCGTCGCCCCTCGCGACCAGAGCAAGGTCGTCACGGCCTTCGACCTGGCTTACAGTAATGCCGAAGCTTACCGGGATACGCATATTGAGAAGGTT
>CAISXT010000068.1 GCA_903889525.1 uncultured Opitutia bacterium | reverse complement strand
CCCTATGGCCCGCGTCGTGAGATGCGGGCCTTTTTGTTGTCTTGAGGTAGGGACAGCACCACGTGCTGTCCTTGTTCGCCTAACTCAGGCGGTAGCCGTGTCTCGACAAGGTGTGATTAGGACAGCACGTGGTGCTGTCCCTACCTGGTAGTTTCGCCTTGAAGCTTTCCCCTGATAAGTGAACATCCGTTCACTCTATGCTGGATATGCGCACATTGCAGGGGTTCGAAGCTCGGCGGCCACTGGCCTTGCCGTTGCTGGAGAGTCGGGCTGCGGCCGGCTTTCCCTCTCCAGCGGATGACCACATGGAGCGGCGGCTCGACCTGAACGAGCATCTGGTCCGCAATCCGATCTCTACTTTCTTCCTACGCGTCGATGGCGACTCGATGTCGGGTGCGGGCATCCTTAGCGGCGATCTCATCGTGGTCGATAAATCGCTCTCGGCACGCGCGGGCACGATCGTGGTCGCCGAGGTCGGCGGCGAGTTCACGGTGAAACATCTCGAGCGCGATGCCGCGGGCGCCTGGAGTCTGCGGGCCGATAGTCCCCGCTGGTCGGGCTGGTCGTTGCCTTTCACGCCAGAATGCCGTATCTGGGGTACGGTGGTCGCCGTCGTGCGCCGCTGCTGACGCCATGCTCCGCGCCCTCGCCGACTGTAATAATTTCTACGCCTCGTGCGAGCGCGCCCTGGATCCCTCGTTGATCGGCGTGCCGATCGTGGTGCTGTCGAATAACGACGGCTGCGTGGTTGCGCGTTCCTCTGAAGCCAAGGCGCTGGGTATCCCGATGGGCGCGCCGTATTTCGAAGTGCGTCGGACCTGCGAAGCCCATGGCGTCCGTATCTTCTCTTCCAACTTCGAGGTCTACGGCGATTTCTCCGAACGCGTGATGGCCGCCCTCGGCGAACAGGCGCGCGACCTCGAGGTGTATTCGGTCGATGAGGCGTTCCTGGGCTTCCCCGATATGCCTGATACCGATGCGAGGGCGCTGGGCCTGCGTATTCGCGCCGATGTCCTGAAGCGCACGGGCATCCCGATTTCGCTGGGGATGGCTCCGACGAAGGTCCTCTGCAAACTTGCCAATGAGCGGGCGAAGGCCGACAAGTCGAGCGGTGGCGTGATCGTGGTGCCGATCGATACCGAAGGGCGGACGGCCTTCCTGCGTGGGGTCGAAGCGGAAGACGTCTGGGGCGTCGGCCCCGGCCTGGCGTCACGCCTGCGCTCCCATGGTATCCTTTCGGCGATCGATCTCGCGGAGGCTGATCCGGGTTTTGTCCGTCGCATCGCCGGCGTGGTCGGTGAACGTCTTGCTCTCGAGCTGCGTGGTATCTCCTGCCATGACATCGTCGAGGACGCTGGCCCGCGGAAGAGCGTGTTGGTATCCCGTTCCTTTGGACGTCCGATCACCGACGCACATGAGCTCTCCGAAGCCATCGCTTCGCACGCGGCCCGGGCGGCCGAGAAACTCCGCGAAGACGGACTGATCGCCTCGTCTATTGTAGTCTTCATCCGCACGAACCAGCATCGCATCGACCAGGAGCAGTATCGCGGCGATGAACTCGAGCCGCTTGATCCACCGACTGACGATGCCCGTGCCATTTGCGCCGCGGCTGCCCGAGCACTCACCCGCATCCGTCGCGATGGTTATATGTATAAGCGGGCAGGGGTGATGCTCCACGGCCTGACCCCGGCCGATGTGGTGCAGCCTTCCTTGCCCGGCATGGGCGGCGAGGCCGACCCGAACAAGGACCGGCTCATGAAAGCCGTCGATGCCTTGAACCATAAGCTGGGACGAGATGCCGTGCGCCTCGCCAGCACGGGCTTCGAGCGGGAGTGGAAGGGTAAGTCCGAGCTCCAGTCTGGCGCCTCGCTGACCGACCCCGAGCGTTTACCGAAGGCGAAAGATGGCCCCAAGCCGAGGATTAGGTTTCACGAGTGAGATCTTGAGGTAGGGGCAGCACCGCGTGCTGCCCTAGTGGTGCCTTGGGTAGGGTTGAGCGCCCTCGCTCAACCGCGGCTGACCAAGGGTGGTCAGCCCTACCTTAAAGACAGCTATG
>CAISXT010000067.1 GCA_903889525.1 uncultured Opitutia bacterium | reverse complement strand
GCGACGAACCGGCGGTGCGCGACCCGTTCGGCGAGTAATTCGCCACGACGAAGGACGCGGACATCATGAGCGGCAGCCAAATCAAGAGAGGCATGCCCAGGTTTCACCGCGCTGGAGCGACCAATCACGAGGGGTTGACGACCGGCGGCCCAAGGATCGCGCAACAACGGAACTTCCGCGTTCGCCAACTGTAATTCCATCGGGCTACCCGTCGCATCATCCCAACCGGAAACATCCCAGCCCTCTCCCTTGAGATAAATCGCCAACGGTCCCACGCCCATGCCACAAGCACCAAGCAGCCAGGCTGAATCGCGTGAACTCATGCGGGCAAGGGCCGGGATTTCCGGCTAGCCAAGGAGACGGTTTCGATGGCAAGTTCCTCCCAGCGGTTCGCCGCGTCGACGAGCGCTAACGCATCGCGCATCGCCGAGAGCACGCCGTTATCACTGATGCGGGTGAAGACGATCTCGGCCAGTTTCCCGAGATCAGTCTCGGCTAAAAGTACCGCCCCACCCATCTCCGCACTCTGGACGGCATTGGCCGTCTGGTGGTCATCGGCGGAACGCGGATACGGCACAAGCACCGCAGGAGTCCGGCAGGTCGCCAGCTCAGCGAGCGTGCCAGCGCCCGCACGCGTGACGGCGAGATCGGCAGCGGAATAGGCCGCGGCCATCTGGTGACAAAATGGGACGAACTTCACAACCGACTGCGGCGTGCGCAGTTCTTCTTCGCGTCCGCCGGGGCCGGTCAGACAAAGCACGTGTACAGAACGAGTGGAGAACTCTGCGATATGGGTCGCGACCCAGCGGTTCAGGGAAGCGGCTCCCTGACTGCCACCCGTCACCAGTAAAAGGCGCCCGGCGGGGGGCAAGCCAAGTGCGCGCCGGGCGGCGTCGCGCGCTTGCGGCCGGATCTCCGCCCGAACCGGGTATCCGGAATCATGCTGACGGTCGGCGGCGACTCCCGCGATACGCACCCCCGCAGGAAGATGCACCGACGTCGCGAACCGCGCAATTAGCCGTACCGCCTTACCGGGATGACGATTCGCCTCATGCACCAAGACGGGCACCCCTGTGAACAAACAGGCGAGCGCCGGACCTAGGCTCATGAAGCCACCGAAACAAACGAGCGCATCGGGCCGGAATCGACGCAGCTGACGCCAAGCAGACCAGATCGCGCCCACTAACGCGGGGAAAAAAAGCGCTTGGGCGACGAGCCCAGGGCCAAACCCACGACCTTTCCCCGCAACAAAAGTCAGACGGGGATAATTGGCCGTCATCCGCGCATCCACGGCCTTACTGCTGACCACCAACTGGCATTCGTGGCCTTCGTCCGTGAGCCGCTGGGCGAGGGCGATACCTGGGGCCAGATGGCCACCCGTCCCGCCGCACGCAAGCAGCACGCGACTCATACGCGAGCCTCCTTGGGCGTGAACGCCGGCTCCGCGGAATCACGGATGCAATTGAGCACCAAGCCAACCATACAGGACATGATGACGAGGTTGGTCCCGCCGTAACTGATGAACGGGAGAGAGATGCCCTTCGTCGGCAGACATCCGGTGACGACCCCCATGTTGATTAAGGCCTGCAGCACCAAGAAGAGCGTCGCGCCCAGACAGACATTGAAGCGGTAAAGATCGGAGGAATGCCGCATCGCCCGATATGCTAGGATGAAAATCGTGAAATAGGTGAAAGCGACCAAACCCGTCGCGACGAGTCCGTATTCCTCGCCGATGACCGAGAAGACGAAATCCGTGTGAGCTTCTGGTAGGTAGGCACGACCTTGGATACCGTTCGCGGCACCCTTCCCCGTCAAACCCCCGACGCCGAAGGCCACCATCCCCTCGAAAAGCTGGTAAGCTTCATCCCCGCGCTTTTCCCACGGATCGAGAAAAGAAGTGAACCGACGCATCCGGTTCGGCCAATTCAGGATCAGCACCGTCAGCGCCGAAAAGCCGAGCAGAAAACTCGGGATGACGTACGACCAGCGGACTCCAGAAATGAGCATCATCACGCCGCCGACCGCGACGCAGAGGAGAATCGTACCGAGATCGGGACCCAGTCCAATGAAACCTGCGATCAATAAGATGATAGCCAAAGGCTTTAGGAAACCCTCGCGGCAATCCTGCCAACCCGTCGACGTCATCACGTACGGATGCCGATCGCTGAGCCGCCAGATGCGGAAGTTCGTTTTCAACGTGTGGCGCTGCATCCGCGCCAGCACATCCGATAGCACGAGGACGATGGCCAGCTTCCCCAAATCGGAGGCCTGCAAGCGGAAGAAGCCGAAATCAATCCAGCGCCATGAGCCATTAACCGAAACACCAATACCTGGGACACGAGCTAGACCCATCACCACACAGGCCGTACCGAGAATCCACCAGCGTCGCTCCCGCACCCGGTCGAGATTAAGCCGATAGAAGAAATATCCCGCCACGATGGCGATGGGGACATAGAGCAATTGGCGGTCGAAAGCCCCTGTACGGTTACTCGAGGACAGCGAGATCCCCGCGCTATACTGCACCACCAAGCCAAACAAGGCCAAGCCCAAGGCCAGCATGACGATGCCCAACGAGTACCCACCCAGGGTCCCCGGACTCTCATGCTTGACCTTGATGACCATGACGTAAGGCGAAAGGAGGCTTACTTAGTGGCCGGGACCGCGGCGGCAGGCTTCGTGTCCGCGGCACCCGCTGGGTTAGTCAGCGAAATAATCTTGAGCGGGGTGAAGTTCGGGGCGGGCTCGGCGGAAACTGGAGCGGCCTTCATTGCCGGGGCTGCACCCGACTTGGCACCCGTTTTAGCACCGGTCTTGACTGGAGCCTTGGGCGCTCCGCCATAAGGAATGGTGAGCACTTGGCCGGGCTTAATCTCGGCATTCAACGGTAGGCGATTAGCAGTGGCGAGGGCCTGACGAGTGACCTTCTCGCGAGCCGCGATACCAGCGAGCGAGTCACCTTTGACGGCGGTGTACTTGCCGCCAGGTCCGGCGAGGGTCACCGGCACGAGCTTCGTCGGCTCAGGCGTCGGAATGCGGGCCACGCCGTTGACCGGAGCCAGCGTGGTACTGGCTGGGTCAGTCGCCGAGCGGGCGCCACCAGAGAAGACGGCGGGAGGAATGGGCTCCTCGAAGCCGCTGGTACTGCGGCAGCCGTTGACGCCGACAAGGACGGCGATGACGCAGAGGTGCACGAGCACGACGGCGGTGACTGTAATGATAGGTCGCATGTTAGTAGGTAGGATGGTTTGGTCTGGGTGGGTGGTTTGGTGAAAATCAGGGGCGACTCGCCAGCGAAGTGGCGGCACGCTCAAAGACCATGCCGCGCTCGGCATAGCCGCGGAATTGATCGAAACTTGAAAATCCTGGACTGAGCAGGATGGCCATCGGGCCATGGGCGTCCTTGGCGGCCGCGACGACGGCGTCCTGCAGCGTTGGGAAACATCGGCTAGGTTTACCGAGTTCTTCAAAGTGACGGTGTAACTCAGGCGCGGTCTCACCAATCAGATAAGCGGTGTCGATGAGCGGGGCGATGCGACGGGCGAAACGCCCAAGGTCGCCACCCTTCCACTTGCCGCCCCCGATCCAACGGACCGGGATGCTGAATTGGGAAAGTGCCGCCTGCACTGCGTGGAAGTTGGTCCCCTTGGAATCGTTCCAAAATTCTACCCCTTTACTTTCCGTGACCTTCCGGAGGCGGTGCGGCGGGAGGCGGAACAATCGGGCGGCTTCCTCGAGATGGCGCATCGCGATACCGCGGGCCTGCCAATACTTAACCAGAATCGCCCAGTTCTCGCGCTGCGGCCAAGAATCAAACATCGATCCGGCGGGGACGGTTTCGGCCACATCGGCGCGCGCTGCGACCTGCGCCTCGGCGGGAAGCTCGATGCCGAACTGACGGGCCGCCACGACGACGGATTCGCCGACCACCAGAATACCACCGGGCATCATGCGCTCGATTAGTTTGAATTTGGCCCGGAAGTAGCTCTCGAGATCGCCGTGTCGGTCGAGGTGATCTTCATCGAAATTAGTCCATAACACCGCCTCCGGCGTGAAGTGACGCAGATCTTCGGACTGGAAAGAGCTGACCTCGACCACGGCGACGAAGGAACCATTAGAGACCGTGCGCTCCAACGATGTCAGCGGCAGGCCGACATTACCACAGGCGATGGCATCGAGGCCGGCGCGCTTGAAGGCGAACGAAAGGAATTCCGTAATGGTCGTTTTACCGTTCGTACCCGTGATGGCGATAGCGGGGCCCGTCCAAAGGAGTGCACCGAAATCAAGTTCCGCGAGGCAGTGTATCCCGGCGCGGCGGGCGGCGATAATCCAAGGATGCGACTGCGGAAACCCTGGGCTGTAAACTAGCAGGTCATGCCGGGCGGCTTCCTCGGCACCGAACTGTCGATTCTCGCCCCGCTCATCATAAATAACCGACGCGAAACCGGCGCCCGCGAGCGACTCCGCCACCGAACGGCCGCTGACCCCTTCGCCAAAAATGGCGGCAGGGCGCGTCAGGCGCCGGCGGAGGGATTCGGGAAATTCGCTCATCGTAACTTCAGAGAGAGCAGGCCCAGCAGCCCGCAGAGGAAAGAGAGAATCCAGAAACGCGCCACGACCTTAGTCGCGGGCCAACCCTTTTTCTGAAAGTGGTGGTGGATGGGCGTCATCAGGAACAGACGCTTACCACCCGTGCGCTTAAAATAGGCGACCTGTAGCATGACGGAGACCGCCTCGACGACGAATACCCCCCCGACAATCGCCAGCAGGAACGGCTGGTGCATCAGGCACGCCACCGCCCCGAGGCCGCCGCCAATACCGAGGGCGCCCACATCGCCCATGTAGATTTCGGCCGGTGCCGCATTATGCCAGAGAAAGACGAGACTACCGCCAACCAACGCGGCGCAGTAGACCGCTAATTCGCCCGCACCCGGTACGTAACTGATTCGCAGGTAGTCGGAGAAATCGTAGCGACCCGCCAGATAGGCCACACTCCCGAGAATAGTCGTGGTAATCAGCACGCAACCGATGGCCAGACCGTCGAGACCGTCGGTGAGGTTCACGGCATTAGAACAGCCCACGCACACGACCATGAAGAACACTCCAGCGACCGCAAGGCACGCCAGGAACGGTAGCCCCAGGGATTTAGCGGACCAGAGCGGTCCATTCAGGACGGGCAGCCAGATTTCGCAGAGGCTTTCCCGATAAGACGAATCCAGCAACACGATGCCTAGCGCGATGAGGGCGACGCCAAACTGCCCCACCAGTTTCATGCGGGCGGAGATGCCATCGGCACTGCCGTGCCGAACCTTCAGCCAATCATCATAGAGCCCGACGGCACCCATGCCGATGAGGCACCAGAGTGCAGCGAGCACCAGAACGTTGAGTCGGGCCCACAGGAGCACCGAAGGAATCATGGCGATGGCGATGATCAGACCACCCATGGTGGGGACCTTGCCGCCCTCCTTCGCTAACTCGCCCATTAAACTGGCGGAGCGCTCCGGCTGGCGGAGACGCGAGAGCAAGGCGATGAGCCGTCCGGAAAAGAACATGCCCAGGGCCAATGACGTGAGCCCGGCCATGATTGCCCGCACGGAAATATACTCAAAGAGACGGAAAGGCCCCCAAGTATGCACGAGTTCGCTGAGACGATAAAGCATCCTAGTGGAAAGAGAGAGTAGCGCGGAGGGATTCAGGTAGGCCGCGCTCGAGCGCGAAGGTGCGACTACCCTTAAGGAAGATGAAGCCGCGATGGGCCCGAATCCGCGTAACGACCTCGTCGATCGAGGCCGCGGAGAAAAGCTCCACCCCGGGGAGCGCAACTCCCTGCAAGAACGCCGGCGCCTCTCCGCCGAAGGCAACCACTTGGTCGCCCGCCCGGAGAGGGAGCTGAGTTCCGCAGTCGCGGTGGAGTTGCGCCGAGGTGGCACCGAGCTCGGCCATACCGCCGAGCACGAAAAGACGAGGGGTCGCCTCGCGGCGACTCAAGCGATCGAAACAAGCGGCCGAATCCGCCAGCGAGGCCGGACTAGAGTTGTAACAATCGACGTAAAAAGTCTGCTCGCCCAGCACGTGTACGCTACCACGGCCGACCGGAGGCACCCAGCGCCCCATCGAGGCAGCAAGCTGCGGGGCGGAGATTCCGAGTTCGCGGGCCGCGACCAGTGCGAGGGCGGCGTTACGGGCGAGACCATCGGAAATCGGAGCCAAAGGAAAGGCCTCGCCATCCAGCACCAGCGAGCGGTGACCATTCGCAGCCTGAAGGAAGCGTGCGTGCACGGTTTTGCCAGGCTGCACCGCGGGCGCCGCCTCACCTTCGAACTGAATAGCGATACAACGCGCCGCTTGGGCGGCAAACTCCGGCCAAGTAAGTAACGCGGCCGGCAAAATAGCCCGACCGCCGTCGGCCAAGGCTCCGACTAATTCGGCTTTCTCGCGGGCGACCGCGGCGAGCGAACCCAATCCTTCGAGATGCACCGAGGAGACGGCGGTGATAATCGCGAGGTCCGGACGAATCACGCCCGCGGAAACTGCTAGCTCCCCGGGCACACTCATCCCCGCCTCAATCACGGCGAACCGATGGCGTTCTGGCTCCATCCGCAGAAGCATGAGCGGCACGCCGATGAGATTATTCAAGTTCGCCTCAGTGACAAAAGCTTCCGGGCCGAGCAAGGCCGCCAGCAGCTCTTTCGTCGAGGTCTTGCCCACACTTCCGGTGACACCGATAACGCGGCCGCTGAAACGATTCCGCCACTGTGCAGCCAGGCGACGTAAAGCGACCAGCGGATCATCGACCACGAGTTGCGGCAGGTCATCAGCCACCGGGTGAGCCACGAGAGCGGCGGCGGCCCCTTGCGCCCGGGCGGCACCGAGGAAATCATGTCCATCCCGGCGTTCTGTGCGGACGGCGACGAAGATATCACCTTGGCGAAGCGCACGCGTATCTGTCCCGAATCCGGTGACGGCGGGGCCTGGGGCAACGGTCCAGCGCCCGGTACACCAGGTGGCTAAATCAGCGGAGGAGAAGAGGGGCATCACGACTGGACGCCCCTCCGGAGCTCAAGGATTTCACGGACGACCTGACGATCATCAAAAGGTACGACCGTATCGGAAAACTCCTGCGTGGTTTCGTGACCCTTCCCAGCGATCACCACACAATCACCCGCCCGTGCGGCCGCCAACGCACCGCCGATGGCCTCGCGGCGATCAGCGACAAAAGATACCCCAGGAAGCGGGCCGAGACCTTCCCGCATGTCCGCGAAGATTTGCTCGATGCTTTCCTTGCGAGGATTGTCCGCGGTCGCCCAAGCGAGATGGGCGAGCTCCGCCACCGCCTTCGTCATCGCCGGACGCTTGCCGCGATCGCGGTTACCCCCGCATCCGTAAACGCAGAGTACCCGGCCTGGCGTGATACCTCGTAGCATCCGCAACGCATTGCGCAGCGCATCGTCGGTGTGGGCGTAGTCGACAAACACCGGGAAGGCTTGCCCGGCCTCGACGCGTTCCATCCGACCGGAAACTCCCGGGAAGGAAGCGAGCGCCGGAGCGAGGGCGAGCGGATCACGCCCGCAGGCGGCGGCCATCGCCAGCGCGCAGAGAATATTCGAAACGTTATAGTCTCCTGGCAGACTCGTCGTGAATCGTGCCGTGCGAGCTTCATACCGAACCGTGAACACCGCGCCGCCGGTATCAAGGGCGAGGTCCGTCGCACGGAGATCGGCCTCCGGGGCGAGGCCGAAGGTGAGTACCCGACCGCGCCGCCGACAGGCTTCGGCGAGAATCCGGCCGCTGGGGTCATCAATATTAATCACCGAGACATCTGGTACGCTCCCGCTCCGACCATCGAACAACGCCGTCTTCGCATCGAGGTACGAGGCGAGGTCACCGTGGTAGTCGACGTGATCGCGCGTAAGATTAGTGAACGCCGCGACCTGAAAATGGAAACCATGGACCCGATCCTGGTGGAGGGCGTGGGAACTAACTTCCAAACAGGCCCCAACGCAGCCGGCGTCCATCATCTGGCGGAAGAAGCCGGCCAGATCGGCGGATTCTGGAGTCGTCTTAAAAGACGGAATAGAACGTCGGCCAAGATGGTAACGTACCGTCCCCACAAGACCCCATGGCGTGCCATCGTCCTGCAAAAGATGGCGCAGCAAGGTCGAAACCGTCGTCTTGCCATTCGTTCCCGTGACCCCAGTGAGTTGTAACGCGGCCTCAGGGTGATCGAAGAAACGGCGGGCCACCTCCGCGAGCACCTGACGCGGGTCGGCGACCTGCGCGGCCGCAACAGCGGGGAGCCCGCCCACAGGTTCGCCGGAAATCACGGCCGCGGCACCTCGGGCGATGGCGTCATCCAGGAAGGCGTGGCCATTCGAACGCAACCCGGGGAGTGCGAAGAATAAAGCGCCCGGGATGATCCGGCGGCTGTCCGTTACGAGACAGGAGATACGCGTACTCCACTCGCCGGAACGATCGAGTACGGCGATACCCTGAAGCAGGGAATTGAACGTGGGGCGTTCCATGGCGGCGGGCATCAGCGGAGAGGAGGGCATCATGGGCCGACGCCGGCGATGGGGCCGCGAGAGACGGTGGGGGCGGGAGGGATATCGAGCCAGCGAATGCACTTTTCCGCTACATCCCGGAAAATTGGGGCGGCGACCTTGCCCCCGTAGCCGACACCCTCCCCTTGCGGCTCATCGATGATCACCGTAATGGCGAGCTTCGGGTCGCCGACTGGGAAGAAGCCGGCGAAAGAGGCGACGTGGTGCGTGGAGGAATACTTACCATTGATAATTTTCTGCGTCGTGCCCGTCTTACCAGCGACCTCGAAGCCGGGAATGTCCGCTGCGGGAGCCGTCCCGCCCTTGCCGCAGACCGCCCGGAGGAGCGTCGCCATCTGCGAGGCGGTGGCTGCACTGATGGCTCGGCCACGGGAGCGCGGCGCGTAACTGAGAATCGGCGCCTTGGTCTTAGGATCTTCAACGCGGAGCACTAACTGCGGCTGCATCAGGAGGCCGTCGGCGGCGACGACGGACATGGCGAAATGCATCTGCATCGCCGTCACGCTCACGGAGTGACCCATCGGCATGCGCGAAATCGTCATCCCATCCCAGCTCTTGGGTGAATGTAAGATTCCCCCCACTTCCGCGCCGGTGATGAGGCCACTACTCGAACCAAAACCAAACGACTTGATAAGTGAGTAGAACTTATCCTCCCCCAGCCGCTCGGCGTAAAGCATCCCGACCTGCACCGTCCCACGATTGGATGACTCCCGGACGATATGCCGGATATCGACGACTCCGAGCGAATGCGAATCGGCCGGCAGCGAAACCATGCGACCGCGGTACGGCACGCTCGCCGCGCCACAGTCGTAGACTGAGTTAGGGGTGATGAGGTGCTCTTCAAGCGCCCCAGAAATCGAGACGATTTTGAAGACTGAGCCCGGCTCGTAGACGTCGGACACCGCGCGATTGCGCTGACTATCCATCGGAGCCGCCTTGGCGTCGAAGAAGCGGTTGAGGTCGTAGGTGGGCCAGTTTGCGAGGCCGAGGATGCGACCCGTCCGCGGCTCGCTCACAATAATGATACCTCCCTTGGGGTTATAACGGGCGGCGGCGGCGGTAAGCGCATCCTCACAAGTCTTCTGCACCAAACTATTAATGGTCAGCACGACCGTACTGCCGTCGACCGGGGTGACCTCGCGGAGACGATTACTGGTCAGTTCACGGTGGCGACCGTCGCGCTCGGATTCGATCCAGCCATTCTGCCCAGTGAGCAGAGAGTTCATGACCTTCTCAATACCGGCGGCGGGGTCACCCTCCTTGTTGACGTAAC
This sequence comes from uncultured Opitutia bacterium, assembly GCA_903889525.1. Taxonomy (GTDB): domain Bacteria; phylum Verrucomicrobiota; class Verrucomicrobiia; order Opitutales; family UBA953; genus UBA953. Next base: position 25,454 of record CAISXT010000067.1, on the reverse strand, counting down.
CGATCACGTGCGCCGCGAGCTGACCCTTCGGGTAATTCCGCCGATACTTCAGTTCCGCCCGGAGAGCTTTAATCCCAAGTGCCTTAACGCGTTTGACCGTAGTTTCGTCGACCTCCTTAGCGAGGACCGTCCAGCGGATGTCGTGTTCCTCGCCGTCGCTATCGACGCGGGTCGTAGTGGCGAAGGCGAGGTTAACGTTGGCGACGGGCAAGCCCATGGCCGCGGCCACCTCGAGGGCCCGGTTACGGTCCGCCTTGAGTAAGGAATCTGGGTCGACGCCGATGTCCCAGACATCTTCGGAGACCGCGAGTAGGTTCTCCTGGCTGTCGCGGATTTCACCGCGTCGGCATGGCTTGGTCTGAAGAACGCGGCGGGCCTGAATGGCTTCGGCACGCAAACGAGGAGCGTCTACCCAATGCAACCACACCAGCCGTGAAAATACGGCAAGGAAGCAACAGGACACGACCCAGGCCAGCGAACGGTAGCGCATTCGCCTGGCTTGGGGGAGTGTCATCGCGAACTTCCGCCTCCCTGCCCCCCCGTCTGGAGGAAGGCGATTTCGCGGGCCGTCATCCGAGGGCTGACACTGATGAGAGGGAGATGGGATGAAACCGAGTGGAAATAACGCACCCAGACAATCTGCTCCGGGACCGGAGGTTTCAACGTATCGCCGATACGCAGTTGCAGTTGCAGCGTGTCGACGGACTGATCGTACTGCCGCCGGGTGGCGTCGAGTTCTTTCTTAGACTCTGCCATCGAACGCTCCAAACGCTGAATGCGGCCGCCAATGACGTCGGCCTCCACGCGCAGTTTCATGACTTGGATCGTACCGAGGGCGAACGCGGCAACGGCGAACACCACGAACGTGTAAGTGTAGGAACGCAGATTCATACGTCGATTCTCTGGATGGCCCGCAGACGGGCCGACCGGCTGCGCGGGTTGCGAACTTGTTCGGCCTCGGAAGGCTGGACGGCTTTGCGGGTGAGCAGGTCGGCACGCTTTACCCGGTCGTCCTGATTGCGCGCATCATCGCGATCCACCGGTCGTCCGGAAACTTCGTTCATGTAGCGCTTCACCATGCGGTCCTCGAGGGAGTGAAAAGAAATAACCGCGAGCACGCCGCCCGCGGTGAGCTTGCCAAAGGCGAGCGGGAGGGCATCAGCGAGCGCTCCCAGCTCGTCGTTTACCGCGATACGCACGCCCTGGAAAGTCCGGGTGGCGGGATGCGGACCGCGGGGGCCCGGTGCGGGCGGTGCGGCTTCGGCGACGAGTTCAGCGAAGGCGGTCGTGCGGGCGAGGCGACCGGTGCCGCGGGCGGCGATGATCGCGTTGACGACCCGATACCAGCGCGGCTCCTCCCCGTAATCGCGCACGGCACGCTCGATCTCGGCGCGGTCCCCGCGCTCGAGGAATTCGGCGGCGCTGCGACCGGTGCGCGTGTCCATGCGCATATCGTTCGGCGCATCGAAGCGGAAAGAGAAACCGCGTTCCGGGACATCCAACTGGTACGAGGACACCCCAATGTCCATCAGCACACCGTCGAATCGCCCCGGAACGCGGTCAAGGTGGCGGAAATTTTCCGAATGGAAACGGTGGCGGCCGGGATGCGTCCCCGCGAGGGCGGCGAAACGCTCAGCGGCGGCCGGATCGCGATCCATCGCATCCAGCGTGCAGCGCGGCGCGCGGGCGAGTAGTGCGGCGGCATGGCCGCCGCCCCCAAACGTGCAATCCAGATAGGCACGACCATCCTGCGGAGCGAGAAGTGTCATGCACTCCTCTAGCAGAACTGGAACGTGGCTGGTCATCAGGAAGGGGGCTGTGAATAAGGTGTGAGTAGTGTAAGTAACTTCTGGATACGACTCACAGGCCGAGTTCGCGGAGCGCCCGCAAGGTGGCGAGGGCGGATTCGGAGTCGCGATCGGCCTTGGGCGGCACGGGCGCAGAGATATGGAAGGTCGTGAAGCTTCCGCGGAACACGACATCACGCTCGAGACACGCTTCTTTCACCACGTGCTCGTTGAGGGTGATGCGACCCGCCTTATCGCAGGTGACCTGGATGCTATTCGCTCCGAGCAAACTCAGGGCATCCATCTTTACCGGATCGCTCACCGTGACCTGCGAGGCCGCATCGCGGATGCGTTCAGCCATCGACGGAGGGAAGACCACAATCGCCCCGAGCGCCGGGTGGAACATCGCGAGGAACGTCGCGTCGTCATCGAAACGCCAAGCCGCCGGGATGGTGACACGGTTCTTCTCGTCCAGCTTTCCGTGATGGATGCCGGTGAAGAGACCGTTGTTGGCGCCAATAGACATATCTTAGTGGGGATAAGCCCCCAGTTCGCCCACTTTTCCCCACTCCTCCCCACTGGTCAAGATTTTACCCCCAGATCGCTCCATTTTCTTGTTCACACGGCGCCGGGATTCATGATTAATGATTGAGTTCGGTCATTATAATATATAAGTTACTGTTTAACAGTAGTTTAAGTTAATAAAACGCGGACGGGAGGCCGCCCGGGCCCGAGCTGGCCGGCCGGCCGGCCGACCAGGGTTACCCCGCGCAGCCCCGCGGGGTAACTTGTAATTGCTTTTTAACTACATTTTACCCCGCCATGGCGGGCGGGCCAGGGGCCGAAACTGTTTGCCAACAAGCCCCGGCTGTGCTTTGTCTGGGAGCACTCAACCACGACTCTTGAATATGAAAAACGCCCTCGCCCTCGCCCTCCTCGCCTCCGCCTTCGTCCTTTCCGGATGTAACACCTCGGTCGGAGTGGATAACGCCGATACCCGCGAAGGCCAGTTCTCCAACGTGACCGGAGTGTTGGTCACCCGCTACAGTGCCGATCCCGAAGCCGTCTTCAATTCCGTCAAGCGCACGCTGGACTCCATGCGCGGCACCCTGCGCACCGGCGAAACCGATGAACGCGGCGCCAACAAGGAGCTGATCAGCGTCACCGTCTACGCCCGCACCGTGGGTGACCTCGAAATCAAAATCGACGTAGCCAAGGCTGAAGACGAAATCACCAAGGCCGCCTTCACCAAGGTCACCGTCAAATACGGCTTCTTCGGCAATCTTCCTGAGAGCCAGCAGATCGTCTCCAAAATCTCCTCTAACCTCCGCCGCTAAGCGACTGGGGCGGAACCGCCAAACGGACGCCGCCCAGCCTCTCGGCTCGGCGGCGTCGCTTTTTTAACACCTTCTCAAATGGGCAATATCCACGGACAAAGCTTCCGCATCACGACCTTCGGGGAAAGCCATGGCCCCGCCTTGGGCGTCATCATTGATGGCTGCCCCCCGCGCGTCCCCTTCGACGCCGCCTTTCTGCGGAGCGAACTCGCCCGACGTCGGCCTGGCCAGAGCGCCCTCACCACCCAACGCAAAGAAGAGGATGCGCCCGAGGTGCTTTCCGGCATCTCCCCGGACGGCCTCACGCTCGGCTCCCCCATCGCCATCGTCATCCGTAACGGCGACCAACGCCCGCAAGCTTACGCGGAGATGAAAGCCGCCTATCGCCCTTCGCACGCGGATTTCACTTACGATGCCAAGTACGGTATCCGCGCCATCGAAGGGGGCGGTCGTTCCTCCGCGCGCGAAACCGCTGCACGTGTCGCCGCTGGCGCCGTCGCCAAGACCGTCCTCCACCACGCCTGCGGAGCACGTATCACCGCCTGGGTGGAAAGCGTCGCCGACATCCGCATGCCAGCACCGTCGAAGACCCCACTCCTGAAACAGGTCGAAGCCACGCCCACGCGTTGCCCGCACCCGGCCACCGCCGCCAAAATCGATGCCCTCATCCGCCAAGCCCGCGCCGATGGCGACTCGGTCGGGGGCGTCATCTGCTGCGTCATCGAAAATCTCCCGGCCGGCCTCGGCTCGCCGGTGTTCGATCGTTTTGAAGCTGATCTCGCTAAAGCGATGCTCTCGCTGCCAGCGACCAAGGGTTTTGAAATCGGCAGCGGTTTCGCGGGCACACTGCTGCGCGGGAGTGCGCACAATGATGAATTCATCCGCAAGGGTGGCCGCATCCGCACGAAGACCAACCGCTCTGGTGGCACGCAAGGCGGCATCACGAACGGTGAAGACGTCGTGTTCCGGATCGCCTTCAAGCCGACCGCTACGGTCCTGAAACCTCAGAAGACCGTGCGACCTGACGGCAAAGCCACCGAGCTGACCGCCAAGGGTCGCCACGACCCGTGCGTCCTTCCGCGCGCCGTACCCATCGTCGAAGCCATGGCGGCCCTCGTGGCCGTCGACCATTGGATCCGTGATCGCGGACAGAACGCTCCCTTCGGCCGCTGCGGACGTAAGGCATGACGCCCCTCATCATCATCCTCGGTCCCACGGGCTCCGGCCGGGCCGATACGGTCAAAGAATTGGTGGAGAATGCCTGGCCCGAGGGGAAGAAAATCCGCATCCTGCGCGAAGCCCGCGAAGGCGGCGAAGGCCTCGGACGATGGGCATTGGAAAAAGGTCAGGCCGAGATTCCTGCCCCTGGTGATGAAGATGCGGCCATCCTCATCACCAACGGTTCGCTCAGTGTCATCGAGCAGATGGAAGCCATCCACCGGACGGTCCGCCCGCTCATGCCGGACGCGGTCTGGCGCGTCTCCCGCATTATCACCGTCGTCGACTGCCCGCTCACCGCGAAACACAAGGCGGTCGAGGAATGGTATGGCCCGTGTATCCATTTCTCGGACGCCGTGATCATCAATCGTCGCTGGGAAGTACCTGGGCAATGGGTGACTAAATTCCTCGAGCCGTACGAGAAAGCTTTCTACCCCTGCCTCTTCTTTAACCTCACCAAGATCGGGACCATCGCGAATCCGCCCGCAGTGATTGATGGCGAGCCGCTGCGTCTTTCGCATATCTTCGATGATATCGACGCCGTCGATGAGATGGAGTTCGACGAGGATAATCTGCCGGACGAGCCCTTCGACTTGGTGCGTCAGGTCGACAAGTACTTCGCCCGCGACGAACTGGGCCGCCGCAATATCCTCGTGCCCGAGATCGGCGACCTGCTCCGTCAGGAAGGTCGTTGCTAAGCACGCCATGAGGCCGTTCATCGCGCTCTACGCCTGGCTGCTAGCTCGCCTGCCGGAATGGTTCGCGAAATTGAACACCGCCTTCCTCGGCTGGGTTCTATGGCGCCTACGCGGTAAACTCATCACCCGCAATCTCGCCACCGCCTTTCCCGACCGCGATGCCGCCTGGGTGAAGCGCATCGGCCAGACCTCCTGCCGACGGACGGCCGAGATGGCCCTCTATTCCATCGCCTCCCCGCTGCTATCCGAAGTCGAGATCAAGGATCGGATCCGCCTCGACCCAGAGGTCAGCGAAGGCCCGGACAGCCTGTCGCCGGAAGGCATCGGCACCGTCCTCTTTGTTCCGCATTTCGCCCTGATGGAGATGATGACCGCCACCGGCCTGCTCCGACCTGAACTCACCCGCCGCGAATGGGCCGTCATGTATCGCCCCCTTGACCAGCCCGCCGCGGACCGCTGGGTACGCGAAGCACGGGAACGCTTCGGCATGAAGCTGGTCTCGCGACGCGACGGCTTCGGTCGCTCGATGAAAGCAGTCAAGGAAGGCAATATCGCCGTCATCCTCTTCGACCAGAGTACCCAGAGCGGCTCGCGTATTAATTTCCTTGGTCGCCCTTGTGCCGTGACGGACCTGCCGGGCATTATCGCCCAACGCTTCAAAGCCACTGGGCGAATCTTCTGGGCGGAGCGCACGGGCTTCTGGCGCTGCCGACTCCGCAGCAAAGCCCTGACCGCGACAGATTCAGTCGGCCTGACGCTCGAATCCAACGCTTGGCTCGAGGCTCAGTTACGCAGTGATGAAAATATTTGCGCCAGCTGGCTCTGGGCGCATGACCGCTGGAAACACGGCGAACAAGATTACATTAAGGACCTGCAGCCCTGAAGCTCAGCCTGCTTACTGCTTAGCGGCGGGCGGAGGTGGCGGGCCATCGCCCTCAGGCTTACGCCCTTTCTTGCCCGGCTGACCGTCTTCCATCTTCTTGCCCTTCTCTTTAGCGAGTTCGGGACCATATTTCTCAATCAGCCCGCGGACAAATTCCTGACGCTGCTCAGGAGTCAGCGAGGTAATGCGGGCGCGCTCTTCTTTGGCCGCTTCCGGCGTGAGTGATTTCAGGTGATGCTCGATGGCGCGGGCACCGTTGCCGCCGCGTTCACGCAACTCCTTGACGAGCTTGCGGCGTTCTTCCGGTGACGCGGTTTCAAACTTGGCTAGGTTGGCGGCGAAGTCTTTACGAGCTTCCGGCGACATATGTTCCAATTTCTCGATGGCACCGCGGATACGCGAAAGGCGCTCCGGCGGAAGTTCGAGAATTTTCCGAATCATCTGAATCTCCTCGACGGAAGGCTCGCGGTCGGCCGGACGGAGCGCCACGTCCTTCGTCTCGGCCGCAATCGCGACGGCAGTCCAGGCGAAAAAGGCAGATAGAAACAGCGTCTTCATCTCAGGAACCGGGCGTGGCGAGCACGTCGACGATGCTGGATTTCTTATCGACGGCAGGGGTAAGCAGAGAGAGATCATCAGCCATACCCAACAAGTCGGCGAGATGGCTGGATTCCTCGCGAGCAACGAGGGCGACGGTCTGGCGATTAAGACTCTCCTCGGAAGGAGACTGCAGGGTTAAAATGGTGACCACACAGGCGGCGGCGGCCGTGACCAAGGAACTCCAGCGGATGACGGTCTGACGACGGCGCTCGAGGCGGACGGCGACGATGACGCGGTCGGCGAAACCAGGTACCGAGATTTCCCGGCCGGAGCTGAGCGCAGCGGCGAAATCCTTATCGAAGGGCTGGGGGTTAAGGTTATCCATGGCTCAGTTCATTTGGTTAAACACCGTAAGGGGGTGTAAGTTGCAGGGTTTAGGCAGGTCCATAAAAGTCTTTAAGCAGCTCGCGGAGGCGGCTCCGGGCGCGATGTATCCAGGTTTTGACCGTGGAAATAGGCACCCCCATAATAGCGGCGATATCCTCGTAGGGGAGCTCCTGTTGTACCACCAGGAGAATGGCCGTCCGTTGCTCGGTCGGCAGCTGGGCAATGGCCCGCTGAAATGCCTCATCGAGTTCGGTCACTCGGCGGGCGGAGTCGTGCGTCTGATCGCCAGGCTCCGCGGTAAATTCGAGCGCCGTGGTCGGCTTCCGTCCGCGGCGGCGCCACTCGTTGAGCACCAGATTATGAGCAATATGAATGAGATAGGTGCTTAGCTTGGCGTCTGGGCGCCAGCGACTGGCGGCGCGGTGCAGGCGGATGAAGACCTCCATCGCCAACTCTTCCGCCGTCGCCTGCGAGCCGACTTCGCCACGCAAGTAACCGACCAAACGTGCATGGTGGCGGTGCACGATCATGCGCAACGCATCATCATCGCCTTCGGCCACGAGCGCCATCAGTCGCTTATCGTCCTCGTCGTCCGAGAGGATCGGGTCTGGCTGCGACATCTAGGATTAAACTCCGGTAAGCGGGTGAAGTTGCATCGCCGTAGCCTGGCTCAGGCCCCAGGGGAAGGATCAGGCCGCACGCGCACGGCAAAAAGGTAGAGGGTGCGGAGCATGAATTGCTCCAGCGCCGCCAATGCTTGGTAGTTCAGGTCCATCCGGTGTCGGGCAGATTCGAGCAAGCTGACCGCCTCGGCGACTTGCGTGCCGCAGCCAGGGTGGGCTCGACCGACTAAACGCAGCTTCTCTTCGAGCGAAATCAGCATGCGGGCGCGTATGCCGCGGCGAATGGTCGCTTCATGAGCCTTCTCAATCTCACCCTCATCATCATCGGTGGGCGGAGGGGGCGGGGCGACCTTCAGCGCTTCTTCGATGAAGAGATCCAGCAAGACCTCGAACCGCGCGCACAGTGCGTAAAGCGGGATAAAGACCTCCGAGACGCGGGCAGTGGGTGAAGCCGGGCCTTTGACCATGCGCGTGAGAAGACGTTCGAATTCGCGCAACCAATCATTCCAAGCCGGGTCGGCGATGACCGGCGCCTCACCCCCCAGATGAAAACGTAAACAACGACTCAGAATCGTCGTCATGACACTGTAGTAACTGGTCGTCTGCAAAACGATGAGCGTTCCCGGTGGTGGTTCCTCCAGCGATTTTAGGAGACAATTCGCAGCATCTGGGGTGAGGCGGTCGGGCTCATGAATCACCACGACTCGCCGACCCGTGGCGGAACTGAGGGTGAAGGCGTGGACGATCTCTTGGGCTGTTTCAATCTTAATGCGACGCGATAACCCGCCGGGCCGAAGGTTGCGATAATCAGGATGTGCGATCGGCGCGGAATCTTCCAGATGAACGGCGGCGAGATGTTCGGCCGCCCGTTCCAGCAAACCAGCGTCCGCCCCAGTCAGCAGAATCGCATGCGGCATGCGGCCTTCCGCCCGGGCGCGGGCTAGCACTTTCAACGCCGGTAAGGCGGCGAGATCAGTGGAAGCGACGGCAGATTTCATTCCAGATCTCCTCCTCGATGACTTCGGCCGGACGCGAGGCGTCGACCACAAAGAACCTTCCCGGCTCCTCTTTGACTAAAGTATGATAGGTCGCGCGTACCTTCAGATGAAAAGCAGAGCCGAGAACCTCGAAGCGATCGGCCTGCCCTTGATCACGAACCGAGGCACGGTCCAGGCCACGTGAGGGGTCAAGATCGAGGAGCACCGTCAGGTCCGGGCGAATCACCCCGCAAGCGAGGCGATTGGCCGACTCGACCAAGGCGCGCTCCAGACCGCGGCCACCGGACTGGTAGGCGACCGTGGAATCGATGAAGCGATCGCAGAGTACCACCTTGCCTTCGACCAAGGCCGGGGCGATGACTTCAGCCACCAGCTGGGCCCGACATGCCGCGAAAAGTAACGCCTCAGCGGCAGGCTGAATTACCGAGCTTGGCTGTTTCAACACATCGCGCATCTTCTCGCCGAACACCGTGCCGCCTGGCTCGCGCAAAGAAATCGTGACGGAGCCCTTCGCCTGCAAACGCGCCGCCAGACGAGTCAGCTGGGTTGATTTACCAGCCCCTTCTCCTCCTTCAAACGTGATGAATTTCCCGGCGATGGGCATGTCCCACAAAATGCCTCACGCTCGCCTCATGGCGAGAGGAGAAAGGGCCGGGCAACAAAAAGGCCTGGCGGAAGCCAGGCCTGAGGAAAGTTGAGCCGAGTTCTCAGCCACCAACCGGGGTCGGATTGACGACGGGGGGTCGGTTCTTCTCTTCGACGGCACGCTGAACGTTATCCAGAATCTTCTTCGAGGCCTCGGTCAGGCCGCCGCCACCGGAAGTGGTCGAGCTAGGGCCGGAAGGAGCCCCCACCTTGCTCTCACCCCGAGCTTCTTCGCGAGACTTAGTGCCATCCAGAAGTTCGACGCCCTTCGGCATGAACGAGCCGTTCCACACCAGGTCGACTTCGCGCGGAGCCGTGCCGACCATGACGGAGACGGTCTTCGCAATCTCCGGCGGCAGCTTACTGGACTCGAGGGTGCTGACGACCAACTGATATTCTTCGCCCGTCAGAGGGATGATCAGAATCTTGCCCGGCACCATCGCCACGGCGCGGATCGGCAGGGTCGGCTCGGCACCTGGAGCGGGCTTGACGGGATTCACGGCCACGGGCGCAGGTTGGCCGCCTGCGGGGCGCGGGGCGGACATGTCGTAGGCGGTGGCCACGAGCTGGGTGCCCGGCTCAATCGTGAGCGGCCCGTAATTGGAATCGGCAACGGTGGTTTCCACCTGGCCACGGATGCAACTTACCAAGGTCTGCCCCAGCGGACCCGCTGGGTGATATTCGACCTTATAAATCGTGCCGCGAATCCGAGTCATGCCCACCGGAGTGCGCACCACGTAAGAAGACATCGCGTTGAGCTTGCGGACTTCGCCCGTGATTTTTCCGTGTAAAACTTCGAGCTCGGTGACGGAGGGGCTGGGCTCTTTCTCGAGCTTAGCATAACCACCGGCAATGATCGCAGCGGACGCGACCTGCTTGAAATTCCGGACTTCCAAGGCGGTATCGGCACTGAGTACGACCGTAGAACCATTGGAGAACGAAAGTTCGATGGTGGAGGCGGCCCCCGCCTCGATGACGATGCCTTCCTTGAGGACGGCGCCAACGGCCAGCGGCTTCTTGGTCTTGTTGACGTCCGTGACGGTGGCGGTACCTTGGATCTTACCGACTTCGATCAGCCCGTTCTGCAACGCGGCGGCGGAGAAGGCAGGAAGCAAGGCGACGGCAACCATTCCTAGGTGCTTTAAAAAGAAACTCATAGAGACTTGTGGGAATGCAAATCTAGACCACGGATAGAGGCTGGCAACCCGTAAACAAAAAAGCCCCCATCTGGGGGCTTTTTCTAAGAAAGCAGGCTTGATTTAGGCCGTAACGTACTTTTCCAGACGACGCTGGACGGGCACGGCTGAAAGCTGGGCGTACTTCGGAAGTCCCTGGTCGAAAGGCAGTTGCAGTTCGCCCTGGATCAGGGGGAGCGCGTAGCGCACGAAGTCCGGGTGAATGGACATCTTGTCTTCGCCAATCCATTTCTCCGGGAAAACCTTCACGCCGTTGGCGATTTCGCTCAGCGGGGCGAGCATGGTCTGGACCGCGTAGTTCTCCTTTTCCGAGCGGATGAGGATGACCATTTTGCCGGTCTCGCCAGCGAGGGCAGCCTTGACGGCGGCACCCCCACAAAGCTCAGCTTCATCGACGTCGGTCTTGGAAGCATTGTGCGAGGCGGCACGCTGGGTGATGCCCAACTTGGAAGAGCGGGCCTTAACGCCATCGAAACGAGATTCGACGAGGCTGCGGAGGTATTCGCCGGCGCCACCGAGAACGGCGTGACCAAATGCATCCGTGCTCGAGGTATCAGCTCCCAAGTAATTACCCGTGGCATCCTGGACGCCTTCGGAAACGACGACGAAGCAGTGACCATTGGACTTCAATACTTCTTCGACGCGGCGAATGAAGTTGTCGGGATTGAAAGCGACTTCCGGGAGAAGAATGATGTGCGGGGCGGTGCAGCCGTAGTGGGTGTTCTTCACCGACTTGTCGTCATTCTTGTCGCGACGCTGCGCGAGCACGGACGAAGCGGCGAGCCAGCCAGCGTTGCGGCCCATGACTTCGAGAATCGAGACGAAGTCGTTCTGGCCCATGGCAGCGTTGTCGAGAGCGGTTTCGCGGATCGTGACACCGATGTGCTTGGCGACGGAGCCGAAGCCCGGGCAGTGGTCGGTGAGCGGCAGATCATTATCAATGGTCTTCGGCACGCCGACGACGCGGAGCTCGTAACCGCGCTCCTTGGCGAGGTCGGAAATCTTGGCGGCGGTGTCCTGAGAGTCATTGCCACCGATGTAGTGGAAGTAGCGGATGTTATGGGCCTCGAAGACCTGAAGGATACGATCGAAGTCTTCAGCCTTCTTCACCTTGTAGCGGCAGGTACCAAGGGCCGCACCTGGGGTGTGGCGGAGGGCCCGGAGCGTCTGCTGGGTTTCGGCGGCAAGGTCGACGAGCTGCTCATTGAGCACGCCCTGGATGCCGTTCAATCCGCCGTAGATTTCGACGATTTCGTCCTCATGCTTGAGGGCTTCAGCAATGACCCCGGCGAGGCTGGCGTTGATGACAGGGGTGGGACCGCCGCTCTGCGCGACGAGAAGATTGCCAATGAGGGGAGATGACATGGGAGTGAACAGGTTGAAAAGTGGGTTGTGGGAAGCCCCACCCCCCTTGGCAACACGGAAAACCCTCCCCTGCCCCTCCCCCCCTCGGAAGGCCTACAAAATACGCCCGACCTTAACTTTCGCCGACTCCGGCACCCGCTGGGACCAGACGGCGACCTGAGCCGCAAAAGCATCCACTTGGGCCCCAGCGGAGCCGGTCAGCTCGCCCGCCTTGGCGACAGCATTGAGCAGGACGGACTTGGGCAGGCGGAGGCGATTATCTCCCGCGAGGCGGTCCACGAGGTCATTCCGCTCGATCTTGCCCGAGCGCAGGTCTCGAGCCACCGCAACGGCGTGCTCCTTGATAGCCTCGTGGGCCTCTTCGCGGCCGGCGCCCGCCTTAACAGCCTCCATGAGGAAAGTGGTCGTGAGTAGAAACGGGAGATAATGACGCGACTCGCGTTCAATGACCGGGCAATTGACCTCCATCTGCCCGAGCACGGTAAGGAAGGCCTCGAAGAGGCCGTCGATCGCCATGAAGGCATCCGGCAACAATACGCGGCGGACGACGGAACAAGAGACATCGCCTTCATTCCACTGATCACCGGAAAGCGAAGCAGCCATGGCGAGGTGACCACGCAGGATAACATGGAATCCGTTGATCCGCTCGCAAGTCCGGGCGTTCATCTTATGCGGCATCGCCGAAGAGCCCACTTGGCCAGGCAGGAAGCCTTCGCTAGCGAGCTCGTGGCCGGCCATAAGGCGAAGCGTTTTAGCAAAAGACGAAGGACCGCTGGCGGCGGAGAGCAACGCGGAGACCACTTCGAGGTCCATCGAGCGGGGGTAAACCTGGCCGACGGCGTTAAGCGAATGTGGGATGCCGAGATGCACCAGCACGCGACCTTCGAGTTGGGAGGCCTTGGCGGCATCGCCGGAGAAAAGCGTCAGTTGGTCGAGCTGCGTACCGACGGCACCCTTAAGGCCGCGGGCGGCGAAAGCCCCGAGGGCGGCATCCACTTGCGCGACACCGCGCAAGCAATCCTCACCAAACATTGCCCAGCGCTTACCTACCGTCGTGGGCTGGGCCGCGACATTGTGGGTGCGGGCGGCGATTAATACGTCGCGGTCCAGCTGAGCGCGGCGCGCCAACGCCGCCAGGGCGGCGATAGATTTGGCACGAATCAACTGGAGCGAACGGAAGACCTGGAGCTGCTCCACGGATTCGGTGAGGTCACGGCTGGTCAGGCCCTTGTGGACATGCTGGTGGCCGGCGAGGGCGCAGAATTCATCGATGCGCGCCTTGACGTCGTGGCGGGTCTCTTCCTCGCGCTTGCGGATAGCTTCGAAATCAACCTGCTCTTTGACCTTCGCGTAGGCAGCGATGGCCTCCGCCGGGATATCCAGACCGAGGTCGCGTTGGGCCTTCATAACAGCGATCCAATACTCGCGCTCGAGGACCACCCGGCCGCGCGTGGACCAGATTGCCTTCATCGCCGGGGAGGCGTAGCGATCGGCGAGGACATTAGGGACGTTATCGGAATCCATCGGAAAGTATTCTATTTGTATCACGCCTATCGCTTCACGGCAAGCGCTCGAAGGAACATCGCCCGCACCGAGGGCTCATCTAGGCCGCGATTGGAGGCGTCAAAACAATCAGCACAGGCCAGCTGCAAGTCCACCAGCTCCCCGAGGCTGAAACGAGCGGCGGCGGGGGCGACTTTGTTGCTGATGTACCAAGGGTTCTGGGAAAAAAGATTGGCTGACGACTTGGCGGCAGAGCCGAAGGTCGGCCCGTGGCGGGAACTGGCGGTTTCGAACTGCCCTTTGGCCAGCCCGGCTTCACTCACGCGAAAATCACCCGAGTCGACGAGACAACGGATTTGGATGAGCAGGCGGAGGCGATTCTGCAACGCCGCTAGCAATGGGCGACTAGAGTCCTCGTTGAAGAAATAACGGTCCAGCGACTCCATGCCCCACTTCAGGTCGCGTGCCGACAGCGCCTCGATCGGCTCAAAGAAATCCCCTTCACCAAAAGGCGGCACCAAGAGCAGCACGTCGGCCTCCCGGATGGTGCCACCGGGGCCAGCGTAAGCAGCGAGCTTCTCACACTCGACGAGGACGAGGCGAGTGGACTGTCCGACCCGGCCGACAAGCATCTCCAGGACGCCCCGGTCAAATTTCGCTCCGAGCGAGCGCAGGTGTTCGGCGGCGAGGGCGAGTTGCATCTCGCCTTGAGCGTCGTCCTTGCTGAAAGCGGATTTCGCCGCGGGCGAATGCAGGACGAATTCATCGGCGACATCCTTCAAGGCTGAAAGGTCCTTCCGGCGTCCATCATAGGGGGACGCCGAGATGATGATGGAGATTTCCGCCGGAGCCTCGGTCGCCGCCGCCAATACCCGCGCGAGGCTTTCTTTCACATCAAGGGATTTAGACTGCACGGAGTCCGACACCCAATTGAGGTTCCGGAGCCAGATGATGCGCTTGCCTCCGAACATGGATAGGGTCTTCACCGAATCCACGAACTGTAATTCGACTGGGCGGGCATCCTCGACGCGAATCATTGCGCCGGAAATAATTTCGGCCTCCGCATCAGGTCCGGAGGCCTTCTTGGCCTGCTCGAAATAGACACGAGCATCCCGATCAACGAGAAACTCGTCCTTCCCGGCGACGATGGCGAGAAAACCTGGCACGCCGCTAATTTCACTCCCCGCCCCCTTCTGGCAATCCTTTGTCATTCGCAGGCCCAAGGCCCGAGGTAGGGGCGCCACTGCGTGGCGTCCGAATGAGCATCAAGTAACACTGCTGAGTCAACTCGGAGGCGGGCTCGGAGAGCCCGCCCTACCCATGGATGCATCGGGCCCTCCGGTCCTCCTGCCCTCAGGTCCTCGTACCTGCCCTCACGCCCCGTGGATTAAATCCTCGACGCGGTACTTGTTCAGCAAGCGGCGCATCCAATCAAGGGAAGTATTAACGGCTCGCTGCTTCACTTGGAACCGGTCGCCGGGGATGACCACGCGGCGGGACCAGACTCCCGCGGGGCAGGCATATCCCAAATATACCGTGCCGACTGGGTCGGCCTCCGTCCCGCCGCCCGGCCCGGCGTAACCCGTGACGGAGAGCGCATAGTCTGAGCCAAATTTCTCGATTGCCCCCGTGGCCATGGCCGCCGCGCACTCGGCGGAGACCGCCCCGTGCTGCGCGATGAGGCTCTCCGGAATGCCGAGCAGGCTCATCTTCGCATCGTTCGCATAACAAACCGCCGACCCCGCGAAGACCTTCGAAGCACCGGGCACATCGGTGAAAGCATTGGCGAGTAACCCGCCGGTGCAAGATTCCGCGAGGGCGACCGTTTTTTCGAGGCTGCGAAGTTGTTCGACGACGAGCGAGGCGAGGCAGGCGTGGCCGGTGCAGACGAAATCATGCCCCACCGCATCGCGCACCTTGCGGGCGACATCGCACAACTGTTCAGCGGTCGCGCCGCTGCCCGTAGATGAGATACGGGCATCGACCACGCCCGTATGCGTACCAAAAGAAAGCGCCATACCCGGGCCCAGTAGCGGACGCACGATTTCCTCGAGTGGCACCGCCCCGATACCGAAGGTGCGCACCTGGACGTAGGCTTCACCCTCGCAGGCGCAACCGACGCCGCGAAGCCGTGGCACGACCTGCTCTTCGAACATCGGATGCAGCTCAAGGGCGGGGCCGGGGAGCATCACCAAGGCCTTGCCATCGCGATGCAGAAAGACGCCCGGCGCGGTGCCGCGGGAGTTGGGCAACGATTCAGCTCCGGCGGGCACATAGCACTGACCGAGATCCGCCGCGGAGACCTTGCGGCCGATCAGTTGGAAGCGTTCGCGCAACGCCGCCTCCGCCGCCGGCACAGGTTCCAGCTTCAATCCAAGTGCGGTGGCGACCGCCCCCCGCGTTTGGTCATCGGAAGTCGGGCCGATTCCGCCCGTGGTAACAATGAGGTCATAAGCGCCCCAAGCCGCACTAATCTCACGGGCGATTTCAGCGGCATCATCGCGCACAATCACGGAACGCGTGATCGGCAGTCCGCGGCGGGCTAGGTTTTCGCCCAACCACAAGAGATGGCCATTCTCCCTGATTCCATCCAACAGCTCGTCGCCCACGTTGATAACAAGGACCTGACGGGGGCGATGGGTACAGGAAATCATTTGCGGGAGAGCGGGGTTCGAGCAGGGTTAAGGGTCTAGGCCAAAAATGCAAACCGACCGGGAAGAACTTTCGCCCAAGGCCAAGGCCCGGCGAGCCCCCCACACCCCAGGCGTCTACCTGATGAAGGACGCCGCTGGGCTAGTCGTCTATGTCGGAAAGGCTAAAGACCTTAAAAAACGCCTGGCCTCCTATTTCGTTCCCCGGCAGCGCCTGACCCCCAAAGTCGCGGCCATGATGGATACCGTGGCCGACATGGAATGGCACGAGGTCCGCTCCGAGACGGAAGCCCTCCTCTTAGAGGGCAAACTGATCAAGCGCTGGCGCCCCCGCTGGAATATCCTCTTCCGCGACGATAAGCAGTTCCCGCAAGTCCGGGTCGACCTCGCCGACCCCCTCCCGAAATTTCGCATCGTCCGCGCCCGCACCACCGATGCCTGCCGATACTTCGGCCCCTTCCCTCACCAGCAGGCCGTCCGCCGTACGCTGAATGAAATGCGCAAGAAGTTCGGCATCCTGCTCGCCGACAGCGCCCCGCTCGCCCAACCCGATGGCACCTGGAAACTCTACGACGACGCCCGAGCCGAGATCCAGAAGCACGCCAACGTGGTCACGGCCGAGGAATACGGCGCGCGCGTGACCGAGGCCTGCGCCTTCCTTGAAGGCAAGGTCGAGAGCTGGGCCGAACAGGTCGAGGCCGATATGCGCAAAGCGGCGGAGTCTCGTGATTATGAAAAAGCTGCAAGCCTCCGCGACCTGCTGGACGCGTTGAAGCGCACGACGGAAAAATCCCGACGCTTCCTGCGCGAGAACCCCCTGCCCCGCCGCGACGAAGCGGGCGCCCTGACCTCGCTCGCCGCCGCCCTCGGGCTGGAACGTCCTCCCGCCACGGCAGAGTGCTTTGATATTTCCCATATCTCCGGCACGCTCGCCGTCGCGTCGATGGTCCGCTTCGTTGATGGGCAGGCGGACAAGTCGGGCTACCGCCGCTTCAAGATCAAGTCCTTCGAAGGCAATGACGACTTCCGCTCGATGCAGGAAGTGGTCGGCCGCCGCTACACGCGCCTGCACGAGGAGCATCGCGCGTTCCCGGAACTCGTCATCATTGACGGTGGCCTCGGTCAGGTCCACGCCGCCCTTGCGGCGTTCAAGGAACATGAACTCGCCCCGCCGCCGCTCATCGGCCTCGCCAAGCGCGAAGAGACGATCGTTTTCCCCGATGGCCGCGAACTGAAGCTCCCGCGCCATGATATCGGCCTCGCCCTACTGATGCGGATCCGGGACGAAGCGCACCGCTTCGCCAACGACTTCAATGCCGACCTGCGCAGCCGCAAACTGCGCGAGTCGTTACTCGATGAGATGCCCGGTCTCGGACCCAAACGCAAAGACGCCCTGCTCGCACACTTCGGTACGATTCAAAAACTGCGCAAAGCCACCGCCGAGGAAATCGCTGAGGTCGCCGGCCTCAGCGACAAACTCGCCAGCGAAGTGAAGGCTTATTTGGACGCGAGGGGTTGAGGTAGAGACCGACAGCGATGACTGCGTCGAGTTCAGCATCGGTGGCTGAATCGATTACAGAATAGACCGGATACAGAACCCGGATGCTTCGGGGTAGCTCCGGGCATTCCCCTTCCTTGGTTATCTAAACCACTGCATCATCCGTCATCGATGCAGTCATCGTCTCAGCCATCGATTCAGTCCTCTACCTCCTGACCGCCAACTCACGCTCCACCAGTTCGGCCACGCGTCCAGCGCCACCGGCGTCGCCGAGGCCGTCGACCGAGGCTTTCCATTGTTTCCACACCGCCCAGTCCCCGGAAAAAGCATCAGCGATGATTGCACGCGCATCGGAGGCCGTCAGGCCATAGGCACCCGCGCCGTGTTCAGCGATGAGACGGCCATTGCCGGCTTCCTGGCCAGGGATAACCTGGGTAATAATCATCGGCACACCGGCCGCGACGCACTCATGCGTGGTGGCACCGCCGGCCTTGCTGACGACAAGATGGCTCGAGAGCATCAGCTGCGGAATACGATCCGTCCAGCCGAGGACTTCCGCCCGACCCGCGACCGCGCGTTCGACGGCTTCCTTGAAGGAGGCGTCCTTGCCCACGGTGATCGTGAGTTCCAGCCCGAGCGTCGACAGCGCACTCGCAAGTTCGACGGCATCGCGCTTGCCGGGATTAAGCATCAGCAACACGCGCGGAGGCTCGCCGGCTTGGGCCGAAGAGCGCGGGGCTAGTTTGGCGGAGACCGGAAAGCCATACGGCAGAATTTTGGCGGCCGGCACGCCTTGGCGAACCATGACGTCGGCCGTGGCTTGGTTCGGCGTCACAAACCAATCCGAGTGAGCCCGATGCCAGGCGCGGTTCACGGAGATGGAATCGGTAACGACGGTAATCAGGCGCGGGCGTGCAGGGTCGTCCCGGCGCCATCGACGGGCCATCATATAGTTGTAGAGCGGGTAAGCTGACACAACCACCTTGGGACGTTTTTCGGCAAGCATTGCGTTGAGGGTCTGCTCGACCGGACGCACGAACGGGAGCGAGGCGCGGACGAGCGGTAGGCGATCGAGTGCCGTATACATGCAGCCCCAGAGCCGAGGGTATTTATTGGCGATACCGATATAACTGTCACGCTGACTCTTCGCTTTCTCGGCGCCGTAGGCCGTCAGGAAAAGATCATGTAGTTCGCCGGTGACCCCTGCACGCGCGGACAGCGCCTCGATAATGGCACGCGCGGCGGCGTTGTGCCCTTCACCGAAGCCGGCCGTGAGGACGGGGATAACGCTCATTAGGCGACGAACGAAATCGTGGCGTTGGCTTCCCCGGAAGAAGTCGACGTGACCTTGGCCGCTTCAAAAGCGGCTCGGCGGTCAGCGATACGCTGCAAGAGCTCCTGCCGTTCGACGACACGTAGGCGGCCATCATCTTCCTCCACCACAGCCGTCAACGATTCGACCCAGTCACCGGAATTGATGTAGCGCACATTGCCGATCATGCGGTCCTCTGCTTTGTGAATGTGCCCGCACATCACGCCTTCGCAGCCACGTCGGGCGGCCAGCGTCTGGAGGTGTTCTTCGAAACTCGAGATATAACTCACCGCGGTCTTGACCTTGGCTTTGATCGCCTGAGAGAGGGAGAAGTACTCCTTGCCGCGCCAGGCGCGCCACTTGTTGTAGACGCGGTTCAGGTCGAGAAGGATTTGGTAGCTGATGTCGCCGATGACGGCAAGCCAGCGCAGGTTCACCGACACGGTGTCGAACGCATCGCCGTGGATGCAGAGATACTTGCGGCCGTCCTGGGCCACGTGGATGTGCTCTTCGGCGAGCTCGATACGGTCGAGCACGAGCGGAATCAGGCGGCGGATGAAGTCGTCGTGGTTACCGCGCAGGTAAATCACCTTGGTGCCATCCTTCTCCGCCATCTTCATGATGCGCCGGATTACAGCCGTATGCGCCGGGCTCCAGTGGTTTTTGCGCTGCAGCGACCACAGATCGATGATGTCGCCATTAAGGATGAGCTTGTCGCAATGAATCCCGCGGAGCACATCGAGCAGCTCGCGCGCTTGAGCGTCCTTGGTGCCCAGATGCAGGTCGGACAGAATCAACGTCCGAAAATGGATTTTATGCTGCCTTGGGACCTTAGTCGTTTCTTCCATGGAGCAGGAGCATAGATGACGAAAGTGTCGTTTCCGCGTCGGCGGCGTCTTATTAAGGAAACAGCGCTATCGGGTGTTCGCGGTCAGCGGTTGGCGGTTTGGAAAAGTAGCGTGGTTTCTGCCTAACCGCTTACCGCCAACCGCTTACGCCTGAACCCCACCGACACATAATCGTAACAATCGTAATAACCTGATGTTACGGTTGTTACAGATGTGTGACGAACTGGGCTTGCACCCCCCTCCTGGGGAATCTTGAAGCGTATCACCCAACACACCCATGAAAGACTTCCTGAAGAAGGTTCTCGGTAAGGATGAAAAGTTCTACGAACTGCTAGAAGCCAGCGCCGATGAGGCCGCGAAGAGCGCGAAGTCGCTCTCGAAGCTCTACGCCCAGGTCGGCAAGCCGGACTTCGAACAGCGCTTCACTGAACTCGTCGTCGCCCGCCGCGTCGATAAGCGCATCGGCATGTCCATCACCCAGGAACTCTGCAAAACCTTCGTGACCCCGCTCGAGCGCGAGGACATCGAAGCCCTCGCCAACGCCCTTTATAAGATTCCCAAGACCTGCGAGAAGGTCGGCGAACGCCTCGCCATCTGCCCCTCGCAGTTCTCGACCGACATCGTCGACAAGCAGGTGCGGATGCTCGAGCAGGCCACTGAAGTCACCGCGAGCCTAGTGCGCAAACTCCGCAAGCTCTCGAACGTCGAAGAAATCCAGGACGACTACGAGACCCTGCAGACGATCGAAGGCGACGCCGACCGCCTGATGGTGGGCCTCCTCCGCGACCTCTACCAGGGCAATGTCGACGCCAAGGAAGTCGTCGTCCTCAAGGATATCTACGAACTCCTCGAGCGCGCGATCGATCACTGCCGCGATGCCGGCAAGGTCGTGTTCCAAATCGCTCTCAAATACGCCTAAGCCCGCGCCTCGACTCTGGTCATGGATCCCTTCCTGTTGATGGTGTTGGTCATCTTGGTGGCCGTGGTATTTGAATACATCAACGGCTTCCATGACGCCGCGAACGCCATCGCGACCGTCGTCTCGACCCGTGTCCTGACGCCTCGGCAAGCGATCATGCTGGCGGCCTGCACTAACCTCATCGGGGCCTTCTGGGGCACCGCGGTGGCGAAGACGATCTACTCGGGGTATATCGATATGTCCGGCGGACACATCGCCATCGAAGGCATGCAGCTGGCCATCGCTTGCGGCCTGATGGGCGGCATCGTCTGGAACCTCATCACCTGGTGGTTTGGGATTCCTTCCAGTTCGTCCCATGCGCTCATCGGCGGCCTCTGCGGGGGCGTCCTCGGGCTAACTAACCTCAACTGGCATAGTCTTATCTGGTCGGGAACCGACGCAGCGGGCAAGGCCGTGGGACTCTGGCCGAAGCTCATCAAGCCGATGGTGATTTCGCCCTTCATCGGCTTCACGCTCGGCGTCATCTTTATGGCCCTACTGACGATGCTGATTGTGCGCTTGTCGGCCCGACCGAGCATCGTCAGCAAAGTCTTTGGTAAACTGCAACTGGTCTCGGCCGGCCTGATGGGCTTTTCCCATGGTTCCAACGACGCTCAAAAGACCGTTGGTATCATCACTTTCGCGCTCATCGTCGGCGTCAGTTCTGGTGCCTTTGATCCAGCCCACGCACCTGCCTGGGCGCAATGGTTCAAGCCTACCATGAATGCCAAGGGCACGGTCGACCACGTGCCGGTCTGGATCATCATCCTCTGCGCGGTGACTATGGCGGCCGGCACCGCCGCCGGTGGCTGGCGCATCATCCGCACAATGGGACATAAGATGGTGAAACTACAACCCGTCCACGGCTTCGCCGCTGAGACCGCCGCCGCCATCACCATTACGGGCGCCTCTGAACTCGGCATTCCGCTTTCGACGACGCACGTGATCTCGACCTCTATCCTTGGGGTGGGCGCCACTAAGCGGCTTGATGCGGTGAAATGGGGTCTGGTCGGCCGCATCGTCTGGGCCTGGGTCCTGACAATCCCGGTAACAATCACGCTAGGCTACCTGTTCTTCCGCGGCTGCGCGTTGGTCGGCTGGGCAGGTTAAATCCTTCTTCAGCGCGGGGCGAGGAGCTGCAACCTCTTGGTCGAACTGTCGGCATACTCCTTCAGCAGGCTCTCGTAATGTTCGTCGCGATAGGCGATTCCGGCCGCGCGCAGGACGGGCAGGACTTCATCGGGCTTGCTCTCATGGATCTGCTGCAGGGTCCAGGGCTTGGGTTCTTTGCCGAGATAAGGCACGAGGAAATCAAGCGCGGCGCGGATCGAGCGGCCGTCCGCAGTCTTGTGATGCCAGAGGTCGACGCCGGCATGTTCGCTCAGTCCGGCGAGCGTCGATAACGCGAGTAGGTTGAAGCACGAGTAGCTAAACGAAGCGGTGCGGGTGAGTTCGAGCGGTTGCTTGCCGTCCGCCGCAATCTGAACACCGACGCGGCCGGGGCCGGCGGCGATGCAGAGTTCCTTGGCCTTGTCCATGCGGCCGAGCACCAACGCCCACTTGACCGCCTGCACGTCGTACCAGGTGCCATGATTATTCTTCGCGGCACGTTCATCCTGGCCGTTCTTGCTGCCGAGGAGCCACTCGAAATAGACCTCACCCCACGCTTGAAGCGCCTGCTGGTCCGCGGCGGACCAATGCTTGGAACCCACGAGCAGGATCGCGGCGTCGGCGGCATCGGCCAAGCCGCGCGCCTCGATGAGGCCGGTGCCGCGTCCATCGTTCACACCAGGAATCGCTTGGGCGAAACGGAAGTGCGGCGTCATCTTCGTCGCCGGATCGAGGAACCAGGTACGCAGCACCTTGGCCGCATGCTCGGCGTATTTCTCGTCGCGGGTGAAATAATAACCGAGCGCCAAGGATTCGACCGTCGCACCGACCAGGCGTGCGCGCAGGGTGTCGTTGACGGCTTCTTCGCGGGACTCAGGGTTCACCTTGCCGTCCTTGCGCTGATACGGCAGCCCGTCCTTCGTCGCCGGATTCGGCCAGAAGTACGGTGCGATGCTCATGTAGTCATGCTTGTCGCCGCTCGGCGGGAGCTTCGCCTTCTGCATCACCGAAGGCGGGACCACGGCCAGGGCCTTGTCCGCATCAGTGACCAGCTTCTTCAGGGCCTTCGCGACCGACTCATCGCTGGGTGCGGCCGCCTTCGCCTTTTCCAAGGCACCTGGGCGGGCTCCGAAGAAAGGTCGGCTCGGCTCGGCGGCGAAGAGCGCGGTCGTGGCGAGCAGGAGGAAGAGATGACGAATCATGGGGTCGTGACGTTGAGGCCGGAGACGGTGCCCTGCAAGACGATGAGCTTTCCGTAGACGCCCACGGGCTTACCGTTGTCATACCCGACGCAGAAATCCTCGGCAGGCTGACGCGGTAGCAGGCCCTTGGCTTTGCCCGTCACGGCCTCCTGACCAGCGACGACAAGTTTCATTGTACCATCGGCGGCGAGGCTGGCGGTGACAGCGAAGGACCCTTTGACCTCAGCCGGAGAAAGGATCTCGACGACTTCATCCGCGCCATGGCGGACCGCGAAAGCAACGTGCCCGCCTTTGAGGTAGAGCGCATGGCCGATGAGTCCACCCTGCGCGACGATCACCGCGTCGCGTTGCGCGGTCTCGACGGCGACGGCGACGGTGAAGGCTTTCTGGCCGACCTGCGGCGCAACGGCGGCAGCGATCGTGTCGCCGGACTTCGCCTGGGCGAGTGCGACGGGCTTCGCGGCAGACTTCTTCGCCTCATTCGGAACATAATCCAGCGTAGGATAGAGCGTCTTTGCGCCCTTCACTTCGCCGGCAGGGCGACGCGCGGTCGGCGTCTTTCCGCCGATTTCGGCCGACATCTTTTCAGCGAGCGCTTTCAGTTTCGCGACGATATCGGGATGCTGCGCGGCAACATCGGTCTGCTCGCCGATCTCGGCATCGAGGTCGTAAAGACGCAGTCCCGGCGGGGTTTTGGCCGCCTGCTTGCCCATGCCCTCAGACTGCGGCGCGAGGGCGAGCTTCCAGCGGCCCTGACGCACGGCCTGCAGGTCGTAGCCGGAAAAATAATAATGGGCCTCGCGCGCCGACTCCTTGGACTGACCGAGCAAGATCGACGTGATGTCGCGGCCATCGATGACCGGCGTCGCGGGCATCGTGCCACCGGCGAGCGAGACGAACGTCGGCAGGAGGTCGATCGTACCGGCGACGGCGTCGTTGACGGAACCGGCGGGCACGTGCCCGGGCCACCACGCGATCGTCGGCTCACGGACGCCGCCTTCCCAAGTGGAGCCCTTGCCGCCGCGGAGCGGACCAGCACTGCCACCATCGGTACCTTTGGTCAGCCACGGGCCGTTATCGGAGGTGAAGATCACGAGGGTGTCCTTATCGAGGCCTTGCGAACGCAGCGCCTCGAACACCTGACCGACGCTCCAGTCGACTTCCTCAACCCAATCGCCGAAGCGACCGTTCTGGGATTTGCTGGCGAAGGCCACGCCCGGGTGGATCGGCGTGTGGACGGCGTTATGGGCGAAGTAGAGATAGAAGGGCTGGTCCTTGTTGCGGCCGATGAAGTCGACGGCCTCCTTGGTATAGATTTCGACTAGACGGGTCTGGGCGTCGCCGTCCATCAGCTCGACGATTTTTTCGTCACGGAGGAGGGGGACGACCGGGATCTTGGTGCCAGCGCTTTTCTTGAGCATGTCATTGGAGTAAGGGATTCCCAGGTAGTGGTCGAAACCCTGGCGGGTGGGCAGGAATTCGGGCTGGTCGCCGAGGTGCCATTTACCGATGATCTGGGTGGCATATCCTTTTTCCTTAAGTCTCTCTGCTACAGTAATTTCAGATGGATTTAGCCCCACGGATTGACCCGGGAAATAGACCCCGGGGACCGAGACGCGGGCGCCGTAGCAGCCGGTCATCATCTGGGCGCGGGAAACCGAGCAGACCGGGGCGGCGTAGAAGCTAGTCAGCTTCATCCCTTCCTTGGCCATCCGGTCGAGGTGGGGGGTGCGCTGCTTGGTCGCCCCATAAGGTCCGATGTCCCCGTAGCCCATGTCATCGATGAAGATCACCACCACGTTGGGCGAGCGGGCTAAAGAGGTGGCCGCCGAGCCGAGCATGGCCAGCAGGAGGAAAAACGTCTTCATGGGGTATCATATAGAACAAACCCTTCGGGCTTTAGTTGCAAGGTTCCCTCCCGACCCCTGCTAATGCACCCGACCCCGATTAGAAGCGATAAAAACGCCCTTTTAAGCCCTTCCCGCTTGCCCCTATGGGGGGCTGGCCTAACTTGCGGCCAACGACCATGGTCAAATCCGATTTCGGTTATAACAGCAAGGTGGAGGGCGAAGTCATCGTGACCCGCGCCGATGCCGTTGTGAACTGGGTGCGCAGCAACTCGGTCTGGCCGATGCCGATGGGCCTCGCCTGTTGCGCCATCGAGCTCATGGCCGCCGGCGGCTCCCGCTTCGACATCTCCCGCTTCGGCATGGAGGTGATGCGCTTCTCTCCCCGCCAGGCCGACTGCATGATCGTCGCCGGCACGGTCACCTACAAGATGGCTGAAGTCGTCCGCCGCATCTACGACCAGATGGCCGAGCCGAAGTGGGTCGTCGCCATGGGCGCCTGCGCTTCCACGGGTGGCATGTACCGCTCCTACGCCACCCTACAGGGCGTCGATAATATCGTCCCGGTGGATATTTATATTTCCGGTTGCCCGCCCCGCCCCGAGGCCCTCCTCGACGGCATGATGCTGCTCCAGGAAAAGATCCGCCAGGAAGGCGGCTCGTTGCGTCGCACCTTCCGCGGCCGCACGGTCGAAACGAAAATCGTCAGCTAAGCACGGACATGGACGCCGCTGCGCTCACCTCCCGTGTCCCTGCCACGCAGGACCTCGCCGGCAAGGACATGCCGACCTACCGCGTCGCCGGCACCGACCTCCTCGCCGTCGTCAGCGCCCTGCGCGACGAACAGG